>JAHEQA010000037.1 GCA_019561615.1 Methanothermococcus sp. SCGC AD-155-E23
TTTTGATTATTATAGGGATAATAACGTGATACCATGGATATAGAGGAGTTTGTAAGGAGAAGTCTAAGGAAGAAGATACCTGAGGATGTTATTATCGAGGAAGGTGTTAAGATAGTTATGGAATTTAAAAAGATAGACAGGGAACTTGCCAGGGAATTTGTTGAGGCAGTTCTAAAGGAGGTAAAAACTGCAGAATCCTATAGAGATCTGGCAGATCCAAAGTTAAAGTATATCCTGGACTACAGGAGATCTGGAGTTACCATGGGGGAGATAGGTGGAGGTAGTAGGGGAAAAGGTGACTTCTTCCTACATCAACAGATAGGGAAGATCGTTGAGAGCACAGGACAGAGAACAGTTGTAGATACTAGGGATCAGGATGACGGTGGAGTTGTAGAGGCCAAAGGTAAGTACATAGTAGCTACAATTGACGGTACCCGTTCCAGACTAAGTGAGTTTCCCTTTCTCGCAGGTTTCCATGTGACAAGGGCATGTCTCAGGGATGTATACGTTATGGGCGCAGAACCTGTTGCCCTTCTAAGTGACATCCACCTGGCAGATGACGGAGACGTATCCAAGATACTAGATTTTACAGCTGGAATATGTGCAGTTTCTGAGAGTATAGGGGTTCCACTGGTTGCAGGGAGTACCCTTAGGGTAGGTGGGGATATGGTGTTAGGGGAGAGGATGGTAAGTGCAGTAGGTGCTGTTGGAGTGATAAAGGAGGATATGCCCACTGCAAGGAGGAGGGCTCAAGTTGGAGATGTGATACTTATGACCAGGGGTAGTGGAGGAGGTACTATAGCAACAACTGCCATATACCATGGGATGTTCTCCGTGGTCTATGAGACCCTCAATATAGATTTCTTGAAGGCATGTAAGAGGATATTGGAGAGTGATCTACTTAAGTACATCCATGTTATGACAGATGTGACAAATGGGGGGTTGAGAGGGGATGCCTACGAGATTTCAAGATCTGCCAAGGTCTCCCTGGAGTTCTACAGGGACAGGGTCCTTGACGTTATTAACCCCAAGGTCCTAGAGATGCTGGAAAAGTTGAATATAGATCCCTTGGGAGTCTCCATAGACAGTTTGTTGATAATAGCCCCCCAGGAGTATGCAGAGGAGATTGAGAAGAAAACTGGTGCCAAGGTTGTAGGGGAGGTGAAGGAGGGAGAGGGAAGTTATATTGTAGATGGGGATAGGAAAATACCACTCCTCCCAAGGTTTAGGGAGTCTCCCTACACCCCTGTAAAGAAGGTTGTAGATAAGATGAAACCTGATAGAGAGGAATTTGAACTTATGAAGAGGAGGATAGAAGAGGCCTGTAAGGAAGCCATTAAAAAGAAGGAGTTTGTAAAGAGTCTCTTATCAAGGTGACTTCCATGGAGGAGATTTTAGAGAAGATATACAGGGCCTTAAATGGAGAGGAGAAGTACATCCCAGAGGTGTCCAAGGTATTCCCCTACATCAACAACAGGAGATTTAGAAGGTACTACTCCCTACTTTCAAAGCTCTGTAGTAGAGATGTAGTTATGCACTCTTTGGCAGTATCCCTCTACACCTATGAACTTGCTTCAAAGTTAAAAAATAGAGGTTATAACATAGACCTGGACCTGGCAGTATTTGGAGCCCTCCTCCATGACATAGGGAGAAGTAGAACCCATGGTATAAAACATGGAGTTGAAGGGGGGAGAATAGTAAGGGAGCACAACTTAGGTGAGGAATTGGCTCTCATAGTGGAGAGACATATTGGGGGAGGTATACCAAAGGAGGAGGCTGTCAAGTTAGGGTTACCACCAAGGGACTACATCCCCAGGACACTGGAGGAGAAACTTGTGGCACACTGTGACAACCTAATAAGTGGTACTAGGAGGGTGGATATAAACTTTGTAGTGGAAAAATTCAAGAGAAGACTTGGTTGTAAAGATATAAACCACCCTGTAATAATGAGGATTATAAGGTTAAACAATGAGATCAACTCTTTACTTAAAGAGGATTCCAGTCATATTCAGTGTAACGTAGAAGGCCAGCATACCAAAGGTCATACATAGGGCACAACCTATTATCATCCTACTAACCTTTAAGCCAAATAGTGGGATGGTAAACAACAGTCCAAAGATTCCAGTACCTATCTGGATAACCTCCATACACTTTGCAATCTCTTCAGGTTTTACAGGGGTGGCGTTAGGTAGCAAACTTGATATTATATTGAGATAGCCTCCAATAATACCTGCAGTTGCAGGAACTACTCCACAGAGTATTACAAGCCCCACTGCAAGACCGTTTGCAGTAACACTTAAGAGCTGTGACCTTAGGTTCTGGAGATCCTCCAGGGTTTTTGCAAGGGTTGTTAGAGTCTCTGCTAACTCCCCTCCATACTTCCTAGTCTCGATAAGGAGCCTTCCAACTAATTTAAATATATGGGAATCCATACTGTTTGCAACTATATAGACTGCCTCCTCAAAACTTAACTTTCTCTCCTTTATTAGTAAGATGATCTTTAAGAAGACCTTATCTACCTCCTTAATACCACTGTCAACAACCTCCTGAATTGCATCAACGATGGAACGTCCTGACTCCAGGGAAAGTACCATTACATAGAGGGCCTTAGGTAGGTTACGTTCAAACTCCTCTATCTTCAACTCGTAGATTACCTTAGGTATCATAAGAACTGAGAGGACGTAAAGAACAATGAGTAGAGTAACACTTCTTAAATTGAGGTGGACTATAAACTTCATTACAATAGGTACTACAACAGCCAGTAACAGTATCATGAGATATTTGTTTTCATCAATTTTTCTAAATCCAGCTTTTCTCAGTAAGATCACATTGCGTTTTATAATCCTTTGAAATATCTCCCCAATATCCGCCATTTTTTCACTCGATTTTAAACTTTACAAATATTGCAAAGACTAGGGCTAGAACAGGTGCTATCTTTGTAAGTACTAAATCTACAGTGTTGATTACACCGGTGAGACCAGTATTCCCCTGGAGTGCAGAGAGCATCATCCCTGAGAAGGGTAGTATCACCCCAACTCCAAATACCAGGTTACCTAGATTAGTTATCTGGAACTTTGAGGATTCTATCTTGGACATAGACTCTCTCAGTATGTCCTTATAGAGGTTTTTCAGAAGTAGCTGTGCTCCCCCCTTATTTAGGGAGATGAGAAGTTGAGTGTAGAGTTTTTTCATCAGAGGTACCTTTGTCCTCAACCTCGCCCTTTCAAGAGCCTCTTTTAAACTGTAACCTCTTTCTATGTCCTTTATAATACTTCTAAATTCAAAAGAGGGGATACCAAATTCTGGACTATCTGCTATGTTTTTAATAGCCTCCTGGAGAGACATTCCAGCATTTAACAGTGATATCATGGTTAACAGTGCTACAAGTATCTGCATCTTTATCTCTCCACGGAAGAGCAGCAACTTTATCTTTGGATAGAACACCCCTAGAACAAATATAACAGTACTTGCAACTATCCCACTTACAATAGCCATAGGTGGATTGTCCAGGAAGTATAGGAAGTATGCAAAACCTATAAGTAGGGAAATAACTGTTAATTTTAAGAAGTATTTATTGACGTCTTTGATACCAGCGTATTGAAAATCTATCTTAGAGGGTAAGAACTTTGTACGTACTACACGATAGGATATCTCTCTACTGTATCTTTTAAGGACTTCTACCTCTAACTCCTCCAATATCTTGTCAATGTCTACCTCTGTCTCCATCCTTCTGCCAGGTCCCTCTCCAGTACCCTCGTAGACATCGTAAAATATTAACTCCTCTTCAACTTCATCGTAAATAGTAGGTACCTTTTCAACTAGGAGGGTGGAGACTTTTTTTCTTCTCCTCCTTCGTCCCCTAATAAGATACACTATTTCATCCAAGAAGTTTGAAAAAAACCTTTTTACCACTTCTGCCATTTAATCACCACAAAAAATTAAATCACTATACTCCTTAGTAGTTTATCTGGATTCTCCTGGTATTTCATTATAAGTTCTCCTACCCTCTTGATATCCCTTATATTGTTCTTGTATGCATACTTCAATACCTCTATTCTATTTTTCCTATCCTCCAATAACTCCTCCCTAGTTATACCTGCAATATTACAGACCTCCTCCTCCCACATACAGATACCTGTTTTCTTTATGGCATCCTCCATACCGTCGTATGTAAAGAGTGTAGTTTTGGATATCTCTCCACCAGAGCCTGTAATCTCTATAACTTCCAGTATTCTTCTAATAGTCTTTCTATTCCTCTTTATCCTCTGCTGGTTTATAATAAAGTCCAGGGAGGTGAGCATAATCTTAGGTACATTCATAGGTGGATTTATCAACCTAGTTATAGCCTCACTTGCACTGTTTGCGTGGAGAGTTCCAGAACAGTTGGAGACTACGATACCTCCGTTACTTCCCCCTATATAGGTATGGTTGTCCACAACTGTTAGATCGTAGATATAACCCTGATACCTTACCTCCTCAATAGAGACTACCCTATCCCAGGAGATACCTGGGGAGGAGTATACACTCTCTACCATTACATCCCCATCTGTACCGTAGCTACTAATACTTTTACCTCTGTATCCACTGGGAATAGCTATGTAATCTCCAACCTCTAGGGTGTTGGCATTAACCTCGAAGATAATCCCCCTTAGCAGGTACAGTGGATGGTCGTGGGTAAGGGTTATCTCCCTGCCACTCTCAGTTCTTATCTTTAGAAGTTTTCCAGAGTACCTCTTTCTCCATACATGGGATATTAACTTGTCCTCAATTTTTAGGGATCTCTTGTTAAAGCTGTTGATGTATATACCCTCTCCACTTATATCTATCCATTCAAATCCGTTATCCTCCCTTACCACCTTATATCCCTTCTGGAAGAAACTATCTACAAGGTCCCCTATCTTTACAACCCTATTATCGGAGAGGTGTATCAACTCTTCACCAATTAAGGCACCGTCGTGACCTGTGTTCATAGCTACCAGGAGGGAACGGGCCTCCTCTCCCCTTACCTCCCCTACAAATATCCTATCAGGTCTCATCCTCAGGGCGTTCTTAATAAGGTCGTCCATGGTGATCTCGTAGTCTGGGACTCCAGGTCTTGGTGGTCTAGTTACCATCCTTATTACATGGTCATGGGGTATCTGGAGTTCTGGAGTATCCTCGATGGTAATTATTCTATCGGTATACATGGAGAACATGGATATTACATTTAGGGTGGTAGTCTTACCAGAACCAGTACCCCCTACAATCAAGGTGTTGGCAGGTTTAGATCCAAAGTATCCCTCAACAGCCTGCCAGAGGAAGGCTGCAAATTCAAAGTTAAAGGTACCAAATCTTATAAGATCTATCACAGTTAGAGGATCCTTGGAGAACTTACGGATGGTCAGTGTATTTCCATCAGGTGTAACCTCCTTTAAGGTGGCATTTACCCTACTCCCATCTGGTAAAAAGGCATCTAGCATAGGGGTTCTGGCATCTATGGTCCTTCCTGCAAGTAGTGCTATACTCTCTATAATTCTTGTCAACTCCTCCTCGTCAAAGGTGATATTAGTTCTACACATCTGGTATTTCCTGTGGAAGACATAGGCAGGCCTGTACTCCCCGTTAACCATTACCTCCTCTAATCTATCGTCACTAAGGGGTATCTCAAGTAGACCTAACTTACCAAGGACTAAGTAGAAGTACTTTGCCAGACTTTGTATCTCAGGTTTTTTTAGGTTTAAATTGTTCTCCTCTACGTAGTCCTGTAAGAATTTGTATATCTCTCCAACCTTCTCAAATCCCTCTTCAGATAGGATGGACCTTATATCCTGGAGGGTATCCTCAGGTAACCTGGAGAGTATCTCCATTATCTCATCTACTTCAGGTACAATATACAGTGTCCTTCCTCCCTTTTTCTCGATAACTATCTCAAATTCTACCTCCCCCACCTGTACACTGTAGGTGTCCAGGACATTTGGGGATAGAGAGGTACCTACTTTACTAAAAGTAGTTGTAAAGCCAGTTGGAGTAGTCTCCCCCTCTTTTTTCTCCTCCTTTAAAGTACTGTCCTTTTTAATAGAAACTCCAGCCTTACCCTTCTTTTTAATTCTATCTAATAGTCCCATATTAACACCTAAAATAATAGTTGCCCTTAAAATTATATTAATATTGCTGGTAAAAAAGAAAAAAAGAGTTATAGGGTAACGTCGATATCTAGATGCTCTGTCAATTCCTTGTACCTGTTCCTTATAGTTACCTCTGTAACTCCTGCAACATCTGCAACCTCTCTCTGGGTTCTCCTTGTCCCATGGAGTACACTGGCGATGTATATTGCAGCTGCAGCTACACCTGTTGGTCCCCTACCACTTGTCAACCCCTTCTCACTGGCCTTCTGAAGGATGGCAATAGCCTTGGACTCCACCTCCCCAGGTAGGTTAAGTTCTGAGACAAATCTTGGGACGTAGTCTATTGGACTTGTTGGAGCCAACTTTATATTCAACTCCCTTGTTAGGAACCTGTAGGTCCTTCCTATCTCCTTTCTATCTACCCTGGAAACCTCTGCAATCTCATCTAAGGTCCTTGGAACCTTACATATTCTACAGGCGGCGTAAAGTGCGGCGGCAGCTACCCCTTCTATACTTCTACCTCTAATAAGCCCCTTCTCCACAGCACCCCTGTAGAGTATTGCGGCGTTCTCCCTAACATTCCTTGGTAGTCCCAACTTAGAGGCTATCCTGTCTAACTCAGAGAGGGCATAGGCAAGGTTTCTCTCTGAGGCATCAGATACCCTAATTCTTCTCTGCCACTTTCTCAACCTGTAGAGTTGAGCCTTCCTCTCTGCAGAGATCTCCTTCCCATAGCTGTCCTTGTTCCTCCAGTCGATAACGGTGGATAACCCCTTGTCATGTATGGTGTAGGTTATTGGAGCCCCTACCCTACTTCTCTTTACCCTCTGTTCATGGTCGAAGGCCCTCCACTCTGGTCCTGTATCAAATAGATTTTCCTGTAGAACACATCCACAGTCTGCACATACAATCTCTGCCCTCTCGTAATCCTTAACTATATTCTTACTGTTACAGATAGGGCAGACTAGCTCCTCCTCCTTCTCTATAATAACATTTTTTGAGTTCTTAGCATTTTTCTCCTCTACTTCTAATGTTTTTGCCTTCATAGGCTAACACCGTAGATATAGGCTTTTATTTTAACGTCGACCCCTCCTGTTGGAGTATCTCTTTCTCCTCTTCTCCTCCGAGATAAAGGCCTCCCCCCGTCTCAGTGCTATCCTCTTCCCAGTTTTATCTGTAGGTATTATGGAGATGTAGGGTTTATTAACTGGGCCAAAAACCTCGTACACCTTCCCAAGTACCCTCCTCCTAGATCTATCTGCAAAAACAGTAGATCTTAACTTAGGTTGATAGTCCGCCCTCCCTATAACCCTCCCGTTGGGAAGCTCATGTAGTATCTCTATCCTCCTCACGGTACTCCTCCACTTCAATATAACTAATAGATTTAGAAATATGGATATAACGTTGATACGATATATCCACCTATCCCTTTTGCAGTAATCCTATATAAACTTTTCGAAAAATATATATAGAAGTATCGACCTGCACTAAATTTAAATTCCAGAGAAGGAGAGGATGATACCTGTATTTATTAAGTTAAAGGGTTTTAAGGTGTGCATCTTTGGATTTGGAGAGGTGGGGAGAAGAAGGTTAAAGAAGATACTACCTGGAGAACCGGAGAAGGTAACTGTCTATACCAAAGAGGAGGTAGAGGGGGAAACTAGGAGGCACTACGAGAATCTCTGTAACATAGAGTTTATAACCTGTGACCTGGAGGAGCTAAGGGATGAGGATATCGAGGAGATAGTAAAGGAGCATGATATTGTAATAGCTGCCATAGACGAGAGGAACAACAGGAGGATTGTAGAGATAGCCAAAAAATTTAAAAAGTTTATAAACTCCTCCACCTTTGAGGAGGATGTTAACTTTGTAATCCCAGCCTACTGCTATAAGGAGGGGATATACTTCCTGGTGTACACCCAGGGTAGGAGCCCTCTGATGGCGAGACATATTAGGGAGTTAGTGGAGAAATATATCGAGAATAATAGACAGGAGATAGACCTCCAGAGTAATTTAAGAACATTTTTAAAAGAATGTGTCCCATCCCAGAGAGAGAGAAAGGAAATTTTAGAGGAAGTTTTTAAAAATGAGGAGTTTAAAAGGGAACTGTTGAATCTAATAGAGAGGTATAAGAATAAGTAAAGTTAATTACTCCACACAATTATCAGTAGGGGATTCTATGAAGTTGAAGGAGATAATTGAGGCCATAAGAAACTTTGAAGGTGTAACTAGAAAGAGAGGTATAAAGGAGATAGTATCTAATTTTAAATTTAAGGATGAGGACTACAACTTTGAAATTATAGCCTCTTTTGGAGAGGATGCTGCGGTAGTAGCTATCAACGGTGAGGATGCTATTTTACTGGCTGCAGATGGTATATGGGAGAAGGTGTTGGAGGTAGATCCCTGGTGGGCAGGGTACTGCTCTGTACTTGTCAATGCCAACGATATAGCAGCCATGGGTGGTAGACCTATAGGTATGACAAGTGTAATAGGGGTAAGAAACTGGGATGTATGTAGGGAGATCCTTAAGGGTATAAGATACGGTATAGATAAGTTTGGTATCCCTATGCTGGGGGGTCACACCCATCCAGATGCAAGGTGCAACGTCCTAGATGTCTCCATTACAGGTATTGTAAAGAAGGACAGTATTCTAAGAAGCGACTCTGCCAAGGTTGGGGATAAGATAGTATTCGCCTACGATCTAGATGGTAAGGTCCATGAAAAGTTCAACCTCAACTGGGATACCACCACCATGAAACCAAAGAAACTTGTAAGGGATCAGTTAAGGACCCTTGAAGTTATAGGAAGGGAGAAACTGGCTAACTCCTGTAAGGATATAAGTAATCCAGGTGCCCTAGGTACCCTAGGTATGCTCCTTGAAGTCTCCAGGAAGGGAGGCTATGTAGATATAAGGAAGATACCAAAACCTGAGGGTATACCTATTGTTCAATGGTTGAAGATGTATCCTGGATGTGGGTTTGTATTTACAACACCTGAGGAGAAGGTGAAGCCCCTTAAGGAGATACTGGAGGATGTAAATGTAACTGCGGAGGTCTGTGGAGAGGTAGTTAGGGAGAGGAAACTTGTAATAGGGGATGGAAAGGAGAAAGGTGTTCTCTTTGACTTTGAGAAGGAGTACATATGTGGGTGTTAAACCTTTTTTCTCTCTATGACCAGTAGGGATCTATCACAACAGGTGAAGCAGGGATCACAACTTGTTATAATAACCTCTGCATCAGATACGTGATGTCCCTCAAGTATAGCCTCCATACAGGCCAGGTTTGTCACCGTGGGGGTTCTAACCTTTGAGTGGATAACCCTGCCCTCACTGTTCACACCGTAGGAGTAGTATACCTGCCCCCTCTGGGCCTCGTTATATGTATCTATGGGCTTAAACTCCCTTATCTCGTAGTTGGGGTTGTAAAACCTCTCAGGTAGATGGTAGAGACCCTTTAACCCCTGCTTTATTATTTTACTACTTTCAAAACACTCGTACATCCTTACAAGTACCCTGGATAGGACATCTCCCTCATCTAAAATTATCTCTTCAAATTCAAAGGGGTCGTACTCTGGCACGTAACCCATCTTCCTCATATCACATCTTATTCCACTACCTCTAGCTGTAGGTCCCAGGGCGTGGTACTTCCCAGCTATCTTTCTATCCATTACACCTATGTCCTTCATACGGGAGATCAGTAGTGGATCCCTCAAGGTTCTATCTAGGAGTTTCTCCATCTTCTCCTCAAATCTCTCTATCCTCTCTATTAAAGAGGGGATACGTTTATCTGGGATATTACACCTTGGTCTAATTCCTCCTATTATTGGACAGGAGTACTGGATCCTACTTCCACTTATCTCGTAGAGGGTCTGGAGTATAGGCTCCCTAATCATGAAGGCCCTCATAGCCATGGTCTCATGACCTAGTACCTCGAAGATGTGACCAAAGAGTAAGGTGTGGGAGTGTAACCTCTCCAACTCCTCAACTATCACCCTTATATAGTTGGCCCTCTCTGGAACCTCGATATCACACCCCATCTCAGTAACTCTAACTGCACACCAGAGATGGATATGGGAACATATACCACATATCTTCTCTGTAAGTATGGTGGCCTTCTCTGGAGGTAGTCCCTCCATCAGCAACTCCACACCCCTGTAATTTACCCCTATTGTAAGTTCTGCATCCCTTATTATCTCGTCCTCTATAAACAACCTTAACCTGTGAGGTTCAAGGATAGAGGAGTGTATAGGTCCTATAGCTATCTCTCCCTCGTACATATTTACCCCATATTTATAATGATAAATAATGATAATTAAAGGGGATATTAAAATCTTTTTTATGGGGAAAGTATGTACAAGCAAGTTATCGTTGTCAGGACAGATCTAAATATGGGTAAGGGAAAGATTGCAGCCCAGGCATGTCACGCCTCCATAGAGGCATTTATAAAGGCTCAGAGGGAGTGTCCAGAGGTTGTTGAAAAGTGGTTGAAGGAGGGGCAGAAGAAGGTTGTGGTAAAGGTGAAATCTGAGGAGGAACTTATGGAGGTATTCCAGGAGGCGTTGTTGGAGGGACTACCCTGTAGCCTAATAAGGGATGCTGGAAGAACTCAACTGACACCTGGGACATGTACCGCAGTTGCCATAGGTCCTGAAAGGGAGGAGAGGATAGATAAAATAACTGGGAAGTTGAAATTACTTTAAGGGCGCTACAATGAATCTTATGGATATCTACAGTAGATTACTCTCCCACTTTGGACCTCAAAATTGGTGGCCTGCTGAGACCCCCTACGAGGTTGTGGTAGGTGCCATACTAACTCAGAATACCTCCTGGAGGAACGTAGAGAAGGCCATAGAAAATCTCAGGAGAAACAACCTACTAGAGGAGAGGAGGATATTAGATACACCCCTTAAAAGGTTGAGAGAACTTATTAGACCTGCAGGATTTTACAATATAAAGAGTAAGAGGTTAAAGGATGTCACAGCCTATATAGTGGATAACTACGGGAGTACAGAGGGGTTAAAGAGGTGTAATAAAGATCTCTACAAATTAAGGGAGGAACTCCTCTCCATTAAAGGTGTAGGGAGGGAGACTGCAGATACCATACTACTTTACAGTTTAGAGAGACCTATCTTTGTAGTGGATAATTATACAAGGAGGATCTTTGGCAGATATGGAGTCATAGAGGGAGACCTAGATTACGACAGTATACGTACATTTTTTGAAAGGGGTATTCCAAGGGATATAGAGATCTATAAGGAGTACCATGCACTTATAGTTCAACTGGGAAAGACCTTCTGTAAAAAGAGGCGTCCCAGGTGTGAAGGATGTCCCCTCTCTGAGGGGTGTAAAAGGTTGATATCTTCTGAGGGATAGGATGGGATTTCTAGAGGGGATACTTAGTATCTTCAAGAAAAGTCCTAAGGTAGCCTATGCAAGATCCCAGAGTGTAGATCTAATAGAGTTGAAGAGAAACCCCTACTACATAGTGGCATCTGTGGAGTTGGGAAATACCACCACAAAGTCCATAATTACTGCAACAAATATGGATACAGGTAACACCTACATCGTCAGTAAGTACGTGAGAATGACAAGGGAGGTAAGGCCTCCAAGGAAGGGGGAGAAGGTATTTGGGAAAACTATATGGGGTGTGGAACTTACTAAGGAGTCAGTTGCAGAGATGGTAAGGGATGTACTACTTGGAGCCCTGAGAAGGGGGAACCTTACAGTAGAGGATCTCCACTTCGTAGTTAGAAGTACTGGAGTTACTGCAGGGTTTGCCACCCCAGAGGAGGTATCTAACATGATAATAGCCCTTGCAGAGGGATGCTTAAAGGCTGGAGTCCCTCCCTCAAAGATGACCCCTGCCATGAGTAAGAGTCAACTTCCAAAACCCTTTGACAGGTACAGTCTCATGGATAAGGTTATATTTGACGGTGCAGTTACAGGGGTGCTCCCTCCCACAGGTAAGGAGGTTGTAGCCAACGAGATGGAGGGGGAGTTGGTCACTGCAGGGATAAAGGTAGGGGCGAAGTGGACCCATGTAGATTTTAGAAACCCCTGTATGAGTATAGACTTTGGTACAACACTGGCAGGTAGGATAACAGATGACAGTAAACCCTATGCACATGTAGTTGGCAACCTATGTGGTCTTGCAGGTGCCATTGCAGATAGTATAGTTAGGGGCAGTGGGTTGGTAAGTAGGGAGAAAGGTGCAGTATTGGATATAAAGAGTAAGGGAGGTAAAATAGATAGGGAACTTGCAGAGGAGTATGGGGAGGAGATACATAAGTATATAAGAATCTGCGAGGTTCCCAAGGGTGTGAAAAGGTTTGGAACTGTCCCTGTAGATCCAGAGAGTGCAGAGAAGGCTGGGACAACCCTTATAGGCTGTGATGTAGGGGAGAATGGAAGTGACCTTCCCAAGTTAGAGGAGATTGGAAGGAGGATCCTGGAGGAGAGTAATATCCCAACCTTACTCTACACCTTGGATGTGGTATCTGCAAAGACTACTGAGAGACTTGTAAAGTTGGCATGGAAGAAGGGCCTTATAAGTGATAGAAGTGCCCTTGGTGTAACTGGAAGGGCAGGGATAACTGGAGAAAAACCTAGGTTGATACTGGAGAGGTTAAGTGAGTTAGATATATGGGATAAACCTGAGGACAACCTGGTATTTGTCGAGGATGGTCTTGCACTGGGGGCCAGTATCATGGCCAGGTGTATGAACTGTCTAGGTACACCTCAGAATCCAGTAGGTGGAAACAGGGGAGACAGGTGTATACTGGGGGAGAGAATAAGGTGGCAGAAGGAGAGAGGCATGATAAGGTAATTATCCAATATACCTTAAATCCTCCTCTCTCTGCCTCTTATCCTTCTCCCTAACCATGAGATGGCCCTGCTCCAACTGTTTCTCAAATCTCTTAATCCTCTCTAAGAAGGCCTCCATCTCCCTGGCCCTCTTCTCCAACTCTCCCATATCTATCTTAATGTCGAGTACCTTGGAGAGTACCTCCAACACCTTCCTTGCAGATTTTGGATCTATGAGGTAACCAGGGGTCTCACCCATTAGACATGCCCCTTCAATACCCATCAACTTTGAGAATGTTAACATCAAACCTGCAGCACCTACTATACCTCCACCATCTGCCCTAAAAAGTGCACCATGTGCCCTTATCCTCTCTGCAAGTTCCTTTGAAGTAGCTGCAACGTAGACTAGAGGATCCTCCTTTATACGTCCTATACCAAATCCACCAAGGGTATAGGTTACCCTTGCACCGTACTTAATTCCAATCTCAACTAACCTCTCGGAGAGTTGATACTGCCCCATAGGTGACAGGGCCTGGGTATTTCCAGTGACCACCACCATAGGTATAGGCTCCCTTATAATATAGATCTCGTTGTTCATACTCTCTATGGTACCGTCCTCGTTTACCAGTACCTGAGGGGGGAAGTCGTAACAGTAGAGTTCCATGACCTTCTCCCCCTGGAACTCCTGTATAAGATGTTCCGCTGCTATCCTACCAACATGACCTATACCTGGAAGTCCCTCTATAAGCACTGCATCTTTTAGAGGTTCAACCTTCTTTATCACCCTCTCTATAATCTTCACCATAGTTACACCTTGAAGTTTTTTTGAAAAAAGTTATCGTTTTTGTCATTATTATTTTTTATTGTTTTATATTACCATGTCCCTGTCCCTGCTGTCGTACAACTTCAACAACCTGGCACAGATCTCCATATCCTTGTCACTGATCTTTACATCCTCATGACTTCTCCTAAGTATATAGGGGTACCCTCCTACAGATATGTCCTTTAGATTTGCAAAGAACTTCTCCTCTAACTTCTTAAATGATGTAATGTTTAGAACCCCTCCCTTACTGTCCAACCTAACAAACTGATAGTACAACTCAGGGATGTGGAGATGGAACCTCTTTAAGTAATGTATACTGTAGTAGATGTTGTAGTCTACCTCCTTTCTATCTGCCAGGTTGATAGGTTTGGAGTATCCAGTACCCTCTGCACTGGAGAAGATACCTATATCTGGTAGGGTTTTAAAGAGGGAATTTCCATTGTCGTTGTACCTTTTAAAGTATATACTCATCTTGGAGGTCTTAGATACCCCTATAAATTTGTCCCTGTACTTTTCAACGATCTCCCTTAGTAACACTATGTACTCCACCTGTTCCAGGATAATCCTAAGTTTCTCATCTTCGGCATTTCTCACCGTGGAGGTTACAGGTGTTAACCTGTTATCAGCTAGGTCCTGGTAGATCTCATCTTTTATCTCTTTTTTATAATTCCTGTAGTAATCTAGTATCTCCCCGTAGTCCTCCTTTATCTCTCCGTTAATCCTACCTCCGTATGTATGGGTCTGTATAATGAGGGAGTAGAGGGAGCCGTCAAAGAGGTAGTAATCTATATCCCTGTTTTCAAGGTTCCAAAGTGCAGTCTTCAACTCCATATTGATCATGTAGAGTTTAAGCCTGTACTCTACATATCTGTAGGGGAGAACGATACCAGGTTCCCAGAAGGAGATGGAGTCCTCTAACCTCTCCCCTACCTTGTTTGTATAGGATACAGATCCCACAAGGTAGAGACATAGGTTGATATAGTCTATCCTGTTGAAGCTGCCATCCCCCCCTCCAAAGGTGTAATCTGCCCCGTTACCTTGGAAGTTGCTACTTATCCAGCAGTCATTTAATATCTGTTTCTTATAGTCGATCTCCCTATTTATCCTCTCTATCAACTTGGATATCTCCTCCTTCTTACTGAGGATATAGAAGTACTTCAAAGGAGACACCTTATCAGTTTATTACTAGATACCAATCTTTTGATATTTTTATATATAGTTTTTATAGTAAGTATATATAAATCTATCTTTAAATAGGTCTTAAAATATGGTGATACTGTGAAGGATAGAGAAAAGGAGATAGATATTGTAAAGATAGCTGCAGATGAAATGCTAAAAGGCTCGAAGATGCTAGGGGAACATTGTAAGGTATGTGGCTTCCCCCTCTTCCAGGATAGAAAGGGGAACAAGTACTGTGTATACTGTAGGACCTTGAAGGAGAGGGAGGAAAAAGAGGTTAAAAGAGAGATAGTATCCCCTTCCAGTGGTGACAACTATGAAAAAATAGTGGATAAAAAGATAGAGTACCTCTTTAAGAGGTTGGAGGGGGAGTACGACGTTGCCAGGATAGTGGAGATTACAGAGGCCATCAAGGCACTTCTGAAATTAAAGTCTAAGTTAGAATAGAGGTAGTACACTTCCCACTGGAGGTGCAAAGGTAGGTACCTTAAGGGATTTCCATATGGTCATGGCCAGGGAGAGGGATTGATACCTCTCCCCATGAACCACAAATACCTTCTCAGGTGTAGGTATCTTTTTCAAATATCTTATAAGGGAGTTGTAATCCCCATGTGCAGAGAACTCTATCTTGACAACCTCTCCCCTAACAGGTATCTCATGTTTAAAGGGCTTAATTACCTTTGCCCCCTCCTCCAACGCCCTTCCTAGGGTATCCTCTGCCTGATAACCTGTTAGGATGATCTTGTTTTGAGGGTACTTCAGGAGTTTCAAGTACTGGAGTACTGGACCTCCCTGGAGCATTCCAGATGTGGATATGATGATACAGGGCTCCTCCTTGAAGACATCACTGTCAGCCTTCCTTACATATCCAAAGGGGTTCTGTCCACACTCCAACATCCTCCTTATCTTGGGATTTAACCAGTGGGAGTAACTTAGATAGACCCCAGTGGTATGTATAATGGAGCCGTCTACGTATACAGGTACATCCTCCAAGACCCCACTGTTTCTGTAGTGGTATATCACCGCCATTATCTCCTGGGCCCTACCCACTGCAAATACAGGTATTATTACCTTACCTCCTCTCTCGATAGTACTTGAGATCTCCTCTATAAGCTGCCTCTCCAAGGTCTTCCTAGCAGGTTTTATATCTAGAGGTGAGCCATAAGTGGATTCTATTATAAGGGTGTGGATCTCCTCTATATCTGTATCTGCAGGTTTCAAGGTTCTAGTTTCCCTCTCGTTTATATCCCCAGTGTAGAGTACCTTCTTCCCCTCTATATCCAGGTATATGGAGGAACTTCCAAGGATATGTCCGGCGTCGTACATCTCCATGGTGATGTCCTCGGTTATCTTCCTCTTCTCCCTGTAATTTACAGTTTCGATGGCATCCAAGGCCTCCTTTATCTCCTTTTCACCGTAGATCTTGGAGAGTTTTGAAACATCCTTCCAGAGTATGTACATAAGATCTGCAGAGGGTGCTGTACAGTATATTTTTTTGAAGTTAAAACAGGGTATAGCGCCACAGTGATCCAGGTGGGCATGGGACACCAACAGGGCATCTATATCACTGGTATCTATATTTGGTATGGTATTTTTATTTGGGTCTATACCACAGTCCAGGAGTATCTTGGACTTTTTCGTATCTATCTCTATACAGGACATGCCTATTTGATGACATCCTCCGTGAAACTTAACTATCGCCATAACTCCCACATTGCAAAAATATTTATTAGTGAAGATATCCCTTTATAATATGCCTTACCCTCTTACCTACCTCTATCCTATCTCTCTCAAGGGTTAACCCTAAATTAACAACCTCCTTTTCAATTATCTCCCTTCTCTCCCTGGGTTTGTGGGGTAACATCAATCCTATAATTCCCCCTTCTCTTAAATACTTTATACCCTCCCTGAGAATTCTCAGGGAGAACTCCTCCCCGTACTTTCCCCCACCGATTAACTCCACCTCCCTGGCGTAGGCACCTCCAAAACTCCTCTTAGAAGGTACTGAATGTGTAGAGTAAAAGGGAGGATAGGATAAAATTATATCGAACTTTTTACCCTCAATTTCAGGTATACCCTCAATTATCTTACCCCTGGAATCAACTATCTCCACCTTTTCCTCTAAGTTGTTTCTCCTAAGGTTATTCCTGGCTAACTCTATATACTCCTTTACAACTTCGGTGGCGTAGACCTTACATCTGTAGTACTTTGCAACCATGATGGCCAGTATACCTGAGCCTGTCCCAATCTCCAGTACCTCTTTTACATCCCTTCTATTTTTCTCCCTAAAACTCTCACATAGGTTTTTTATAAAGAGATAGCGACTTACAGGTGTAGGTATTAAGGCATCCCTGTGAAAATCCATATCTATCTTGAATACATGTTTAAGTACAGTTTTGTTGTAGAGGTGGAGGGCGTCCTTATCTCTAAAGTCTATTCTCATCTTTCCATCTTTGTAGTAGGTATATTTTTTTAACTCAGGGTTTAACCTTACAGCGTCCTCTATTTTTAGACCTAACTTCATAAGGATCCCACAAAACTGTTAAATACACTGTCCTTATCATTACTTTAAAAATTAACAGGTGATTAACTTGCAATTTGTACACATTGCAGATAACCACCTTGGATATAGGCAGTACAACCTAGACGAGAGGGAGAGGGATATTTACAGGGCATTTGAGGAGTGTATAGAGAAGATAATAGAGATAAAGCCAGACTTTGTTGTGCACAGTGGGGATCTCTTTGAACATTCAGAACCTTCAGTTAACGCCTTGTATACGGCGATGGAGGGCTTCAAGAGGTTGAAGGATCATGGAATACAGATCTACATGATACATGGAAACCATGACAAACCTAAGAGGGATTTTAAGAAATCCCCCTTCACAGTACTTAAAAGTGTTCTAGGTGACTACTTCAGGACCTTCACTAAAAAGAAGTATCATATATTTGAGAAGGGAGGTAAGGAGGTTTTTATAGGAGGTAACGACTTCACCTCAAGGAGTAATGTGGATACCCTTCATAAGACCTACAGAATGATAGAGGCGGTCTCAAAGGACTACAGGGATAGGATACTACTATTCCATCAGAGTATATACTCCTACTCAAACCTTCCAACCTACGAGATACAGTTGGAGGACCTTCCCAAGGGATTTAAATATTACGCGGGAGGGCATATACACCAGAGGATACTGAAAAGGGTGGGGGAGGGATATATCGCCTACAGTGGTTCTACAGAGATATACACCTATGACGAATACGAAGACTACGAGAAAAATGGGAAGGGATTCTATCTAGTGGATATCAGTGGGGAGGGCTGTGATGTAGAGAAGATAGATATTAGGTGTAGGGACTTTGTAGTGGAGAAGGCCATAACAGATGAGGAGTCCTTTAAGAGATTCCTTGAGAAGTTAGATTCCAAAAAAGAACCTGTGGTTATCTGCTCCGTCCTAAGGGAGTTGGCTGAAAAGTTGGAGAGGGTGTTGAAAAGTAAGAAGACCCTTTACAACAGGATAAATTATCTAGATAAAGTTAGTGAGGAGGAGATACTGGAGATATCCCATATGGATGTTGAAGAGGTGTTTAAGGAGTTCCTGAGGAAGAGGAATTACGATGTAGATTTTGTATACGGTATATACAGGGAGGTACTAAAGGGAGGAGATCTATATAAATACTTAGAGGATTACCTTAGAAACTTTTAGGTGGTAGGCGACATTTACTCCAAGGCTTCCTACCTCTTTTGGGATCAACGGATACTCCATAAGATCCTCTGCCACTATAACATCTAGGTTCTTCTCCTCTTTAAGTGTTTCAACCTCCTTTAGGTAGATATCCATATCCTCGTCATACCTTGCAGAGAGGTGGGTTAGTATAAGTTTCTCCACCTTGGCAATGCATCCAATGTTTATGGCATCCTCTACTGTGGAGTGCATGGTTTCCAGGGCATGATCCTTCTTAGTACTGTCGAAGGTAGCCTCGTGGATAAGTATTCTACAGTCTAGAGATCTTATGAACTCCCCGAAGCCCTTGACTGGTAGGGTATCTCCACTGTAAGCCATAGATACGCCTCTCTTTGGGGGGAGGAGGACATCCTCAGGATATACCTTTTTCCCATCTTTAGATATGACAGGATAGCCCTCTTTCAACCTCCTTAGGTCTGGTCCCATCTTCACCCCTAACTCCATAGCCCTCTTTATATCCAACTGTGGCTTTTTCTTCTCCTTGAATATGTAGCCCAGGGTAGGTACTGAGTGTTTCATAGGATAGGAGTACACCTGATACTTCTCCCCATCTAAGATACACTGAGGGCTGTCAACAGGGATCTCGTGTATATGTATTTCAAAGGTTGTACGGAAGCCTAACCTCATCATACTCCTTATTACATCCTCGGTTTCAGGGGGGCCGTAGATGTGGATAGGGGTAGTCCTCTTGTTTAGCCCCATAGACTGTAGAAGACCTGAGATACCAAATATATGATCTCCGTGAAGGTGGGAGATAAATATATACTTTATCTTCATGGGGGAGATATCTGTATGGACCATCTGCCTCTGGGTACCCTCTCCACAGTCAAAGAGGAGTACATCCCCGTTATACTTAAGTGCTACAGAGGGCTGATTTCTCTTCTTAGTAGGTATGGAAGAACCTGTTCCTAGGAACACTATTTTCATAGTACCTCCTTCACTTCTTATTTTTAATATACTCCTCTATATACTTCTCCAACTCTCCACTGTCCATGGCCTCTATCCACCTTTTAACCTCATTACGCCACTCCTCTATAATCTCCAATATTTTAGACCTTACCTCACTGAAGGGAATTGCCTCGTACCTGTAAAAGTACCCCCCCTTTCTAAGATTTACCTGCTTTCTCCTTACAAGACCTGCCTTTATTAAATTCTGCATAGACCTCTGGATTGTACTCCTGTCTCTATTTAACATCCTTGCAACAGTACTTACCCTCGAGGGCCCATTCTTCAACAGGGTGAGATATACTGCAACATCCAAAGGTTTTATACCAAATACACAGCACATTATATTTTCCAAGGTTAAGGTAGGTGATTTAGAGATAGATCTACTCATTAAATCACCGGTAGTACTTTTTGAACTTATACTATAAATACATTAAGTATCTACTTTTTTTCACAAAATGAGAACAACTACTCCTTTCCAAGTACTTAGAATTTTTAGGTATAATAATTTTTATAGTAAGGGATTTTTTAAGTAAAGTGAAAAAGAGAGGTGGTTCTCATGGACAGTGAGGCTACTATGAAGTGTGGTCTGGAGATACATGTCCAGGTGGAGACTAGGTCCAAACTCTTCTGTAGATGTCCCACCAACTACAGTGAGGTACCTCCAAATACCAACATATGTCCAGTATGTATTGGACTCCCTGGGGCAAGACCTATGCCTCCAAATAAAAAGGCCATAGATGTTGCCATCATGGTAGCCAAGATGCTAAACTGTGAGATAGTAGTTAACAGGGATATCTACTTTCAGAGGAAGCACTACGACTACCCAGATCTACCAAGTGGTTACCAGAGAACAAGTGTTCCCATAGGTGTAGATGGAAAATTCCTCGATGTGGGGATAGCAGAGGTGCATCTGGAGGAGGATCCTGGACAGTACAAACCTGACCTAGGTCTAGTGGACTTCAACAGAAGTGGTATCCCCCTTATAGAGATCGTGACAGAGCCTGATATAAGATCTCCAGAGGAGGCAAGGGAGTTTCTAAAACAGTTGATGAGGCTCTTTAGATATATTGGGTACCTAAGGGGAGAGGGTACTATGAGGGTAGATGTGAATATCTCCGTCAACTACAGGGGTATCCAGGGGAACAGGGTTGAGGTTAAGAATATCAACTCTATCAAGGGGGTTTACAAGGTTCTAAAGTACGAGTTCATAAGACAGAAGAATATCCTTAAAAGGGGAGGAGAGGTTAAGAGGGAGACCAGGGCATTTATGGAGTCCCAGATGATTACAAGATCTATGAGGGCAAAGGAAACTGCAGAGGATTACAGGTATATACCAGATCCTGATATCCAGCCTATTGTAATAGACGAGGGGTGGGTTAGAGAGGTAGAGGCCCAGATGCCAGAGACACCCCTTGAGAAGGAGAAGAGGTTTATAAGGGAATATGGGATAAAGGAGGAGGATGCCAAGGTTTTAGTGTCTGATTTAGCCCTTGCCGAAGTCTTTGAGAAGGTTGTCCAGGATCTAGGTGTAAATGAGAGGAATGTAAACCTTGCAGTGACCTGGATAAGGAACGAGTTAAAGAGGGTTTTAGCCTATAACAAGATTGACTTCCTGGAGAGCAACCTAAAACCTGAACATCTAACAGAACTTATAAGGTTGATAACTGATAACACCATAAGTCAGAAGATCGGTAAGAAGGTTATAGAGATAATGGTGGAGCACAGGGGGAAGAAGTCACCTAGGGAGATTGTTGAGGAGATGGGACTAACTGTAATTACAGAAGATGATATCCTTCTAAAGGCCTGTGAGGAGGCTATCAAAAACAACCCCAAGGCTGTTAAGGATTACCTAGATGGGAATAAGGTGGCCCTCCACTTCCTTATGGGTCAGGTTATGAAGTTAACAAGGGGCAGGGCAGAACCTAAGAAGGTTGTTAAAATACTGAAGGAGAAGTTAGACGCTATGACCTAACCTCTATTTTTTATCTGGTGAATAATTTGAAGGAGGATTCTAACCTTAGGGAGACTGTAATTATACTCTGGTTGATATCCTTCATAACCATGCTTGGAATAGGGCTGATAGCACCTCTGATGTCAAAGTACGCCCAGACACTTGGGGCCTCAAACTTCGAGATTGGAGTTATCTTCGGCTCCTTTGCACTTGCAAGAACCTTTGCACAGATACCTGTAGGATACCTCTCAGATAGATACGGTAAGAAGGTATTTCTCCTAATAGGTACCTTCTTCTACGGTTTTTTCACCCTCCTCTACCCCTTTGCAAAATCTGTAATCCATCTCATAGTCCTAAGGATACTCAACGGTATATCCTCCTCCCTTATAAATCCAGTGGCTGGAGCCTACGTTGCTACCGTGGCACCTAGGGAAAAACTTGGAGAGTATATAGGTTTATTTAACTCTGCACTACCTCTAGGTTTCTCCCTTGGACCTCTTGTGGGAGGAATGATTGCAAAGTGGTACGGAATAGAGGCACCCTTCTACTTCTGTGGAGCCTTAAGTTTCCTATCCTTCCTTATATGTCTCTTTAAGCTAAAGAATATTAGGATAAACAGGGATGGAAGTTTTACATACGTCTCAAAGCTTATTGTGAAAGAGGAGGGAACTACTAAGAGGAAGTTCTTCCCCTTAAAGTTTTTAAGGGACAGGTACTTCCTCTCAGCCTTTATGGTAAACTTGGCCTACTACGTTGTGAATACTGGCATCATAGCCTATCTAGCTGTATACGTGGGTGACTATATAGGGCTGGACCAGGTTGGTATCCTGATAGCCTCTACAAATTTAACCCTAGGTATTCTCCAGAGGAAATTTGGGGAGATATACGATAGAACAGGTGGGATTTTCCTCATATATGGAGGGCTCCTTCTAAGTGCCCTTGGACTATACCTACTCTCCATATCACCTCAATACCTTAAATCCACCCCCCTCCTTCTAAAGATGTTCTCTGCCCTGGAGTTGGTGGGCATAGGTGGAGCCATGTACCTCCCAGTTGTAAACTCCCTGGCCATGAAGAGGGTGGATATAGAGGAGAAGGGGGCTGCTATGGGTCTATTTACCACAAGTTTAAATATTGGTATGTTCCTAGGTGCTGTATTGTTGGGATACCTGGCAGATCTCCTTGGACTCTCCAACATGTACAAGGTATCCTCTCTCATCTTAATCCTTGTAGGTGTATACCTCTACCTCCATATTAGAGGAGAGTGAAAGATATGGGAGTTATAAAGGAGATGATCCCTGTTGTTGAGCGGTTGAAGAGGGAGGGGTATATAAAGAGTGAGAAGGTTATCCAGGCCCTTTTGAAGGTTCCAAGGGAGGAGTTCCTACCAGAGGGTTTGAAGGAGTACGCCTATGTAGACACCCCCCTAAGTATAGGATACGGCCAGACCATATCAGCTATACATATGGTAGGTATGATGTGTGAGGCCTTGGATCTAAAGGAGGGGCAGAAGGTTTTAGAGGTAGGTACTGGCTCAGGATACCATGCTGCAGTAGTGGCGGAGATCGTTGGAAAGGATGGCCTAGTTGTAACTGTAGAGAGAATACCTGAGTTGGCAGAGAGGGCCAGGAAGGTGCTAAAGAAATTAGGCTATGACAACGTTATAGTTGTATGTGGAGATGGTACCCTGGGTTATCCACCTCTCGCCCCCTACGACAGGATATACGTCACTGCAGCAGGACCTAAAATACCTAAGCCACTGATAGAGCAGTTGAAGGATGGGGGAAAGATGGTAATACCTGTAGGTAAGGACCTTCAGGAGTTGATACTCCTGGAAAAGAGAGGAGGTAAGATATTTAAAAAGAAGTTATGTGAGGTTGCATTTGTCCCACTTATTGGAGAGGAGGGGTGGAAGGAATATTAAATATAAAGGAGAGATATAATACTTTTAAAAGGTGGTAGAATGATAATCAGGGTACTGGGAACAGGATGCCCAAAGTGTAAAAAGACCTATGAGAATGTTAAGAAGGCTGTAGAGGAGCTAGGTATAGATGCAGAGATCCAGAAGGTGGAGGATATAGATGAGATATCCCAGTGGGTGATGCTCACCCCAGGGGTAGTCTTTGACGATGTAGTGGTATTTGAAGGCAAGATACCCACTGTAGAGGAGATAAAGAGGGAGTTAATGGATTACTTAAAAGGTAATTAAGGTGATAAGATGAAGGTAGGGATAATAGCCTGTGAAAAGATGGTTAAAATGGGATGTCCAGGGAAGGAGGCATGTGTATCCTGCTTTAAGGCGATAAATGAAAAAAGTGGAGCCTTTGAGAGGTACAAGGATGTGGAGTTAGTGGCATTTACAAACTGTGGAGGCTGCCCAGGTAAGAGGTTCCCCTCTAGAATAAAAATGCTTAAAAAAGTCTGTAATGTTGAGGCTATCCATATAGCAAACTGTACTTTTTTAGAGCCAAAGTGTCCATACATAGACTTTGAGAGCATCTGTGAGAAATTGATGAGGGAGTTAGGTATCCCTATAGTCTTTGGTACCCACACATTGATAAAAAAGGATGTCCTAGTATGTAGCTGTGACGAGAATAAGGAGAATTAAATCTATTTTTATTATTTTTTAAGGGGAGATAGAATGAGAGAGGTTATAGAGAAAACACTATCTATATGTCCCAGGTGTTTTAAGAGGATCCCTGCTATTCTCTACGAAGAGGATGGAAAGGTATTTATGGAAAAGACCTGTCCTGAACATGGTAGATTTAAAGATCTCTACTGGAGTGATGCCCAGCTATACAGGAAGTTTAACAGATACGAGTATGTGGGTAGTATCCAGGTTACTCACACTAAGAGAGAGAAGGGATGTCCCTACGACTGTGGACTGTGCCCCAACCACAAGACTGCAACGGTACTTGCAAATATCGACTTAACCAACAGGTGTAACTTGAATTGTCCCATATGTTTTGCAAATGCAGGTAAAACTGGAGTGGTCTATGAACCAACCTTTGAGGAAGTAAAGAGGATGATGGAGATCTTGAGAAGTGAGATTCCACCAACTCCTGCAATACAGTTTGCAGGTGGAGAACCTACAGTGAGAGAGGATCTCTTTGATATTATAAAGTTAGCCAGGGAGATGGGATTTTTACATATCCAACTGGCTACAAATGGCATAAGGTTGAGGAAGAGGGAATACGTAAGGAGACTTAAAGAGGTTGGATTGTCTACCATCTACCTTCAATTTGACGGGATGTCAGAGAAACCCTATCAAATAGCCAGGGGGAAAAACCTCCTACCTGTTAAGATGAAGGTAATTGAAAACTGTAAGGAGGTAGGATTTAACAGTGTAGTCCTGGTCCCAACCCTGGTTAAAGGAGTTAACCATGGGGAGGTTGGAGATATAATAAGATATGCAGTGGAGAATTTTGAGGTTATTAGGGGTATTAACTTTCAACCAGTCTCCTTTACTGGAAGGATAGATGAGGAGAAGAGGTTGGAGGGTAGGATAACAATCCCTGACTTTATAAAGTTAGTTGAGGAGCAAACTGAGGGGGAGATTACCAGGGATGACTTCTATCCAGTACCTGTTGTGGCTCCAATCTCCCTATTTGTAGAGAAGATACTTAATATGAAAAAACCTGTTATTGGATCCCATCAACACTGTGGAGTGTCCACCTACCTATTCCTTGATAACGGCAGGATGATACCCCTTCCAAGGTTCTTCGATGTTGAAGGCTTCTTAGAGATTATAAGGGAGAAAAATGAGGAGTTAGAAAAGGGAAGAGGTAAAATCACCTCTCTTTTGGACCTTGGTGTAAAAGTGTTGAAGTTTATTGACAGGGATAGGGCACCTAAAAGCCTCAATTTAAAAAGTTTAGCCCATATTATAGTGGACATACTAAGGGGTAATTATGACTCCCTTGTAAAGTTACACCACAGTATACTTATGATAGGTTGTATGCACTTTATGGATCCCTACAACTTCAACATAAAGAGATGTGAAAGGTGCTGTATCCACTATGCCCTCCCAGATGGAAGGGTTATACCCTTCTGTACCTTTAACACCATCCATAGACCCCTGATATTTAGGGGAGGCTAATTACTTAAAGAAGTCCTGTAAGGTACACTGCCTACTTTCACTTTTAAGTTCCTCCCTGGATACTCCAAGAGACTCCATTATTCTTATCACAGGTGGGAGGACCTGGTGGTCTATATAGTAGTTTACATCGTAGTCCTTTGCATCCTCTGGTAACTCTGCCCTCTCACTTACAGGTCCACTACCACTTGTTATAATATATCCCACTACATCCCCTACCATCAACCTTCCCCCCTTCCTCAGGATCTTTTTTGCAACTTCAACATGGGGGGCAGTTGTCTTATACTTGGATATATCCTTTGTTATCTGTGTGTAAATAATTAGATCCTCCTTCTTCACCCTACCCTTTCTCAGATCCTCTATGGTGTTGATTACAATATCCTTGGCCATCTTAATATCTCCCTTCTCAAGTAGTGCCTTAAGTACCTCCTTCTGAGTCTTCTTCGCTATTTTGGACCAATCCCTCCTAACAAGTTCCAACCCCTTTATCACTATCCTGTTGTTCTCATCGAGAAGGGCGTACTTCTTCTTTGTGACAAATATCCCTCTCTTATAGTATCCCTCAAATTCCAACTCCATATCCCCTGGAAGTTTCTTATTCATCTCCCTTAAAAACTCATAGGCCCTCTCCAATAACTCCTCCTTACTTTTCACCCCCTCCATCGTTGCATATAGACCATCTGTATCTGCGTATATCACCTTAAAGCCGTACTTTTCTACCTCCTCTATAGTCCTCTGGATAAACATCCTACCTAGATAGGTTATTACCTCGGCACATTCCTTGGAGTACCACCTTGCCCTTGGATAGGCTAGATAACCGTAGTGACTGTTTGCCAACACCTTCAAGGATCTCTGTTCATAATCTAGGAGGGCGTAGTGGGGTGAGTCAGGATCCATCTTCTTCAACTCCTCCTTTATCTCCCTCCTCCTCTTGAGTAACTTATGGAGCACCTCAGGTATAAGACCCCTTCTCCTCTTACAGAACCAGTGCCCAAGTATCTTCTCAGATTCCCCCTCACAACAACCACAGTCTATGGTATCTGGACTTATGTTGTAGGTTATTATTATAGAGGGGTATAGGGATCTAAAGTCCATACTCACTATATGTTCATGGATACCCTTAATAGGTTCCTTTACATAACCCCCCTCGTAGTACTCCCTAAGTCTTCTCTTGTACTCCTCCTCAGAGGGTCTGTTAGGTGCTAAGAAATTCTTTTTATAGGAGTGTTTCAGTAGAAGATACTCCACCATCTGACTACTACTCATTCTACTAACTTCAAAGAGGGTCTGATTTACAATCCTCGAGAACATCACCTCTAGAGGTAAAAAGTACTCCCCAACTAGATAGGTGTAGTAGGCGTCCTGGAAGGAGTACTCCACAAGGTTTCTATCCCCCTCCTCCCACAGCTTACCTATGTTCCCATGGCCAACTTCCAACTTACGTACCCCAAAGAGTTCATAACATACCTCCTCCAAGGTGTACTTACTAAGATTTAACGTCCTCCTTACAATGGGGTAGAGATCCACATGTATCCTTCCAGGGATGTAACTCCTGAGATACATCCCTCCCCTTGATATCCTTATATCCAGGGGGATCTTAACACCTAGGTATTTGGCCCTCTTTACCAGATATGGGAAGTCGAAGTTGTCTCCGTTGTAGGTATATATTAAGTTGTAGTCCCTAAGGATCTCTACAGTCCTCTTTATCAACTCCCTCTCGTTCTCCACCAACTCCAGGTACTTATGATCAAAGGGCTTGTAGGAGAGAACCTTCTTTACACCATTGGAGTAGATACTTACAAGAAGTATAGGGTCTCTATCTGGTACAGGTTCCCTACCTCTACAGTACACCTCCATGTCAAAGGCTATAGCCTTCAACTTCGGTATCTCCTTACTTACCACCTCCCTTCTCTCCCTGTCTTCAATATTCCTGTAGTATACCATGGGGATTATGTCGTTGTCTATGAGATACCTCTTTGTAAAGGGGATGTCATGCTCGTATATCTCCCCCAACTCCCTAAGTACCCTAAGTTTTGGCACATCCTTTGGGTACTTTACAACTACTTTTGTAATAGGTTTCCTGATGATCCTCTCCCTACTTCTAAGATCCCTGTTTATTACAATCTTCTCTGTGTTTTCCATCTTCTCTATACGGTAGAGTAAATCTCTGTGGTTTTTTTCAAGGTATTTCTCTATCTCCTCTGGAGGTGCATCTACGTAGAAGTAGGGTTTAAAATCCCTGTCCTTTATAAGACCTTTCAGTAGATAGAGGTATATACACTTATCCTCAGGGTTGTAATCCACATCTATCAAGGCGTTTCTCTCCATAATAACACCCTCTAGGGCTCTTAATAACAACCTATAAAAATAAAAAACTAGACTTTTTATTTTAATTCTCCATCATGGGAGGGAAGTTGAAAGGTGATCTCTTATGAAAGGGGAGGTCCTGGCACTTATCATAGCGATGATGTGGGGGATATTTCCCATTATTGAGAAGAAGGCGTTGGAGTATATAGATCCCTCGACAGCACTATTTCTTATTGTATCAATGAACTTTCTCCTAATATCCTCCCTATATATTTTACTGGGAAAGATCAGTATAGAGGGTCTCAAGTCTCTACCCTTTAAACCTGTTGTTTTTCTTGCGCTTGTATCCCTTGGAAGTGTAATATCCACCTACCTCTACTACAAGGCCCTAAAACTCTCTTCACCTTCAAAGATCGTATTGATTACCAGTGTATATCCCTTCTTTACCATACTTGTCAACTCCCTTATAACCAGGGAGTTACCCTCTATAAAAATAGTATTTGGGGCTTTTTTTATATTCCTGGGGGTGTACCTTGTGATGGATTATCTCTAAAAAAATTTAAATATTACAATAATTCTAAGAGAATCTAAATAATAGATCAGGTGGCAGAGATGTTGAAGAGATTAAAGAGGTTTATCCTTGGTAACGACGAACCTCCAAAACAACTTCCTATCAAGGAGGATTACATCATTATAGATGAAAAACCCTCTGCCTATGAGATAAGGGGGGATGAAGAGATACCTCTCCCTAACTCTAAGATAGTGTCTAAATTAGAGGTAGAGAAAAGGGAATCTCTCCTAGATAGTGAGGAGGATAAGAATAACAGCAGGGAAAAGGAGGGTAAAGTGGATATCCACAAGATACTACCTAGGGTATTAACAGCTAGGTTGAAGTCCCCCCATGACTTTGAAAACTTGAAGAAGATAATAGACCACGACGTTATTATCATCAACCACGAGGAGATGTCCCTCGAAGTCTTTGAAAAGGAATTCCTAGATTTTAAAAAGTACATGGAAACCCTAAATTACTCCCTCTGGAGAGTTGACGACAACGTAATCTTAATAGCCCACTCTGACGTGAACATTGACAAGTACAAGTCTGAGACCCTTGTGAAGAGTGTTAGGAACAACTAAGGTGGTATTATAAAGTTGGCAATCACAGGTACCCCTGGGGTAGGGAAATCCACCATCTCTAAAGTTCTTAGAGATAGGCTTAGGGAGAAGGGCCTCTCTGTTAAATACATAGATCTCAGTGAGGTTGTAAAGAGGGAAAAACTCTATACAGAGAAGGATGAATCCATGGACTCCTACGTAGTAGATTTTCAAAAACTCAGGGAGTATTTAAGGGGTTTGAAGGGGGATGTTCTAATCCTCGATGGACATATAAGTCATCTTCTCGACGTGGACTACATAGTGGTACTTAGGTGTAACCCCAAGGTGATTGAGGAGAGGTTGAAGAGACGAGGTTATTCAGAGGAGAAAATTAGGGAAAATGTAGGGGCGGAGATACTAGATGTCTCCCTTGTGGAGTCCTTGGAGAGATTGAAGAGGGATAACATACCTGTATACGAGATAGATACCACCAAGAGAAGTGTGGACTCCATTGTAGAGGAGATTGTTGAAGGTATGGAGAAGAGAAGGGTAAGGTACGGTATAGTGGATTGGCTGGAGGACTACTTTTTTATGCTCTAACCCTTTTGGCAACCTCCCTAGCCATCTCAAAGGTTGTAAGGGAGCCACCTAGATCTGGTGTTGTAAGTCCCTTCTCCAGCACCTCCTCAAGTGCCCTCTCCACCCTGTTGGCAGCCTCCTCCTCCCCTAAGTACCTTAACATAAGTACTCCAGCTAGTATAGTTGCAGTGGGATTTGCTATACCCTTTCCAGCGATGTCAGGTGCAGAGCCATGTACTGGCTCAAAGAGACCATGTCTATCTCCAATGTTTGCAGAGGGCGCCATTCCCAGTCCTCCAACTGTTCCAGCAGCTCCATCTGAGAGGATGTCCCCAAAGAGGTTTGAGGTAACAACTACGTCGAAGGTCTCAGGTCTTGTAATGATGTACATATTCATGGCATCTATGTAGTAGTCCTCAGCCTCTATATCTGGATACTCCTCTGCAACCTCGTAGAATATCCTCTTAAATACACCGTCTGTTAATTTCAGTACGTTGGCCTTGTGGGCACAGGTGACCTTTCCCCTCTTACCCTCTCTTTTCCTCTTCTCAGCCAACTCAAAGGCAAATTTAAATATCCTCCTACAGACCTTCTCCGTAATCACCCTAGTTGCAGTGTATACACCATCTGCCACCTGGGCCTCAATACCCTTGTAAAGGTCCTCTGTATTCTCCCTCACTATTACGTAGTCTATGTTCTCTTTTAAACACCTTATACCTCTGTAGGATTTAACAGGTCTAACGTTGGCGTAGGTATCCAGTATCTTCCTTAACTTAACTATTACATCTGCAGCGGTCTCCCCAGCAGCTCCAAAGAGTACTGCATCACACTCCTTTGCAATCTCCACAGTCTCCTCTGGAAGGGCAACCCCCCTCTTTTTAAAAACCTCATCTCCAGCCTCTGCATGTATAAATTCAAAGTCTACTCCCGTTGCCTTTAAAACCTCTAGGGCTGCAGGTACAACCTCCTTTCCAATACCGTCCCCCTCTATTACACATATCTTGTACATCCCTTTCACCTTTACTTTTTAACAGCTACAGCACCAATATAACCACCAAAGTACTTTAAAAAACTTTTGTACAGAAGGTTATCTAGGGGACTGTTGGTTATACAGGTGGCAAAGGTATACTTTATATGGAAGTTATGTCTCCTCAGAAGATCCTCCACCTCTCTCAGGGAGTAAAACCTTGTACTAACCTTTATCCTCCTCCCATCTACCACCTTCCTAATATCTCCCCTCCTCTTTTTTATAGCCTTCAGTGTATCCCTCCATCCCCTTCTAAACAGGGATTTAAGTATCCATCTAAGGTGGTAGAGGTTTGCCAGTGTAAAAATAAATACCCCTTCCTTCACAAGGACCCTCCTTATCTCCTTAAGTGCCCTCTCTATCTGCACATGATTCAAGGCTCCAAAGAAGGAGATTACACATTGAAAGGTTCTACTTTTAAAGGGTAAATGCTGGACATCCCCTACAACTACAAATTTCCCACTTTTATCCCTTGCCCTCCTAGCCATCTCTATGGAGATATCCAATCCAACTATGTTACAATCCTTTAGATACACTAGATGCTCCCCAGTACCACAACCTACATCTAGGATTAAGTAATCCTCCTTAACCTCATCTCTAAGTACCCTGTACTCCACAGCCCTCATATACCTGGTATCCCTGTACAACCTGTCGTACTCCCTAGCCAGGGTATTGTAGTAATCTATCACCCTCCTCATAATTCCACAAAATTTTAATTGAATTAAACCTAAATAGAAAATTTTTTATATTATCCTCCTAGCTTTAATTATTATACCTCCAATGAGGTGATATCTTGCACATAATGGAGGGGTATTTGCCACCGATGTGGTGTGCAATCTGGTATATCCTCTCAGGTATAGTAGTGGGCTATGGGATTATAAAGATAAACCAACTTCTCAAGGAGATGCCAGAGGTAAAACCTCTGTTGGCAGTGGCAGGAGCCTATATGTTTGTACTTAGCTCCCTTAAGTTACCCTCAGTTACTGGAAGTTGTTCCCACCCCTGTGGTAACGGGTTAAGCGCAGTACTCTTTGGTGTACCAATTACAGCAGTTTTAGCCACTATAGTGTTGCTCTTCCAGGCACTACTGTTAGCCCACGGTGGATTGACTACTTTAGGGGCAAATATATTCTCCATGGGTGTCATGGGTCCCCTGGCAGGGGTAATAGTATGGAAACTTCTCAAGGGTAAGATAAACTCCACCTGGGCAGTTATGTTGGCAGCTATTGCAGCAGATTGGATGACCTATATTACCACATCTATACAGCTTACACTGGCATTCCCTGGAGAGGATCCAGTAAGGACCTTGATGGTCTTCCTAAGTATATTCGCTGTTACCCAGATACCCCTTGCAATTGCAGAGGGTCTATTGACAGCTGTACTCTGGGATAAGATAAAGGAGTTGAGACCAGATCTACTCTTGAAGTTAGGAGTTATCGATGAAAGTGAAGTACCTCACTACACCCAAGCAATGGATACTGGGGGTGCTGAATAATGGAGAAAAAACATATCCTAATGATCCTAGGTGTAATAATCCTAGTTATTATCCCTCTTATAATATATGCAGGTAAGGGAGAGGAGGAGGGATACTTCGGTGGGGCAGATGATGCAGCAGAGGATATTATAACAGAGGTTAACCCCAACTACCAACCATGGTTCAGTCCTATATGGGAACCTCCAAGTGGAGAGATTGAGTCCCTCCTCTTCGCCCTCCAGGCTGCAATAGGTGCCATAATAATAGGGTACTTTATAGGATACAACAAGGCTAAAGTAGAGTTGAAATCCCAGAGTTAAATCCTAACTCTTTTTTTCTTTTTTATTTTTTAAATAATTTTTATTATCACTGATTTTTCAGGTGATTAAATGCAGGTGAACACCATAGACCATATTGCCCACAACAACAGGTTACGTCATATCAACCCCAAGTTAAAGGTACTATTTGCACTCTCTATGCTTTTGATTACCCTCTTCTCAAAATCCATCCTTGTACCTTTAATTGTAGCCTTAATAATGATAACCCTAACTGTTTTTGTAGCCAGGGTTCCACTGAGGATATACCTACCCCTTTTATCAGTTCCCATAGGCTTTGGTATACTTACAGTAATCCTCATGGGTATCATCTACACAGGTGGTGAAAAGCTACTGTCTATAAATATCTTCAACTTCAACATCTCCATCTACAGTTACGGTGTTAACTTAGGGTTGTTAGTATTCAGTAGGATGCTAGGGGGTGTTACCTCCACCCTCTTCCTGGCATTTACAACCCCTATGACAGAACTCTTCTATATACTGAGGGAGTGGAGGGTTCCATCTACTCTACTGGATATTGCCATGATGATGTACAGGTATATCTTTATCCTACTGGAGGAGATGATAAGGATAGTAAATGCCCAGCATACAAGGTTGGGATACAAGGATTTAAAAACCACCTACAAGTCCCTAGGTACATTGGCAGCTATCCTCTTTATAAGGGCCTGGGAGAGGGGGGAGAGATCCTTCATCACCATGAGTTGCAGGGGATACAGGGGGGACTTAAAACTTTTAAATAAAATAGAGTCTCCAGGTGTGAAGTATATACTCTTAATAGTAGTAGTGGATATATTTCTCCTGATACTCTCCTACTTGACTGCAGATTTTAAAGTGATTACCTAGTAATTACAACCTTTCTAAAGCCCTGTAGAATCTGTGGAATAACTCCCTGGATATCCTTAACTTAGTATTTCCAACCTTCAACAACATCTTAAGGTAGTCCTCATCTACCAGGATATCTCCCTCTAAACCAATTGGTGCATCTATTTTATAGGTACTTACTATCTCCACCATCACCCTTCTCCCTGTTATGGACTTTATAGAGGAGGCCTTTAAACCGCTGTGGATGGCAAGATCCAGGAGTCTCTTTGCAGCAGGGATATCCCTGGCAGCTACATGGAGAATTGGAGAGTTCATTACAAAAACTATCATCTCGAAATCCCTGGATCTCCTCTCCAAGGCCTCAAATAACTCCCTCTCCTCTCCGTAGTGGTGCCACTTCCCCAACCATCTCGAGTGCACCTTGGGATTCTTACCCCTTGGAAACTCCATTATACCACATCTTCCAAAGCAGGAGCTAGTTGTGTAGTAGTCCTCCATCTCGTTTATCCTCTCAAGGATATAGAGTATACCCCTATCCACAAGGTTTTTCTCTAGAGCCTCCCTTAACTTCTCCATAGCCTTTTCTTTATCCCTTGGAAACATATTGAACACTTTTTAAAATTATTTATACAACAAACTCTCTAAGAGGTTTCAACTTATAAGTATTGGGGGAGACTATGGAGTTAGATGTCCGTGGTCTTGTATGTCCAATGCCAGTCTTGAAGACAAAGAAGGCCCTGGAGGAATTGGCAAAGGGTGAGAGGTTAACTGTAATAGGGGACTACAAACCTGCCCTAGAGAATATTAAAAGGTTTGCAGAAACCCATGGTTATAGGGTAGTATCTGTAGAGGAATCCAAAGATCTCTTTAAAATTGTAATAGAGAAGTGAGAGGTGATAAGTTGAAGTTTACAGTGATAATTACCACAGCCCCCTACGGCCATGAGAGGGCCTACTCAGCCCTTAGATTTGCCCTTACATCCCTCCTAGAGGGTATCGATGTAAATATATTTCTCATCGAAGATGGTGTCTACCTGGCCAAGAGATCCCAAAACCCCTCTGGCTTCCCAAACTACCTGGAGTACCTGAAAAACTGTATAGAGGCTGGGGCAGTTGTAAAGGCCTGTGGTCCCTGTTGTAGGGCCAGGGGTTTAAGTGAGGAGGATCTAATAGGGGGTGTGGTATTAGGTACCATGCACGACCTGGTGAACTTTGTAAAGGAGAGTGACAGGGTAGTCACCTTCTAATCCACTGCAAAGAATAGACACTTGAGATACTCAAGATCCTTATTGGCCATGGTAATTACATGATCTGGAGATTGGGTCCTATAACCTCCAATCTGTTTAATCTCTTTTCTAGCCCTTAGGGAGGAGGATACCACAGTACTCTTGAAGGTCTCCCTGTCTATGTGGTGGGAACAGGAGCATGTGACCAACATCCTTTTACTAAGTTTCAAGGCGAGATAGTTAAGGATGTTATAGGCCCTAAGTGCATTTTTAACATCCTTGGAGGTCCTTGTAAAGGAGGGGGGATCCAGTACTACGATGTCAAAGGACTCCCCCTCCTCTATCAACTCCCTCATAACGTCAAAGGCGTTGCCATGTATAAGGTGATACTTCTCGATGTTGTTTAGCCTCATATTCTCCTCTGCAACCTCCAAGGCCTTTTTGGATATATCTATCCCCCAAACCTCGGCACCCATCACCCCACAGTGTACAGCGAAGCCACCTGTATAGCAACATACATCTAACACCCTGTCCCCCTCCTGCACATACCTCTCTATATCTATCCTGTTGTCCCTCTGATCTAGGAAGAAGCCAGTTTTATGCCCCCTTACATTAACCTTGAATCGCCCCCTGCCCTCCTCTATAACAGTCTCCATCTTACTCCTATCTCCAAATATCCTAGGTTTTACCCTGTTACCCTTCTTGGCACCTTGCATGTAGAGGGTGTCCATACCTGCAAGTTCCTCCACACATTCGTATATTACCGGTGCAAACCTCTCCATAACCTTGGAGGAGACCTGCATAGAGCCTATATCCTTATACCTGTCTAGTATTACACAGGGTAGGTAATCCCCCTCTGCATATATCATCCTGTAGGTATTCTTAAAACCAAGAACCTTCTCCCTGTATTCAATAGCCCTCTTTATTCTCCGGTAGAAGAAGTCCCTATCTATCTCCTCTCTCTTCAGTGTCAGTATCTTTACAGTGGCACTATCCCTGTTGTAGATGGCCCTGGCTACAAACTTGTCCCTGTAGTAGAGATCTACTATCTCATCCCTCTCAGGTAGATCCTCCCTATTCAATATACCCTTCAGGTATACTATCCTGGAGAAGTTCTTGATAGATTCATAGGCCCTCTTATCTATCTGAAGCCTTACTATGTTATCACCTGCCTCATTTGCCTAAAAACCTTGAGTTACTTATCTCTATAAACCTATTGCAGACTTCCTCTGGATCCCCCTCCATCACCACCTTCCCCCTGTCTATAAGTATTACCCTGTCACTTATCTCCTTTATAAGTGGTATATGGTGACTTATAAGTACAACGGTGGTGCCATATCTGTCGTTTATCCTCTTTAAATAGTTTGCAACATCCCTCAAGGTAACAGGATCTAGGTCTCCAAAGGGCTCATCTAGAAGAAGTATCTTAGGTTTTGTCACCAGTTGTAGGGCAAGGGCTACCCTAACCTTCTCCCCACCACTTAACTCCAGAGGTGTTTTATTCAACACCTCCTCATCTAGGTTCAATGTTTTAAGGATCTCCACAGGATTGAAGTCCTCATCTACAAGGGCTGGAAAGAGGATATCTACAATATCCTGGGAGAGTCCCAGTTTCTCAAGTTTATTCCTCCTCTCCTCCTCTGGAAGATCTATCAACTGGTAGATCCCATCTACAACCTTTGGAGATATACCTAACTCCTTAGACTTTAACCTGGCAGAGGTGATGGCCCTCTCCCCCTTAACTCCAGCCCTGTACCTTAGCATCTCCCCTACTGTTAAGTAGTGGGGAAGGGAGAACTCCTGATGTAGTATCCCCATCTTCCTACGTAGCTCTATCCTCTTCCATCCGTACTCACTTAGATCCACCCCATCAACTATAATCTTTCCACTGTCTGGAAGTTCAAGGCCTGCAAGGAGTCTTAGAAGTACAGACTTTCCAGCACCACTTGGTCCAATGATGGAGAGTATCTCCCCCTCCCTAACCTGGAAGGAGATATTCCTCATATTCAAGGTCTCCCCACCCCCTACCACGAAGTACCTCTTAGATACATTCCTTACCTCTATTATGGCCCTATCCTTAGGTTTAGATCGCCTGATATAGGGAGGTGACATCTCCTCTAAAAACTTCTCTATTACCTCCTCAGGTCTCCCCTCCATAACAATCCTACCCTCCTCCAGGAGGATGCACCTATGGCAGAGGTATCTATGGATCTCTGGGAGGTGGGAGGTAATTATTATAGGGACATTTAACTCCCTATTAATCTTCTTTAACACATCTAGGAGGATCTGCTTTGAGGCAGGACAGGCCATAGTTGCAGGTTCATCTAGTAGTAGTACCCCCTCTCCCCTCTCGTATATCTTTGCTATCTGCCTTGCCAGTATTAGACGTTGCTTCTCCCCCCCACTTAGCACATTTGCAAATACATCCTTCTTATGCTCCAACCCAACTAACCTCAATATCTCAAGGGCCTTTTTTTCATACTCCTCCCACTCCTCCTCCATAGGTAGGGATTCGTCACAGTTGTTCCTTACAGCGTATAACTTCCTTATGATGTTGTAGATTGCAGGTTCTGCCCAGAGTGCAAAGTTCCTCTGAAGATGTATAGCTGTAACCTCCCTGAAGTTATCCCTTCTACCTAATATCTCCACATATCCCTCGTAGTCCCTATCTACACCCCTAAGTATCCTTATCAGTGTAGACTTTCCAGCCCCAGATTTTCCCATCACTCCAAGTATCTCCCCCTTCTCAACCTGGAAGGAGATGTTATCCAGGGCCACCTTGTTATCATATCTCTTAGTTAGATTTTTAACCACCACTGCAGCCATTAATATCACCATAATTGTTGTGATAACTATGAGAGTAAATAGATTAAAGGATATTATAAAATCCCTGGGGATAGAATCTGCAAGACTTATCGAGGAGAAAATAGATCTACAGTATACCTATCTAAAGAATTTGAAAGAGAGGATAGATGAGGAGTTGTTTCTGAAACTTATATTACTTAATGCCCTGGTATCCTATCAACTATCTACCACTGGAGAGAGGTGGTGGAGGGAGTTTTCAGAGTATCGCTGGGAGAGTATATCTGAGGATGTGGTGGAGGAGTATGTTAAATTTCTCTCCAACTCAAGGGGCAACAGGAGGTTTCTAGAGGGTAAGATAAAGAGAGTATATAAATTAAGACACTTCCTAGATACCCTATCCCTGGAGAGGTGTGAAAACTACTACAACAACATGGAGTCCCTGAGAAATGCCCTAGCAAGGGTGTTGAATACAAGGGGTGATGCAAAAACAGTGGTATTTGCAGTTAAGATCTTTGGATATGGAGGTAGGATGGTATTCAATAAATTTATCCCCTACCCCTACTCTGTAGAGATTCCCAGGGACAGTAGAATAGAGGGATACACCAGAAGGTTTACAGATGGAGATGTGATAAAATTTTGGAGTGAAGTTGCCCGGGATACTGGAGTCCCTCCTCTCCATATAGATTCCCTACTTTGGCCAGCTCTGGGAGACTGGGAGAGGGTAAAAAGACCTCTAAAAGCCCTAAATGAGGATGTGTATAAAAAGGTGAAGATGTTGATAGAGCTTTAGGGCCTCTCTATCCTCACAGCCTCTCCATTCCTCCACTCTACGAAGATTGGCTCCCCTGGGAGGTCATCCAAGGTCTTGAAGTACTCCACTGCAGCCTTTGTACCCCATCTGTCAGAACCTGCCAGGAGTACTACTGTGTGACCGTTTATCTTCGTTACCTGTATAACCCCTCTATTCTTTCCTGGGTACTCGTTGGTTACCCTCACTGGGAAGGCTCCCAGCTCCATGTACTTCCTCACTGTTGGATTTGCAACTGGACCTCCTATGAGGATACAGTCTTCCCTTATCTCTATGGGCGTCTTTATCAACTCAACCTCTGATTTCAAATCCCTGGCAGAGAGGTCGAGATCTATCTCTGAACCTAGGATAACCCTTGCCTTAAGTACAAACTCCCTTATCTTCTCTGACTTGATGTCCTCTGAAACTATTATATAATGATCAAGGGTCTCTATTAGTGGATATTGGTCTCGATAGTACCAGTCTACTCTGTAGTATGTATCTCCAATACCATCTCCATCCCTATCCTTTCCCCTATAGTCATACCAGTAGTTCCCCAGATAACTGGTATGTGGGATACCCCTGTAGCTGTAGGTTATCCTCTCAGGTGAGTGCCAGCTGTTGTTTTCTGAGTAGTAGGAATAGGCATTTTGACTGTTATTTATAAAGTTGTTTAGGTAGATCCTGTTGTCCTGAGAGTTAATGAGGTAGACACCCCACTTACTGCCTTGGATGGTGTTATACCTCACAGTGTTCTCATCCCCATACCAGAGGGAGACACCTATGTTATTCCCCTCTATACCATTACCCTCTATCTCCACCCTTGTAGAGTAATCTAATTTAACACCTATCCAGTTATCCTCGATGAAGTTACCCCTGAGGGTACTGTTGTAGGAGTGCCAGAGGTGAATACCTCTCTCACCCCCTCCCCCCATACTGTTCCCCTCTATAAGACAATTCTCTGAATACCAGAGATAGATGCCGTTACCACTGTTCCAAAATCTATTATCCCTCACCAGGATATTGGAGGAGTAGACAACTGTAACACCAACATCCACGTTACTTATATTGAGGTTTTCAACTCTCATATTACTACAGTTTAAAAGGATCAGCTGTCCAGCATCTTCTGGGGCATGTCCCCCTACTTTATTCCTGAGATAGTAGAGAGGTCTACCGTTAACAGTGTTATTCTCTATACTATGGATCCAGTGTTCCACCTTCCAGCCTTCAATAAGTATACTGTTGTTGACAAAGATGTTGTTCACTATACTGTTGTTCCCAGAATAGAGTAGATATACACCTCTACCGTTGTTCACTATACTGTTGTTCTCCAGGAGGTTGTCCTCAGAGTACTCTAGTTTTACACCCCTCCACTTGTTGTTCACCACGGTATTGTTAGCTATAACATTCCCCTCTGAGTGTTGGAGATAGATCCCCACGGAGTTATTCAATATATGATTGTTTCTTATAATGTTGTTGTTGGACTTCACCATAATTCCTGCAGAGTAGTTATTGGAGTTTTTAACTGTGAACCCCTCAATAACAACACCATCTGCCTTAACCACTATTACATCTCCAGACCCCTCCACATCGATGGTACATCTCTCAGGTCCATTTTTAGACCTTAAAGTTATAGGTTTGTCAATGACGATCCTCTCGTAATAGGTGCCATCTCCAACAACTATTACATCTCCAGGATTGGCAGCATCTACAGCCTTCTGAATTGTAAAATACTTGCCAGGGATGTATATAGTACCTCCATAGATGGAAGTAACACCTAAAAATAGAAAGAGTATAAGAAGTATCCTTCTCATTATCTCACCTTAAAGTTTTATAATAACTACTTCCTCTCCCCAACCCCTACAACTATCCTGTTCCTGCCACACTTACCCTTGGCTATGGAGTAAAGTTCTATGTTCTTCCTCCTGGCGTACTCCTCCACCTTCTTCCTACCACTGTCGTAGGACTTCTCACCAAAGGATATCACCACCAGGGTATCCCCTATCTCCCTGGAGCCAAGTACTGGCCTCTTAACCTTCAACCTCCCCAACTCCTCTATACCCTCCAGGTGGGTAACTATACCGTAGGCGTCCTCAACAAAGGGGAAGTCTTGGAGATACTTAACGATAAAGTCTATGTTATCCTCCCTCTCCTGACCGTACCCCTTTAACTTCACATCGTAGTAGTTCAACCTCCCCTCAAGGTAGTCCTTTATTACTGTCTTCGCAGTTCTTTCCATGTCCACCTCCCCACCCTTCTCCAGGTAATTCAACTTCCTCCCTATCTCCCTAAGGGTATCCTCCTCTATTGGCGCCTCACCAACATCCACCCTGTAAAGTCTCTTAATGGCATCCTTGTTAAGGGCATGGATACTTCTAAGTATCTCCACTGCAGGGGCCACTGGATCCCTTATCTTCTCATACCTTATAGCCCCAAGCATCACCAACTCA
>JAHEQA010000038.1 GCA_019561615.1 Methanothermococcus sp. SCGC AD-155-E23
AGTTGCCAACACCATGTACGACCTTATATTAAAGGGTAAGAGACCAAAACTTAAGATACCTATTAGAAGTTTAAGTAATGCAAAATTTGACAAGGAGAAGGGTACCTTTGTACTCCTGGGAAAGGAGAAGGAGAGGACCTTAACAGTTAACCAGGCTAAGATCTTTGCACAAACTGTTAAGATGATGGAGTTTGCAAAGGAACTCCTAGACAACAACGACTTTTCAACATTGAGGGAGGCCTACTACGTCTCAAAGAACTGGGGAGAGGCGAGATTTGACGATCAGCAACCCTCTAACGAGGTTATAGAGGATCTTGAGGCCGCACTTAACTGTCTAAGGGAGGAGTTGGGATTTATTCCAGAGGAGGATGGTTCTGCAGTAGTTGGTCCCCTAAAGATAATAGATAGAACTTCAGAGGGAGAGGAGTTGGTAATAGATTGTAGAAAGTTAGGTAGTGGTGCCTACAACATCCCAAATGACGTTACCAGGTTGGAGTTTGAGACAGATGCAGACTTTGTACTTGCAATAGAGACTGCAGGTATGTTTGCAAGGTTAAACGCTGAAAAATTCTGGAAAAAGAAGAACTGTATCCTGGTGTCTTTGAAGGGGGTACCTGCAAGGGCTACAAGGAGATTTATAAAGAGGTTAAATGAGGAGCATGGTCTTCCAGTTCTAGTCTTTACAGACGGAGATCCCTACGGATACCTAAATATCTACAGGACCTTGAAGGTAGGTAGTGGTAAGGCTGTCCACCTTGCAGACAAGCTAGCTGTCCCAAGTGCCAGGCTAATAGGGGTTACACCTCAGGATATAATAGACTACGACCTACCTACACATCCCCTAAAGGAGCAGGATATAAAGAGGTTGAAGGATGGGTTGAAGAACGACGACTTTGTAAAGAGTTTCCCAGAGTGGCAGAGGGCACTTAAACTTATGTTGAAGATGAAGAAGAGGGCTGAGCAGCAGTCCCTTGCCAAGTACGGTTTGAAGTACGTTGTCAACGAGTATTTGCCAGCTAAGATAGAGGATCCAAAGAGTTGGCTACCATAAAAAAATATATTTTATTTTTCCGGTAGATAGAACCCTATAAGTTTTATACTGTATCCGTACTTCCACTCCCTTTTATCCCTTCCTGCGAGCATGTCTACAATAGAGGGGTGTTCCCCTGAGGGATCCTCTACAAAGTATGGGTTGGGATTAGTACCCTCTCCATAGTAGGTTCCATAGGCTCTAGGTGGTGAGATATAGATCAGTGGGTATATCCTTATCATGTTTCCAGTGACAGATACATAAGGTTCTTGTGGTGCATATTTTCTAACTCTGAAGTTGTCGAAGTATACTTCTTGATTACCATCTAAATCATGATCTCCCCAGGAGGTCCCAAGTAAAAAGTGATTTCCATAGGGTTCTTCTATTGTTTTAGTTATTAACCATGGATTTTCATAATTATATAGTATATAATCTTCTAGAGGAGTATAGGTACCCTTTACTTCCTTTACTGTACTTCCATCTACTTCTTTTTCTGTAATAAGGATCTTTATAATATACCACTTATTTTTTTCAGGCAATACTGCATTAGTACCCTCTATTTTTTCTCTATAATTGTGTATTTTAGAAGAAGGATATTCTTTACATATCATTACGCCCTCGAAATTTTCAACTTTGGTCCTCCTCCTCTTCCTCTTTACCTCGTCTAGCCAGTATAGATCCCTCATATAATCAGTGGTTAGTGCATAACCGTCATTTTTATATCTTCCTCCTAAATCAAAGGTATAAAATGCATCTGGGTGGAGTGTAGTGTACCAGTGAGGATCTGCAAGATATCCTATCATTATATTGGGAGCTGGATAAGGATATTCTTCCCACCACCACCATACCTTTTTCTTTATATAATATGTATTATTTCCTTTTGCCACAACTTCTATTATATAATTTTTTAAACTAATGTTATTGATAGAAATTATCCTTGCAACTGGGGGCGCATTTTCACATCCAATTACCTGTCGATTGTATAGGGGATTATATAAAAGATAGTTATTTCCAAAATTATAGAACTTCCAGTCACCATAGAGATTATTCCATTTAATACCTATAGATCTATTATATTCAAAATCATCAAATAATTCAAATACTAAATTTCCATTACTCTCAGATAACCTTGGATAGGTAGATATTAAGTATACAGTAATTATTTGATTAGCTTCTAACTCTGGGATTTTTATCCAGATAATAGCCCTAGAGTCTCTCCAATACTCTATCCAGTAGGGGATATAGTTGTTATTCTCGTCTATAAATTTCAATCCTGTACCATCGGGATCTATAGAAAAGTCAAAGTTACTCTCATCTAAAATAATTTTAACCTGGAAATCTGTTAAGTTCTCATTATTAGGATTGTATATATGTATAGGCATAATATAGGTTGGTTTTCTATAGTGGTATGCATCTAGTACAGTCTTTACAGTAACGTACTGAGAAGACTCTATACTGTCTGTTTTATTTATAGTTCCGTCTCTGTAGGAGAGGTTATAACTAAAGACATAATCTATCTTAAATGTAAATCCATCAGCCATAGTAATGTTGGTTATATCAAAAGAATAAGTAAAATTATATCCCTGATTACTGTAGTATCTACTTACGTTATCTAGATAGCTCCTTATATGATCCTCTGTATTTCTCTCTAAATAGTTGACAACGTCCTCAGGGCTACTGAAAAATCCTTCATTGGCAACTTTTAAACTGGCATCGTTTAATACCTTGTTGAATGTAGGGGAGAGGGAGGTAGACACCACATGTTCAACAGATGAAGATTTTAAATCAACAGATGTAGCCTCCATTTCTCTTACTATCTGCCTTTGTTGGAGATCTATGGTATGATAATAAAGTGCTGCTGTTAAAAGTAGTAAAAGTGTTAATATCAGCATACTCTGGGAGGTATACATAGTTAACCACCACAGATTAAGCTAATATTAATAGGGGTACTTGATCTAAAATAGTATATAGCCCTTACAAAGGAGTGGGAATTACCACCGAGATAGCTATAGACCTCTTCTTCACTTAGGAAACATCTATCTGTTAAACGGAGGGTCCTTTCATCACCGTATACACCGTACCATCCCTCTGTTCTGTTTAGTACTATAACTGTAGACACTACTACTATATCTTTATCGTTGAGATCCCCCTGGGATATGGTATAGTTCCCAATAACGATTATATAGTCCTCAAGATCAATTCTATTTCTTAATACCTCTTCTGCCTGAGATCCATAACCGTTATTTATAAGGAGTATGGCAGATTCCAAGGTACCGTCAGATACAAGGAATTTTAACTGATCACTTGCCTTATCGTATAAAATACTGGTCTTTACAGCGTCGGCATAGCTATCTGTATGTTCCACCATAGAGAGTGTAAAGAATCCCATTCCAACGATTAGTATAATAACCCCCAATAGGATATCATTGTCAAATATCATAATGATCCCTTAATTTCTCAGAGGTATAATACAGGATATATTCATAGATCTAAATTTCAACACATATATTGTAGAGGGGTCAGAGTACTTAATATCTAGTGTTATAGGTACATCTTTAGATATCTCTAGTATCTTAATCTCGTTAGGTTGATTAATATCCCAACTGTGAGTATTTATTACCTTTCCAAAACCACTTATCCTAGGAGTACTATCTATGTTCATTCTAAATGGGACCCCATTAACAGAGATTACTGCACTTACCGGTTCTGTGGCAGAGATTCTAATGTATTCCAACTTAGAGGGCCTCCTAGTACCAAAATATAGGATTTCTCCCTTGGCTATATCCTCACGTATTTCCCTTTCATCTGGATATCTCCACATTTTTACAGGTACTAATCGATTCTCTGTCTTAACATAGATGTTACTGAAGTTGTATTGTGAATAGATTACATTTATTACGTTAACATTGGATTCTACATGGGGAATATTTTCAAAGTAATATGGGGATTCACGGGTAATATTCCTTACTGACTTCCATATATTCTCTTCTACTGTTACTTGAATCCTTGGAGCGTATTTTCTCACTCTAACGTTATCAAACCAGTATTCTTCACGATGCATTCCGTGTGCAGTTCCTAGGAGTATGTACCTTTGATTGGCAGGATCCATAGTAACTTCACAATATGTTTTAACCATGGAGTTTACATTGTTATTTGGATTTGGATCTCCATAGTATCCATTAAAGAATTTCCAGATTGAGGCATTACATATCCTATTTTTTTTATGGTTACTATGTTCAAGTATAAATTTCTCATGATACCATACGTTATCATAGGTAAAAATATTAGATGTAGCTATTATTTTACTACCATAATTACGACATATGGCAAAAATTTGATAATATCCTGTAAATGAGTTGTAAAATTCATAATTGGTAGGATAATAATATGGATCTACATTTGGATCTATATTAGGAGTGGCGTAAAACCCTACCATGGTATCAGGGCTGTCTGCACTCCCTCCAACTGCCCCAGTATGCCCCTTAACGACAGCCTCTAGGATATATATGTCCCCGTCAGAGACCCTTAATGGTTCACTAGATATCATACTTCTATATTTATCCCTCTCCTCATCCCCAAAGGATCTTAAATATGCCACATGATTTCTCCTCCTACCTCCGTTGTAAAAGGGTAATTCATTATCTTCTACAATTACCCAATCTCCCTTTAAAATCTTCCATTTATTCAATCCTTCCTCAAAATCCTCAAAGAATATAAATACCTTCTCACCGTTATCCCTTATACTAGAACTCCCTCCCCTCCTTAGATATACAATAGTATATCCATTGGCTGGTATCTCACTTACCCTTATCCACACCCTTCCTATTCTGTTGTACTCCCAGATCTCTATCCAGTAGGGGATTTCCTTATTTCCCTCCCAGAAACTTATACCCTTTCCATCTGGGGAGAAATCGAAGTTAAAGTTAGCTGGGGTTAGAGTAACTAACACCTGGAAATCCTTTAAGGTGTAGTTGTTGGGGTTGGAAATATTAATGATATACTCCCAGGTACCTTCGTAACTAATGTTGCCCTCGTACTCTGTACCCCTAACTGAAAATGGGTCGAAAGTACCTGGGATGGTGTCCCTTGAGGTGTAGTAACTCTCCCTCACCCTATCTACAAATCTTAAATAATCTGGAACGTAGGAATTTGATGGAAACTCATGGTCTTTAAATATCTTATCCGCTATTAAATTACTCTTTTCAAAGGCCTCAATATCTCTCTTCTCCTCCTGAAATGTTAAGAAGTTATGGGTGATGGCAAAGTATGCAACGTAAAAGATTAGAAGTGCTAATGTAGCCGCTATAACCGCCTCATATGTAAATATATATCCTTTCTTTGATTTCAACTTAGATAGTCCTAGCATACACATCCCCTTTTGACCCTTTAAAAAATAGTAAGTTACTCCCTAAAAATTAATATTACTTAAAAAAATAGATTTTAGTATTCCTTCTTTAATTTAATATACTTTATCTCCTTTACCTTGTACTTCTGCTCAAACTCTTCCTCCTTTATCCTCTCCCCTGTAATCATGAAAACTACCCTATCTCCAATAGAGGCTATTATATCCCCACTTCTCTCCAGGTACTTAGCCATGAATATAGTCTCTGTTGCCATGGTGATGTTTCTGGGATCCTCGAGGATATAACTTATCATCTCCCTGTAGAGCTGCTCATAGAGCTTATTTATTTTCTTATCCCTGGCGTACACATCCCTGGCCAACTTTTCATCCCTGTTTTTAAAGGCTCGGAGCGCATCCTTTAACATCTCCTCAAGGCGCTCCACCATAGTTATTATAATCTCGTTCTCCCTCCTCATGTCTAACTTGGATTTTATTGTAATCTTGGCAATCTTACAGGCACAGTCCCCTATCTTCTCCAGTTTAGATATGATCTTGATGATAGTTAGTATAGTTCTTAGGTCTGTTGCTACAGGCTGATAAAGTGCTATAAGTTTTATACACTTATCCTCGATCTCCATCTCCCTTATGTCTATAAGGTCGTCTCCCTTTATCACCTTCTCTGCAAGCTCCTTGTCACAGTTTAAAAAGGCCTCTGTAGAGGTATGTAGAGCAGATATACAGAGGTTACCCATTTCGATAACCTCATCCTCTACCTCTTTCAACTTAGAGTAGAATACCTCTTTTGTCATAGATATCACCAAGTTTGTTATCCAAATCTACCACTGATATAATCTTCAGTCTCCTTTCTAGAGGGGTTGAGGAATATCTTCTCCGTTTTATCAAACTCTATGAGCTCCCCCATTAAGAAGAATGCGGTATAATCTGAGACCCTACTTGCCTGTTGCATGTTGTGGGTAACAACTACAACGGTATAATCCCTTTTTAACTCCACCATAAGATCCTCTATCTTCTGGGTGGAGATAGGGTCAAGGGCAGATGTAGGTTCATCTAACAGTATAACCTCAGGCTTAACTGCTATGGCACGGGCAATACAGAGTCTCTGCTGCTGCCCTCCAGATAACTCAAAGGCAGACTTTTTCAAGTTGTCCTTTACCTCATCCCACAGTGCAGCCTTCTTCAAGGCCCACTCCACAATCTTATCTAGGGTTTCCTTATCCTTGATACCATGTATCCTTGGACCAAAGGCCACGTTGTCGTAGATGCTCATGGGAAAGGGGTTTGGTTTCTGGAAGACCATTCCCACCCTCTTCCTCAGTTCCACAACATCTACGTCCTCGTCGTATATATTCTTCCCATCTAGAAGTACCTTCCCCTCAACCCTTGCATTGGGAACAAGATCTATCAACCTGTTGAGACACCTTATAAAGGAACTTTTACCACATCCACTGGGACCTATAAGTGCAGTTATCTTGTTCTCGTATATAGGGAGGTTTATATTTTTAAGGGCGTGAAAATCTCCGTAGTAGAGATTTAAATTCTTAGTCTCCATCTTTACCTTCTCCCCCATTACATCACCGTAGAGGTCTTTATTTAAAAGGGAAGCCCCAATCAACTGTGAGACTCTACTTTTTATTTAAATGTTTCTATTAATGTCAACTTTTATTCACAAAAGAGGATTTAAAAAAATTATAAATACTATTTTTCATCTATAGTGACTCAAAGGACTGGACAGGAGGAACACCATGAAGTTGATAGCCTGGCTAGACGAGATATCCAACAGAGATGTGGATATTGCAGGTGGAAAGGGAGCCTCCCTTGGAGAGATGTGGAATGCAGGTTTTCCAGTACCTCCTGCATTTGTGGTTACTGCAGATGCCTACAGGTACTTTATAAGGGAGAGTAAGCTGGACAAGAAGATAAGGGAGATCCTAAAGGATATTGACGTGAACAATCCTGAGGAGTTAAACAGGAAGTCGGAGGAGATAAGGAGATTGATTTTAAATGCCAAGATGCCCAAGGACCTGGAAATAAGTATTATTGAGAGTTACAACAGGCTCTGTGAGGAGAGTGGTGGAGAGGAGGTATTTGTTGCAGTGAGAAGTTCTGCCACTGCAGAAGATCTACCTGATGCAAGTTTTGCAGGGCAGCAGGAGACTTATCTCAATGTTAAAGGAGCTGAAAACGTTGTTAAAGCTGTTCAGAAGTGTTTTGCATCCCTCTTCACTCCCAGGGCTATCTTCTACAGGGAGCAGAAGGGCTTTGATCACCTAGATGTGGCACTGGCTGTAGTTGTACAGAAGATGGTAGACTCTGAGAAGTCTGGTGTCCTATTTACAGTAAATCCCATAAATCAGAACTACGAGGAGATGGTGATTGAAAGCGCCTGGGGACTTGGAGAGGGGGTGGTAAGTGGAGTTGTAACCCCAGATACCTATATCCTGGACAAAAGGACCTTAACTCCAAAGAGTATCTCCGTGGCGAGAAAGGAGGTAATGTTTATAAGGGATGAGAAGGGGGAGACGAAAAAGGTGGAGGTACCTGAGGATCTAAAGGAGAAGAGGGTACTCTCCGACGAGGAACTTAGAAGACTTGGCCAGATAGGGTTGTCTATAGAGAAACACTACGGAAGACCTATGGATGTTGAGTGGGCTATAGAGAAGGGTAAAATATACATGCTCCAGGCGAGGCCTATAACCACATTGGAGAAGGAGAAGAAGGAGGAAGGGGGGGAGATACTACTGCGAGGTATTGGAGCCTCTCCAGGTTTAGCCTCTGGTAAGGTGAAGATCATCCATGATATCAGGGAGATAGAGAAGATAGAGGAGGGGGATGTCCTAGTAACTAAGATGACTACCCCAGATATGGTACCTGCCATGAAGAAGGCCAGCGCCATCGTTACAGATGATGGGGGACTAACCTGTCATGCAGCTATCATCTCCAGGGAGTTAGGTACCCCCTGTGTTGTAGGTACCCAGAAGGCTACCAAGGTGTTAAAGGATAACATGGTAGTTACTGTAGATGGAGAGAAGGGTATTGTATACAGGGGGGAGATAAAGAGGGGTGAAAAGAAGGAGAAGGAGATGGAGGCAAGTGCCACTACACCGGTTATTATAACTGCAACAGAGATCATGGTAAATGTCTCCATGCCTGAGGTTGCTGAGAGGGCTGCTGCCACTGGAGCAGATGGGGTAGGTCTCCTAAGGGCAGAGCATATGATACTTGAGACAGGTGTCCACCCCATCAAGATACTTAAGGAGAAGGGGGAGGATGCCCTTGTGGAGGTCTTTGCAGAGGGTATTAGGAAGGTGGCAGATGCCTTCTATCCAAGACCTGTAACATACAGGACCTTGGATGCACCAACAGATGAGTTTAGAGGGTTGGAAGGTGGGGAGGAGGAACCTGTAGAGCAGAATCCCATGTTAGGTTGGAGGGGTATTAGGAGGAGTCTAGATGAGAAGGAGATTTTAAAGTGTGAGTTATTAGCTATAAAGAAGCTGAGAAGTGAGGGGTATAAAAACATAAGGTTGATGATACCTCTAGTTACAAATCCCTCAGAGGTTAGAAAGGTAAAGGAGTTGGCAAGGGAGATAGGCTTAGAGTTAGGGAAGGATGTGGATTTTGGGGTGATGGTGGAGACACCGGCAGCTGCCCTTATCATAGAGGACATTATAAAGGAGGGAATTGACTTCGTCTCTCTAGGTACAAATGACTTAACCCAGTATACCATAGCCATAGACAGGAACAACGAACTTGTTGCAAAGTATTACAGGGAGAATCACCCTGCAGTTTTAAAGTTAATTAAGTACGTTATAGAGACCTGTAAAAAACATGGTGTTAAAACCTCCATATGTGGTCAGGCTGGAAGTAGACCCTCCATGGTGGAGAAACTTGTTAGGTGGGGTATTGACAGTATCTCTGCAAATATAGATGCCATAGATACTATAAGGAAGACTGTTGCAAGAACTGAGCAGAGGATCATCTTGGAGACTATAAGGGACAGAAAACTTAACATAGATTGAAGAATGGAGAGAGTATGGTAGATGAGGAGAAGATTCAGGATAGAATTAGCAGGGAGAAGGTGGAGGAGTATCTTAGAAAAACAGAGGAGGCAATAGAGATTATTAAAAGGGGTCTTCCACCAAGGAGGAGTTTGCTCTACGATGTAGCCCTGGACTTCCTCTCCATGATAGAGTGTTACTTTAAGGATGCCAAGGTATTTATAGAAAAGGGTGACTATATAAATGGATTTGCCTCTCTGAACTACGCCTACGGCTGGATAGACGCTGGAGTTCGCCTAGGTATATTTGATGTTGGAGATGACGACGTAAAATTTACCTTGGCAAGGTAAAGGAAAGAAGGACGGTGGGGAAAATGCCTAACTACCATGTAACCCTCCAGGCTCCCTATATAGTAAAGAATGTTGAAGATGCAGAGGATGCCATAAGTGTTGCCATATCCAACGTAGGGAAGTTGTTAAATAAGAACAACATGGAGTACGTTGATATAGACGTGGGATTAACTATATGTCCAAAGTGTGGAGAGCCTATAGACTGTGTCCTTGTAGTTGCCAGGACAGCTCTGGTAGGACTACTTCTATCCATGAAGGTGTTCAATGCAGAGAGTATGGAACATGCTATAAGGATAGCTAAGTCCTCCATAGGTAAGGCCTTGAAGGACATACCCCTTGAGGTTGTAGATGTGGTAGAGATATAATTTTCTTTTTGGTGTTATCAACTATGCTCCCAGATGAAGTTGCCCTGAAGATTATCAGAAAATACATGATAAGATTTGAAAGGGGTGAGGATATAGAGGGTTTTAAAAGGGATCTTATTAGAGATCTTCTAAATCACAGGGTGCTAATTAAAACTGAAGATGGCACCTATACCCTACCATCCCAGTGTAGAGAGGAACTTATGCACTCCAGGATAGGGGCATTAAGGGAGAGTATTGAAAAGTTTGTAATACCCTCAAATCTAAGGTATATGAGAAATCCTAAGGTACTGGATCTCTGCAGTGGTCTAGGCTACAACGCCCTAGGGGCACTTCACTTCAACAGAGGATGTAAAATAGATATGGTGGAGTGTTGTAAGGAGGTGCTCTTTCTCTCCCTATGCCTGGACATGCCCTACGAGGAACATGCCCTAATAAAGGATAGAATTAGGGACTTCCTTCAGGGGGATTTAAGAAGAGGGGATATAAACATATACCTTGAGGATGGAAGGAGGGTCATTAAAAAGTTAGAGGGTGGATACAACGTAGTATTTCACGACGCATTCTCCCCTCAAAGGGATGCTGTACTTTACACCGTAGATTTCTTAAGGGAGGTTTACAAGAAGATGGATGACAACAGTATTTTAATATCTTACTCCTCCTCCATACCCTTTAGAAGTGCACTTGTGGAGGCAGGTTTTGTAATTTCCGAGGGACAACCTGTAGGGAGAAGGAGGGGGATAACAGTAGCCTATAAGAATCCCTCTCCAGATAGGGAGATAAGGAGGATACCCTTAACAGATGAGAGACTTATAGCCATATCCACAGTGGGGGTACCCTATAGAGATCCTAACTTAAACCTCACCCATGAGGAGATTGTAAAAAATAGAGCCCTTGAGAGAAGGGAGTTTAAGAGGAGACTACTGGAGAGAGGGAAGTATTACTCTACAAAAAAGGTTAAGCTAGGTAAGGTGGATAAGGTATTTTTAGATATTCAGAAGTTAAATTTAAACTCCAGTGAAATAATTTTAAAGATGAGGGAGGTTTTAGGAATTTAGTAAAGATTATTTTCTACAGCTCTTCTCATAACTTCAACATCTGGTTTTACACCTGTCCATATCTCAAAGGCTAAGGCACCCTGATAGACCAACATCCCAATACCGTTGATAGTTTTTGCACCTCTCTTTTTAGCCTCTCTAAGTAGGACGGTCTCCCTTGGATTGTATATAAGGTCCATCACCACCATACCACTGTGTATCCTCTCCACATCTATTACAGGCTTTACATCTACATGGGGATACATACCCACTGGGGTGGCATGGATAACTATCTCATACCTTCCCACATCTACACTTAGATCTCCATAACCTACCTCTCTATTTAACTTTCTAGAGATCTCCTCCGCTAAAAGTTTTGCCTTCTCAGGTGTTCTATTTACTATGGTGACCTTGTTATCCTTTGCCATTTCAAAGGCCACAGCCCTTGCAGCACCACCTGCACCTATTACAAGTATATCCCTTCCCCTTACCTTCCCTATCTCCTCCTCAAGTGCCATACGTGCTCCTAGACCATCTGTGTTGTATCCAAGTGCCATATCCCCCTCTATTTTCACGGTGTTGACAGCCCCAATAAGTTGAGCCTCCCTATCCAACTTATCCAGGTATTTTATAATCTCCACCTTATGAGGTACTGTAACGTTGAAACCTCTAAAGGTTCCAAGGGCCTTTGCCCCATCTACTACATACCTCAATTTATCAGGATGGACATCGAAGGCTAGGTATACATAGTTTAAGTCCTTATCCCTCAGGGCACTGTTGTGCATAAGGGGGGAGAGGGAGTGCTCCACAGGATGCCCAATAAGCCCTAAGAGTTTAGTTTTAGAATCTATCATGTCAACACCTTTTTAGATCCCATCTCCACTATCTCCCTTATAGCCTTAACTACATACTCCACCTGCTCCCAGGTTAGACCGTAGACACTCATCTTTATCTCCTTAGTAACCCCTGGCACTATACCTCCAATACCCCTTTTCTTTAACTCATCGTAAAAGAAGTAACCCCTCCTCTTATCCCTCTTAGCTATCTCCTCAAGTACAGGTGTTTCAAACTTGATAAGGTCATGCTCCTTAGGTTTCACACCTAGCTGTTTAAAACCTACCTCCTCCAATTGCTCCACTACATACCTTGTCTTCTCTAACTCCTCTCCCCATCTCTTAACCCTCTCTACCACATATGGAAAACTTGCCATAAGGGTGATCAGAGGTACCCCCCTACTTGTACACCCTAGAAGTTCTACCTCCTTCTTTGGATAACTCTTAGACCTTCTAAGTACCTCCTCTGCAAACTCCTCCCTCATAGAGAGTATACCTATGGGACCAGATGCCGCCATACTCTTATGTCCAGAACAGGCTAAGAAGTCCGCCTTTAACTTTTTCCCCTTAACAGGCATCCTACCAACTGTATAGGCACAGTTAAGTAGGAAGGGATATCCCTTTTTCTTAGCAATCTTCCCAACCTTCTCGGCATCACTTAGATTACCGTAGGATCCATCTACATGGGTAAGTAGTATAAGACCTATACTCTTTCCCTTATCCTCTAAATTGTCTATAACTTCCTTGTATCCCTCAGGCTCTATCCTGTAGGTGGGATAGCCATCGTTCTTCACGGTGGTATAGTTCAGTCTAGCCCTCTCTATTGCCACGTAAGAGGTATAGTGGGCATTTTCATCTAGTACTACGTAGTCCCCCTCCTTGCATATGGAGTGCATAACTATAAACTTACTCTCCCTGGCCCCATGGGTAGGTCTAGAGATATCCATGTCGAGAAACTTAGAGAGATCCTCTAAAAACTCACATACTGGAGGTGTCTTTATCTCATCTAGCCGTCCTCCACAGTAGTCACATACACTGTAACCATCCCAGTACTCGTAGATAGCCTTCTTAGCCTCTACAGGTAGAACCCCTCCCCTCTGAATAGGGTTTAAATTTATATACTCCCTCCCAAGGTGCCTGGTGAGGTTTCTATACCTATCCAGGTTTATCTCCATTAAACCACCTTAAAAAAATAAAAAGAGATTTACTCCTCACCTTTCTCCTCAGGAGTCTCCAAGGGTTTACCAAACTCTAAAACCTCAGACTTGTAGATCTCCACTTTTTTAAGTGGGAATATCTTCTTACACTCCTCGTATATCTTTGTACTTAACTCATCTAGGAGCATGGCCTGGACAAACTCTGGGATTGCAAACTCCATCATCTTAACAGTTTGTGCAAAGATCTTAGCCTGGTTAACTGTTAAGGTCCTCTCCTTCTCCTTTCCCAGGAGTACAAAGGTACCCTTCTCCTTGTCAAATTTTGCATTACTTAAACTTCTAATAGGTATCTTAAGTTTTGGTCTCTTAC
>JAHEQA010000039.1 GCA_019561615.1 Methanothermococcus sp. SCGC AD-155-E23
CATGTCCAAAGATGAGTATACCTTCAACACCTTTCTCTTCTGCCTTATCTATCATAAAATCCCAGAAGTTGGAGACCTCCACTATCTGATCCTCATCTACATTCAGTAGTTTCCTCCCGTAGGTTGTACCTATGTTACCAGGTGTAAACACCAGTATCCTGTAATTCTTTGCCAGGATACTGGTGTTTACACCTGGTAACATAGGTACAACCTACGGGAGGAAACTACTGAATGTAGATGAGGATCAGATAGTGGAGGTCTCCAACTTCTGGGATTTTATGATAGATAAGGCAGAAGAGAAAGGTGTTGAAGGTATACTCATCTTTGGACATGTTGGAAAGATNGTAAAACTTGCAGGGGGTATATACAACACCCACTCCAAGGTTGCAGATGGGAGGAACGAGATATTAACAGCCTACAGCTCCCTCTATATCCAGAGTAAGGATGTCCTAAGAAGGATACTCTACAGTAATACTACTGAGGAGATAGTAGAGATATTGAGGAGAGAGGGGGTTCTTCACAAGGTGTTCAAGGATATTGCCAGGAGGGTGGTAGAGAGGGCTCAGGATAGGTGGAAGAAGATAGACTTTAGCTGTATTATAATAGATATGAGGGGNAATGTCCTAGGTAGCTATATAGGTGAGAGGTTTTCACCCCTTGTTAAAAAAGAGATTATACCTAACTGGTGAGGGTTATGCTCATAGTGGAGAGAACAGAGGAATTAAGAGGTACTGTAAATGCACCTCCCTCAAAGTCCTACACCCACAGGGCTGTAATATGNGCATCTCTAGGAGATGGNGTATCTAGGATTTTAAACCCTCTCAACAGTGAGGACTGTCTCTCCTCTGTATACGGCTGTATATCCCTGGGGGCCAAGATAGAGAGGGGAGAGGATACCTGGGTTGTAGAGGGGAATTACAACAGTCCAAAGACACCTGACAACGTTATAGATGTGGGAAACAGTGGTACAACTTTAAGGATACTTACAGGTATCTCCTCCCAGATACCTAGAGGCTACGCCATACTAACTGGAGATAAGTCCATAAGAAGAAGACCTATGGGACCCCTACTAGATGCTCTTAATCAACTGGGTATTGTTGCCTTCTCCTCCAAGATGGACGGTACAGCCCCTGTAGTTGTTAAAGGGGGTAAGATAGAGAGGAACCTTGTAAGGATAAGGGGGGATGTAAGTTCCCAGTTTATTACCTCCCTCATGATGACACTACCCTTCGCCCAGGAGGATAGTAGGATAGTGTTAACAACACCTTTGAAGTCAGCTCCCTACTTAGATATAACAATGGATGTACTTGAGAGGTTTGGAATAAAGGTGAAGGTATTAGAAGGTGGTAGGGAATACCTTGTAGAGGGGAATCAGAGGTATAGACCTACTAACTATAGGGTTGAGGGGGATTACTCCTCAGCCTCCTACATCATGGCTGCTGGTGTACTTCTAAACTCCAAGATCATTATTAAAAACCTCTTTAAAGACTCTAAACAAGGGGATAGGAGAATAGTTGATATCTTAAGGGAGATGGGTGCCCATCTCAAGGTAAGAGAGGATAGGGTAATAGTGGAGGGACCCTATAATTTAGAGGGTATCTCTATAGATGTNAAGGATATACCAGATCTAGTNCCCACCCTTGCAGTTCTGGGATGTTTTGCCCAGGGTAGAACTGAGATCTACAACGGAGAACATGTAAGGTTGAAGGAGTGTGATAGACTCCACGCCTGTGCAGTGGAGTTGAGAAAGATGGGTGGAAGAATAANGGAGAAACCTGATGGGCTTGTAATAGAGGGCGTAGGTAGGTTGAGGGGGGCGAGGTTGAATACCTATGGAGATCATAGNCTGGTAATGGCCTTTACAGTTGCTGGACTTTTAGCAGAGGGAAGAACTATCATTGAGGGGGAGGAAAGTGTAAAGGTGTCCTTCCCAGACTTTATCCCTGTAATGAAATCCCTTGGAGCAAATTTAACAGTTAAATAGGGGAGATTATGGTGGAAAAAAGAGAGGTTATAGGGTATATTGTAGGCGAGACCACTACTACAGAGGTTACCTTCCTCTCAAATAAGATACCTGAGGTAGGTAGTTATGTATCTATAGAGTATCCCAATGGAAGGGAAGTGCTAGGTATGATAGAGGGGGTTATGCAAAGTTGCCCCATCTTCAACGAGGTATTAAGTGTAGAGGATATATTGAAGTTAAAGAAGTTGGAGAAGGAGGATTCCTATCAAGTTATAGGTAAGATAAAGATTCTAGGAGATGTGGAGGAGAAGAAGATACCTAAGATACCTCCAAAACCAGGTACAGAGGTCTACTCCGCCAGTGAGGATGTTCTAAAGAGGATGTTCTCTGCTGGACATATAGAGATAGGNAAACTACTGTCCAAGGACATACCTGTAAAGTTAGATGTTAACATGTTATGTTCAAGGCACCTTGCTATACTGGCTATCACTGGAATNGGTAAGTCTAACACCGTTGCTGTACTTCTCTCGGAGTTGAACAGGTTGAAGGCTACAGTTCTAGTCTTCGATATCCATGGGGAGTACAGGTATATAGAGTCCTACGATCCCAACAACAGATTAAGGGTTAATGTTCTAGAACCAAAGATAAACGTATACCAGATAAGTAGTGAGAGTCTNGCAGATCTAGCTGNGGTGGATATTGCAGCTACAAAANAGAGACCCTATATCAGGATGGCCGTAGATAATGTAAAGAAGGATCACAGTGAAAGTGACTTCAACTCTGCAGAGGATTATATAAACTCTATTATAGAGGAGTTGGAGAATCTCTCAGAACATCCCAAGTACAAGAGGGACTACAACAGTATTCAAACAGCAATATTTAGACTTAAGGACATGTTGAAGTTTAAGAAACATCTCCTAACCCTACACTACAACCCTGTGGAGAAGNTAAAGGAAAACCATATCAACATACTACCCCTGGAGGGCTTAGATGAAAGTGACATGGACATTGTCATCTCCCACATGGCAAAGGAGATACTTGCAGATAGAAAGAGGGCACTTAGGGAGGGTTATCCAAAGCCTATATTTATAGTACTTGAGGAGGCCCACCTTATCATACCCAAGAATAGGAACACAAAGTCTAAACTTTACATATCTAGAATAGCCANGGAGGGTAGGAAATTTGGAGTAGGTCTATGTCTAGTATCCCAGAGACCTAAGACCCTGGATCCTGAGGCCCTCTCCCAGTGTAACAACCTTATCATCTCCAAGTTAATTGAACCCCATGACCAACAGCATGTACAGCAGGCCTCAGAGAGTTTAAGTGAGGATCTCCTTAAACAACTCCCAGGGTTAAACGTGGGAGAGGCTATAATAATAGGTCCTGCCCTAAGTATTCCAGCCCTAGTTAAGATAAACAAATTCAAGGGTAGATACGGAGGGGAGGATCTAGATATTGTTGGAATATGGGAGAAATCCTATAAGGAAAAAAGTTACGAGGAGGAATCCNTGGGGGATTACGATGGATTGGATTAGGTTATTACTTTTTGGAAATTCCCAGTATCTCCTTTAATTTTTCAAGGTGCTCCTTTGTACCAAAGGCGTATACAACGTTGTAGGGTTCCAGGACAACATCTGGTCCTGGGTTGATAATTACCTTGTTTTCATCCTTTATAATTGCCAGTATTGTGGCACCACTTCTCTGTCTTATCTTAGATTCATGGAGGGTTTTTCCAACAACCTCTGACTGGGGATGGATGGTAAACCTTCCAATCTCCATATCGTAGGTTTCATCCATGAGGGTAGATACGAAGTCCAATATCTCAGGCCTTAGAGCCATCTCAGCTATTCTCATACCCCCTATTATATAGGGAGATACCACCCTATCTGCACCTGCCTTCAGGAGTTTATCTATGGTAGTCTCTGCCTCAGCCTTTGCAATGATATATAACTTAGGATTCAACCCCCTTGCAGAGATGGTAACGAATAGATTCTCGGCATCAGATTTGACAGTTGCAATTAAACCCTTAGCCCTCTATTACAAGCCCATCAGGTTTCTCCCTTATTCTTCCACCCATCTTTCTCAACTCCACTGCACAGGCGTGGAGTCTATCACACTCCTTCAACCTTACATGTTCTCC
>JAHEQA010000040.1 GCA_019561615.1 Methanothermococcus sp. SCGC AD-155-E23
GGTAGGGGGTTACATGGAGGTATCACAGAGAGGTACAGGGGAAGAGAGTACACGGTAGACTTGCTACCTAAGGTAAAACTTGAAATTGTTGTTAAGGATGCCGACGTTGAAGATGTTATTAAGGTTATCTGTGAAAATGCTAGAACTGGTAAACATGGAGATGGGAAGATATTCGTACTACCTGTAGAGTCTGTGGTAAGGGTTAGAACTGGAGAGAGAGATGAGGAGGCACTATAACATAGGATAGGTGAGGTGATTCCATGGCGGAGATAAATATTACAGAGGCACTTACCCAGTTGATAACTGCTGGAGATGTATTCTTTCTAGTAGTTATGGGAGTGTTGGTCTTCCTAATGCAACTAGGATTTGCAATGCTCGAGGGAGGTCAGGTTAGAAGTAAAAATGTAAATAACGTTATGATGAAAAACATGGTGGACTGGCTGGTGGGATGTGTCTCATGGCTCTTGATAGGTTATATACTCTCTACCTCCATAAATCCAGGGGACTTCATAGCCTGGTGGGGTAAGATATGCAGTGCACTTCCATTTTTAGAAAATAACGGTCTTGAGTTGGCACAGTGGTTCTTTGGTTTAGTATTTGCAGCAACGGCAGCTACCATAGTCTCAGGGGGAGTTGCAGAGAGGATAAGATTCAGTGCCTATGTACTACTCTCCATACTGATTACTGCATTTGTCTACCCCTTCTTCGTATACCTAAGCCCATGGGGTACAGGTATAATACCCTGGCATGACTACGCCGGAAGTTTAATAGTCCATGGTCTAGGAGGGTTCCTGGCCTTAGGTGCTATTGCAGCTTTAGGACCTAGAAAGGGTAGATTTAAAGATGGAAAGCCTGTACCTATCCTGGGGCACAACATACCTATGGCAGTCTTAGGAGCCTTTGCCCTGGCTATAGGATGGTATGGATTCAACGTAGGTAGTGCCTTAGCCCTCCAGGATATAAGTGGATTGGTATGTGCCACCACAACCTTAGCCATGGCTGGAGGAGGTATCGGTGCCCTCCTAGTTTCTAGGAAGGATGTGCTCTTTACAGCTAACGGTTTAGTTGCAGGTCTAGTGGCAATCTGTGCAGGGACAGATATAGTAAGTCCCCTTGGAGCCTTGATAATTGGACTTGTTGCAGGTGCCCAGGTACCCCTGGTATACAGGCTCCTGGAGAGCCTTAAGTTAGATGACGTATGTGGTGTTGTACCAGTTCATGGAACTGCAGGGGTTGTGGGTACAGTTCTGGCAGGTATCTTTGGAATGACAGCTCTTGGAGGTACAGGGGATGTTAACATCCTCAACCAGATACTGGCCTCTATACTCTGTGTGGTATACGGTACAGTCCTAGGGTTCCTACTTGCGAAGATAGTAGGTGTTATAACTGGAGGTATCAGGGTATCTGAGGAGGAGGAAAAGATAGGCCTTGATCTGGTGGAGCACAAGTTACCTGCCTACCCAGAGGAAGAGGCAATGTAAGGAAACGATACTTTTTTAAATCCAAATACTTTTTTATTTGTTAACTTCAACTTTTTTATAAAAGATTTAAAATAATTTAAAAATCTCTTTATACCATAGTTTATTTTTCAGGTGATAGGATTATGGAAAAAACTGTGGAAAAGGAGAAGATAAATTTACAGGGGAAGAACATCACAGTTGATACCTGTGTAATAATAGATGGAAGGGTATCTGAACTTATAAAGAGTGGGGCTATAAAGGACTGTAAGATCATCATCCCTGAGGCTGTAGTGGCTGAGCTGGAGGCCCAGGCAAACAAAGGTCGAGAGATAGGATTCCTAGGTATAGAGGAACTTACTAGACTTGTGGAGATATCCAAGGATCACAACATAGAGATAGAGTACTACGGTGAGAGACCCTCCATAGATGCAATACAACTTGCCAAGACTGGAGAGATAGACGCCATGATAAGAAAGGTTGCAAAGGAGACAAACTCTGTACTACTTACAAGTGACAGGATACAGTACAGTCTCGCCAAGGCCCAGGGTATAGAGGCCTACTACCTGGAGATCGAGGAGGAGAAGGTAGAGTTGGAGATACTTAAGTACTTCGATGAAAACACTATGTCTATACATCTCAAGGAGAACTGTCTACCCTATGCAAAGAGGGGGAGACCTGGAGATGTAAAGTTAGTGCCAGTATCTGATCAGAAACTTTCCAAGGAGGATATGGAGCGCCTCATAGATAACATACTAAAATATACAGAGCAGAACAACGGGTTAATTGAGATACAGAAGAGAGGGGCTACGGTAATACAGATAGGTAATATAAGGATATCCATAGCGAGACCTCCCTTCTCAGATGCCCTGGAGATTACAGCTGTGAGACCTATTGCCAAGGTATCCCTTGAGGACTACAAGCTATCAGATAAACTCTGGGAGAGGTTGAAGGATAAGTCCAGGGGGATATTCGTCTCTGGAAGTCCAGGTAGTGGGAAGTCCACCTTTGTCTCTGCCCTGGCCAAGTTCTACTGTGATAACAACATGATAGTAAAGACTATGGAGAATCCTAGGGATCTCCAGGTAGACGAGAGAGTTACCCAGTACGCCCCTCTAGAGGGTAGTATGGAAAACACCTGCGATGTCCTACTCCTTGTAAGACCAGACTATACCATATACGACGAGGTTAGGAAGACCAAGGACTTTGAGATATTTGCAGATATGAGGATGGCTGGGGTGGGAATGGTAGGGGTTGTCCACGCCTCAAAACCTATAGACGCCATTCAACGTCTCATAGGTAGGGTGGATCTAGGTATAATACCTCAGATAGTGGATACCGTTATATTCCTGGAGGACGGGAAGATCAAGAAAGTCTATGAGATTAAATTTACCGTTAAGGTGCCCCATGGGATGAAGGAGGCTGACTTAGCCAGACCAGTTATAGAGGTAAAGGACTTTGAAACTGGAAAAACCGAGTACGAGATATACACCTATGGGGAGGAAGTTATAGTCATGCCAATTGAGGAGGTGGAAGAGGACAAGCCTCCAGTGTACAAGTACGCCGAGGATGAGATAAAGAAGGTTTTAGGGGAGTATCTACCTAGGAAGGTTAAGAGAAGTATGGAGGTTAGTGTGAAGGATGATCACACCATAGATCTCATAGTACCTGAGAAGTACCTACCTGTGGTTATAGGGAAGGGTGGAAGGGAGATTGCCAAGTTGGAGGATAACCTGGGACTTAAGATAAACGTTGAGAAGAAGGAAGATAAAAAGGAGAAGGAGTATCTAACCTATGAGTACGTAAGTGATTACGAGACTACAAGGTTAATGGAGACTGAGAAGTACGTGGTAGTGGATGTTGGAGAGGAGTTAGTGGGGAGTAACATCAAGATATACGTAGATGGAGAGTTTCTCTGTCATGCCACGGTAGGGGCTGGTGGAGTGGTTAGGATAAACAAGAACAGTGAGATAGGTAAGAAACTTCTAGAGGCCATGGAGAAGAACAGGGATATCTACGTGGAGGTTAAGTAAATATTTTATAGACCCTTTTTTATAAGTTAATTTTTTGAGATTATTATAAAACCTCTTCTGGTGAAAAGTATGAAGAAAGATATAGAGATAGTAGTGAACAGTGAGGATGAACTCTACAAGTACCTAGATGATATAGAGGAGGGGGACTACTTCGAGGCCTACTTTGGTAGATACCATGTGGAAGGTGTGGTAATCTTAAAGGATGAGACCTTTTTCAAGTTGGATACAAAGAGGGAGTTTATTGGGATTATAGACTTTGAACTTAAGAATGTACTCCCTGAGTTGATAGAGGTGGCATATACAAAGTCTGACGGTATAAGGAGGGTTTTAAAGTTAGTGGAGTAAAGGTGGATAGATGTTCATGGGCGCCATCAGCAGGGATGGATTAGATGTTGCAAGGAGATCTAGGGAGATAGTTAGGAGGAAGATAAGGGAGATACTAGGGGAGGAGATAGAGAGATACTCGGAGTGGGAGATGAGGATAGTTGAGCGGGTGGTCCATGCCACTGCAGATTTGGAGTATGCAAAACTCCTAAGGTTCAAAAACCACCCTATAGAGAGGGGGATAGAGGGTATAAGGGAGGGGTGTCCCATAGTGGTAGATGTGGAGATGGTGAAGGTGGGGATAAGGTATGGAAATACCCTCTCCTTTATAGGGGATAAGAGAGTCTATGAGATTGCCAGGGAGGAGGGGATTACAAGGGCTGCCGCTGCCATGAGAATTGCAAAACCCTATATCCACAGGGGCATCGTTGTGGTAGGTAATGCACCTACGGCACTCTTGGAGGTTGTAAGACTCATAGAGGAGGAGGATGTCAGGCCAAAACTGGTAATAGGGGTTCCAGTGGGATTTGTTAAAGCCAGTGAATCTAAGGATTTACTATATGGGATGGACATCCCCTCCATAACCACTGAGGGGCCTAAGGGGGGCACTCCAGTTGCAGTCTCTATAGCTAACGGTATAGTGGAGTTAAGTAGAGGGAGAGAGGTTTAACAGTGATAGCATGTTAAAGGAGTACATTATAAGGAGTAGTAAGAGGGAGGAGTTTATAGATATTACATGGCATGTACATCAGGCTGTAAGGGATGCTAGAGTGGAGGAGGGAGTTGTAGTAGTGTATACACCTCATACCACTGCAGCTCTGACTATAAACGAGAATGCAGATCCCTCAGTTAGAGAGGATATCTTGAGGTTTTTAAGAAAGATGGTACCTAGGGAGGGTGACTACACCCATGTAGAGGGTAATGCAGATGCCCATATAAAGAGTTCCCTTCTAGGTGTTTCCCTAAACCTCCTAGTATCCAGGGGGAGGTTACTCCTTGGAACTTGGCAGGGGATATTCTTCTGTGAATTTGATGGCCCTAGAACTAGGAAGTTCTACGTTAAGGTTATAGGAAAGTAGATACGAAAAGATAGAGGATAGTAAATAATTTTTCTTTTTTGTGAATATAAGTGAAAAAAAAAATAGAAACTTTTTTATTGTATTATGTTTTTAAACCATTATAAAAAATTTTCTTATAGGGGGATAGATATGAAAGTCTCCATATATGGAGCAGGAAATCAGAACCTCTATTTAAACAAACTTAAACTTCCTGAACTTTTCGGGGGGGGGGGGGGG
>JAHEQA010000041.1 GCA_019561615.1 Methanothermococcus sp. SCGC AD-155-E23
TTTATAAAAAGTTGATAGGCCAGGATTACAGCCTCCCTGAACATCCTCCCCTCCACTAGTTTGGAAAATAGGGGAGGTATACTTATTTTAGGACTTCCTCCTGCATCTCCACCTTCCCCTTTCTCTCCTGATCTGTATCTATCCCAGTAGATTTTTACTGCAGCTAGGAGTAGTATGAAAGTAAGGAGGAGTAGAGGTAGATTACCCCCTGAACTCCATCCCCTCACTAGTATACCTTCATACCTTAGATCCTTGGAGGAAGGGGCGTACTTTCTATCCCCCCTGAATACAACATACCCCTCTTTAAATTTAGATATACTGAATCTAAAGCTACCATTCTCTGTTGTAGTACTGTAGGTGTTGTTGCCAACAATTAGATATACCCTCTTACTATCCAGGGGTTTGCCCCTAAAGTCGTAGAGGTTACCAAGGAGGCTATTGTTACAGTAGTGTGCAGTTATATATGTGGGGATCCTCAAGACTTTTATATACATTCTCTCTTTAGAGGGGCTGTAGTTACTGTCACCCTTGAATACCACCTCTAGGGGGAGGGTCCTGTTAACGTATCCTATGTATCTGTCATCTAGTTTAACCCTTAGTTTCAAGGGTGTTTTATAACTGTACTCCCCCTCTGGATACTTTATATAGATGGTTTTATTTTCCAGAGGATTTCCATAGTAGTCGTAGAGGTACACATCTAAGTAGATCTCCTCTTCAAGGTGGGCTGTTAAGTTACCCTTAGGGTAGACCTCTATATAGGTTGGGATCTTTAAACACTTTATTGTTACCTTGTTAGAGGGTCCAAAGGGAGATACCCCATAGAAGGTGTGATATCCTGGGGTTCTTATATAGATGTCCTTTGAGAAATTGTTGTCTCTTACCTCCACCACATAACTCTTGTTGTTGTGAAGGAGAATTATATACTTTACTGGATAGTTGATATATCCGTACACCCTTACCTTGGAGTTGAGGTAGATGGTATCTCTGTCCACATATAGAGAGAATCCTTTTTCTGGTTCTATACGCTTTAACTTCTCTGAGTATTTCTCTATATTTTTTAATATCCTCTCTAGGTCCTCCCTAATCTCAGTGGTGTTGAATTTTAACACCTTCCCCTCCCTATCCCTTAGTCTTATCTCCTCTATCTCATCTAGGCATTCCCTGAGAGTTATTATATTTTCTGATACATTTTCTAAAGATACTTTAAAGATGGAGAAATCTTGAGGGTTCTTAATGTTCCTGTGTTCTATCATCCTGTTGTAGTTCAGTACTATGTTATTTAGAGATGTTAAGAAGGTTTTAAAAGGTGGTGATACCTCCAGAAGTTTATGGTCAATACCCCGCCTCTTCAGGTCCTCTGTAACGTTGAAAACTTCTGCAGATATTAATACCCCCTTCCTGTTGTAGGTGAGGTTTTGAAGACTTTCATGCCCTTTATCTATAAGGTGCTGAAAGTAGTGATGTATTAATTCATCCTCCCCAAATTGAGCCCCTAAAGTATTTGGAAGAAGGAGTAAAAAGATTAAAATTATTACCTTTCTCATTTCTTCACCTGGTATCTACTCAGTAGTAATTAGGGGATAGGATGGAGAGTATAGAGAAGGATTTACTTTTAAAGGATATCTATGAAAGGATTAGGGAGATACGTAGGGAGTTAAAGTTAAAGGATGTGGATTTTGAGATCCTGGATGTGGAGGTGGTGTATCAGAAGGGGGAGACACTTTTAAACCTCTACGTTCTATCAAGGTCTGACAAGTCTACAGTGATAGGACCTGGGGGTTGGGTTGTAGGGAGGTTAAGGGAGTATCTAAGGGATAGATTTCCTGGAGATTTAAAGATTCTTGTAGATACCTATATAGACAGGGTTATTATTAGGAGGAGGGAGGAGAGGGCCCTCTCTCTTCTGGAAGGTCTAGGGTTGAGAAGGGGAGAGGAGGTCCTTGTACTTGTCCAGTGTTCCTATGACTTAGGGGTCTTAGACTTTTTAAGGAAGTGCTTTAAGGTGTTTGCAGTATCCCTGGATATTGGTTCTGTAGTACTTCCACCTAGGAACAGGAAGTTGATAGAGGACTACCTTTTAAAGTACAAGGTGCCCTATAAATTTTTAAGTCCTCTGGAGTTAAAGGGAGGGGACATAGGAAGGGTGTTAGATAGCTACCCCTGTGATCTATGTAACAGGGTTGTATCTAAGTACCTTGTAGAGGAGTGTAGGGAAAGGGGTATAGGGTATCTAATAAACAACCACATAGAGGGGGAGGTGAAGAGGGTTAAAGATGTATACCTCATAAATTTTTTAAAGTTGTACCCCTTAAAGAGAGATATCCTAAGGAGGGAGTATCCCTACTTAAAGTGCCCCCTGATGCTACAGGCCCTCATGAGAAATAGGGAGTTAAGGGTTAAGATGATAGGAGAGGTAGTATCTCAGGTTTACGAGGGTCTTATGGAACCTGGTATAGGTGCAGAGGTTATAATGGAGATAGGGAGACTGGGAAAGAGAGAATAATTAACAGGTGAGTAGATGGAGTTAATAGAGAAGGCTATAAACAGTTTAAGAAGTGGAAAAATAGTGCTTGTCTATGACAGTGACGACAGAGAGGGAGAGACAGATATGGTGGTGGCCTCGGAGAAGATAACCCCTGAGCATATAAAGATTATGAGGAAGGATGGTGGTGGCCTTATATGTACTGCAGTACACCCTGAGATCTGTAAATCCATAGGTATTCCCTTTATGGTAGATGTGCTCCTTGAGGCTTCCAAGAGATTCCCCCTATTAAAGGAACTCTACCCTTCAGATATTCCCTACGATGAAAGGTCCTCCTTCTCCATCACCATAAACCATAGAAAGACATTTACAGGTATTACAGATAGGGATAGAGCCTTTACCATAAGAAAACTTGCTGAACTCTCTAGGGAGAGGAGATTTAAAGACTTTGGTAAGGAGTTCAGATCTCCAGGTCACGTTATTCTTCTAAGGGCAGCTGAAGGTCTTGTTAAAAGTAGAAGGGGTCATACAGAGATGACAGTGGCCCTTGCAGAATTGGCAAATATGACCCCAGTTACCACAATCTGTGAGATGATGGGGGAGGATGGTTACGCCATGGATAAAAGTGAGGCTAAGAGGTATGCAGAGAGACACAACTTGATATTTCTCAGTGGAGAGGACATTATAAACTACTACCTGGAGAGGATGGAATAACAGGTGGTACCATGACTGTAAAGGTGGGTATCGCCGATACTACCTTTGCAAGGGTAGATATGGCCTCCTCTGCCATAAAAAAACTTAAGGAGCTAACACCTAAGATAAAGATAGTGAGATATACGGTACCTGGGATAAAGGATCTACCTGTAGCCTGTAAAAAACTTATTGAGGAGGAGAAGTGTGAGATTGTAATGGCCCTTGGAATGCCTGGAAAAACTGAGAAGGACAAAGTATGTGCCCATGAGGCCTCTCAGGGTATTATAATGGCCCAGCTTATGACCAACAAACATATAATAGAGGTATTTGTCCACGAGGATGAGGCCAGGGATGAAAGGGAGTTGGAGTGGCTTGCAAAGAGGAGGGCTGAGGAACATGCTGAGAATGTGTACTACCTACTTTTCAACAGGAAGTTCTTGGAGAGAAATGCAGGTAGGGGCCTAAGGCAGGGATTTGAGGATGTAGGTCCTGTGAGGGAGTGATAGTTTAAGGCATCAGAATTAGAAGTTTCTCATCTCCTCTCAGCCGGGGACAACTTCATCATCTGCCTCTTAGCTAGGTATGTAATCCTCTAAAACATTGACAATATCTCCTATTAATTTTTTCTCACTTACAGGTTCTAACTCAAAGTTGGATCTAACGATGGCGTAGAAGATGACACCGTCCACCACTATAGGAATAATATGGATGTAGTAGTCCTCAAATTTGATAGATATCCTTTTGGGTATATGCTTTGATATCCTGCATATCTGTTGGAAGAGGGCGCTGTAATTTGCAGCTATCTCCTCCGGATCTTTAATAGTAGATACTATGGGAAGACCCTCTTCAGAGGTTATAGTTATACTACTTACGTCATTTTCCAGTGCAACCTCTAGGAGATCGAATTTATCAGATAGGGTCTCCTCACCGATACTCTCGGTGGTGTACTTCTTCAACTCCAGTAAACTGCTAACAATTTCCTCTTCAAGTCATCACCACTTTGAAGATGTCTTTCCTATTACCTTCTTTCCCTTCCTACCCTTCTTTTTACCTCCCTTCTTTTTCTTACCTCTCTCCCTCTTCCTCTTTGAAGGCCTCTTCCTAGGTTCTGGATACTTCCTCTTTATCTCCTCAACCCTTTTATTGAGGGCCTCAAGAAGC
>JAHEQA010000042.1 GCA_019561615.1 Methanothermococcus sp. SCGC AD-155-E23
GTCCATGTTCCCTGACATAATAAGGATAAAGTCACAGGGTATTGGATTTGTCTCCACAGTGGCACCACTGGAGTTTGGATTCCTACCACTAATAGGTAGACACTTATCCTGGAGTGCAGTAAGGATGTAGTCCTGTACCTCTGGAGGCATGGTCTTTATCTCGTCTACGTAGAGGATACGTCCATGTTCCCTGACATAATAAGGATAAAGTCACAGGGTATTGGATTTGTCTCCACAGTGGCACCACTGGAGTTTGGATTCCTACCACTAATAGGTAGACACTTATCCTGGAGTGCAGTAAGGATGTAGTCCTGTACCTCTGGAGGCATGGTCTTTATCTCGTCTACGTAGAGGATACCCTTATGGGCCTCGTGTATGGCACCTAGGATTATCCTCTTATGAGGAGGTGTTCCAAGGGGAGGCTTACCTCCCAGTGGACAGTGTCTAACATCTCCCAGTAACTTTGTTACGTTGTAGGCACTGGCCTTAACAAGGGGCCTCTTCTTACACTCGTAAAGTACCACAGGTTTTAAGTCTAGGGGGCTAACAGTGTTTGACATGGCACCCCTTGTAGCTCCAAACATGGCCAAGAATACCAGTACAAATGCCAGGGCAAAGGATACAATGGCAGTGGTTGCTATTACTGCAAGGAGGTGGGCCTGGGAGAGACCCCTCATGAAGTAGGATGTGAGTAGTGTGAAAAATACCATGATTAATATCAGTGTTAGCAGACCTGGAGGTTGTTTAATTACCTTAGGTTTAATATCATCTACATCCTCCTTGTAGGTACCCTCTATCAACTCTACAATAGGTTTCTCAGGGTATTTTAAATTAGGTTTAGATATAATGGTATAAGGTGTAAAATCGCTAGAGGGTGATTTTTCAATAAGTTCCCCTACAGCCTTGACTATCATGGACTTACCTACTCCAGGGTCTCCCAGGAGGATAACATGTCTTTTATTACTTACTGCACTTAATACAATATTTAGAGCCTCGTCCTGCCCAATTATCTGATCTATAAGTCTTGGAGAGGGTTCAGGTAACTCCTCGGTAGTTTTAAATTTAACGGAGAACATGAGATCACCTTAAAAGAGGTATAAATTATCTCTCTAAAATAGCATCGATTAATTCAATTAAAATCTCTGTAAATTCTAGACTTCGCCTGTAAATTCTCTCTGATAATCCCTCTACTCCAAAATCTAAATTCTCAGGTTCCATACCCACTATAAATATTTCACTATCTAGATATCGCCTTAGGTATTTAACTATTACGTTAAGTGGCAGGGTATGGGTTGAGAATCCCACACCAGCTATATTTTCCACATCTATCAACTTTACAGTTCCAGGTTTCTCTCCCATCATTGCACAGTCAACTATAACTATCTTATCTGGTCTCTCCTCCTTGAGGATATCTGTAAAGTTTTC
>JAHEQA010000043.1 GCA_019561615.1 Methanothermococcus sp. SCGC AD-155-E23
AGTATTCACAGCCTATCTGATAGGTACAGTTCTTACATCCAAAGGGTGTAACGTTACTTCTCTCTACCTTTCTAAAGTAGCAGAATTTACAGAAACCTCCACAGTTCTTACCAGGCTCCCCCTTTAAATCAACTAGAAGTTGAGATTTATCCCTAAGTACCTCCTCTTTTTCCTCGGTGTTCCAAATACTTTGGAAGTTAGCCAGGTCAAAATTCATGGTATCAACCTTAAGTCTCATAATAATAAAAATTTTGAAATTAAAACTTCTTATATTTTGGCATCTGGGCAAAGGAGACTGGAAAATGGGCTACTGGGGATTTTAAAAGCTTATATATAATTTTCGATTTAGGGTTAATGGTAAATTTATAAATACTCTGTCCCTTAACAGATCTTTTATGACCCTAAAAAAGTAAAGAGTGGTCGTTATGAAGAAGTACAACGATACNATATGTTTATACGACGCCAAGGGGAACCTTGTGGAGGAGAATGTACCCTTAGAGGCCATTAGCCCACTACACAACCCAGTTATAAAAAAGTTGGTAAAGGATATCAAGAGAACTGTGGCAGTTAACTTGGCAGGCATTGAGAACAGTCTAAGAAATGGTACAGTAGGGGGAAAGGGTTGTAAGATACCTGGAAGAACCTTGGATCTACCAATTGTAGAAAACGCCGAGGCTATTCTAGAAGAGGTAGAAAAGATCTTAAGGGTATCCCCTGAAGACGATACCACCACCAGAGCTATTAACAACGGAAAACAGGCAGTTGTACAGTTGCCAACTAGAAGGTTGGAGATAGCAGCTGAGTACTCAGTATCCATGTTAAACACTGCAATGGCCTTGAAGGAGTTACTAAACAGGGATGGTGGAGATAGGATGGTACTTAGAGGTGTGGATAAATTAACCTTGGATGGGGAGTTAAGTGGTACCTTGACAGAGGAGGAGGTTTTAGAATTTGAGAAGAGGGCTTTTAATGAGTTGATTGAAAAGATAAACCTTTTTGGTAAAAGGGGATCTCCATGATAAGGATAGCCTTTGTGTCAACAGTGGATAGTGACGACTTAATTTTTGAGGAGGCCTACAAGGAGGTTAAAGATATCCTGGAGTTCAGGATACTGAAGAACGACTGTAGTGAAGAGGAGTTTAAGGAGTTTTTAGAGTTTGTTAAGAAATCCAACGTGGTCTTTGCAAAACTTATGGGAGGGAGAGATGCCTTCAAGTATTTCCACAAGTTGAAAAGGGTTACCTTGGAGTACAACATTCCCTTTATCCCTTTACCTACAGTGAACGAGGTACATCCAGATCTCCTGGAGGCCACCACCGTAGAGGAGGAGGTAAGGGAGAAGGTGAGGAAGTATCTAAGTTACGAGGGTGTTGAAAACTACAAGAATCTACTTCTATACCTGGCAAGTACCTTTGGAGACAGTTCCATAGAATATGAAGAACCAAAGCCCATGCCCTGGCAGGGTATATATTACAAGGGCAGGTACTTTGAAGATCTAGAGGAGTATCTATCCTTTTTAGGTATATCCAGGGAGGAGTTGAGGAGGAGACCTACCATAGGGATACTCTTCTATAGAAACTGGTTTATTGCCAACAACATAGACTACATAGATACCCTTATAGAGGTTATCGAGAGAAAGGGAGGCATCCCCATAGGGGTATTCTCCTCCCATCTGAAAAACGACTTAGGAGCACTTGGTACCCTGGAAACCTTTAGGAGATACTTCTACCTAGATGGAAGGCCAATAATAGATGTGTTGATAAACACTACCATGTTTACACTCTCCATGGGTATAAGGGATGACTACNTGGAGGAGCCCCAATTCCTCAAGGAGTTTAACACCCCTATACTTCAGGGGATAGTATCTACAGGTTATATCGAGGAGTGGGAGAGATCTGAGAGAGGTCTCAACCCTATAGATCTCGTTATCGGCATGGCTATGCCAGAGTTTGACGGGGCAATAATACACTTCCCAATAGGTGGGAAGAAGAAGGTCAAAGAGGGTAGAGTTGGAGTCCCTATTGTAAAGTACAAACCTATTAGGGATAGATGTGAGAAGATAGTGGATCTGGCCTTGAAGTATACAGATTTAAAGTTAAAGGATAACAGGGAGAAGAGGATTGCCATAATATTCCACAACTACCCACCGAGAAATGACAAGATTGCATCTGCCTTTGGATTGGACAGTCCAGAGAGTGTTGTAAATATACTTAGAGAGTTAAAGAGAAGGGACTTCCATGTAGAGAGGGTATACAGAAATGGAAATGAGCTTATGGAGGAGATATTGAATCATGTAACTAACGATATAAGGTTTCTAAGTGAGGAGATGGTTAAGAGGGCTGTAGGTAGTATAGATAGGGAGGCCTATGAGAGATGGTTTAAGAGACTATCTGAGAAGGTTAGGAAGGAATTGGTGGAGCACTGGGGCTCTATCCCTGGGGAGGTTATGAACTTTAGTGGAAAACTGATAATCCCAGGGATTATAAATGGAAATGTATTCATATCTCTGCAGCCTCCAAGGGGCTTTGGAGAGGATCCCTCAAAGATCTACCACAGCCCAGATCTCCCTCCCTCCCACTACTACATTGCCTTCTATAAATGGATTAAGGAGGTTTTTAAGGCAGATGCCATTATACACGTGGGAAAACATGGTAACTTGGAGTGGCTACCTGGGAAGTGTGTTGGACTCTCCAAGGACTGCTACCCTGATATAAACATGGAACTTCCAAATATCTACCCCTATATTGTAAACAACCCAGGTGAAGGTACCCAGGCTAAGAGGAGATCCTACGCTACAATTATCTCCCATCTCATCCCTCCCATGACCATCTCAGAGCTCTACGGAGAGCTCTCTGAACTTGAGAATTATATAGGGGAGTACTACGAGGCAGAAGGTAGGGAAAAGAAGGAATTTCTAAAAGAGAAGATACTGGAGAAGATCAAGGCGTTGAGACTCCAGGAGGATCTCCAGGATAGTAAGTTTTTAGATTTTGAGGAGTTACTACTTAAGGTCCATGACTACCTGGAGGAGATAAAGTACAGAGAGATAAACGACGGGCTTCACATTATGGGAGTGCCCTTGGAGGGGGAGAGATTAATTAATATGCTATTCATGATAGTGAGGTATCAGTTTAGCTACCTAAAGGGGATTGCAGAGGCTCTAGGGTACAACTGGGAGGAGTTAAATGAACATCCAGGTAGGTATCAGAAGTTGATAGATAAGGTGTACAGATATGGTATCTCCCTTCTCCAGGAGTACAGCAATTACAACTTCCAGGAGGAATATATAGAGAGGTTGAAAACCCTCCCCCTCAATGACACCTTGAGGGATGTACTAAAGGTTGTATCCAGGGTATACAGGGACTTGATGAAGGTGGAGGAGGAGATAAAACATACCGTAGATGCTCTAGAGGGATGTTATATACCTCCAAGGGTTGCAGGAGCTCCAACGAAGGATATAAAGTGCCTTCCCACTGGGAGGAACTTCTACTCCTGTAACCCCCAGGAGATACCTACAAAGTCAGCCTATGAAATGGGTAAGAGACTTGCAGAGGATCTTATAAGGAAGTACCTAGAGGAGGAGGGAAGATATCCTGAGTACCTGGGAATGGTAATATGGGGATCACCTACCATGAGGACAGGAGGAGAGGATATTGGAGAGGTACTATACCTGCTAGGTGTTAGACCTGTATGGAATAAGATGGGAAGGGTTGTAGGTATAGAGGTAATCCCCTTAGAGGAGTTAAAGAGACCAAGGATAGATGTTACACTAAGGGTAAGTGGTTTATTCAGAGATACGTTTCCCCAGGTTATTGAACTTATAGATGAGGCTGTAAGGACGGTAGCAAACCTTCCTGAGCCTGAGGAGATGAACTTTGTTAAGAAGCACTACAGGGAGGAGGTGGAGGAGAAGATAAGGAGAGGTATAGATGAGAAGATTGCAAGGGAGAGTAGTCTATATAGGATATTCAGTGATAAACCAGGTACCTATGGGGCAGGGGTTGGCAAGGTAATAGAGGAGAAGAACTGGAGATCTATAGAGGACCTAGCCAAGGTGTATGTCCAGTGGGGGGGATACGCCTACGGTAAAGGTATCTACGGTGTAGATGCCAGGGAGGAGTTTATAAATCGTCTGTCTAAGATAGAGTTAACTGTGAAGAATGAAGACTCCCAGGAGTGGGATATCTTTGAGGGAGATGACTTCAACAGTTATCATGGAGGGTTAATTGCGGCAGTTACCCACTACTCAGGGAAACAGCCTAGGAGTTATATTGGAGACACCTCTAACAGGGAGAGGATAAAAACGAAAGATCTCAAGGAGGAGGGAAAACTGATATTCAGAAGTAAGATATTGAATCCCAAGTGGATAGAGGGTATGAAGAGACATGGGTATAAAGGGGCTGCAGATTTCTCCAAGTATATAGACAACATATTCGCCTGGGACTGTACCTCTAACATCATCGACGACTGGATGTACCAGGAGATCGCCAACAACTATGTATTTAACAGGGAGATGGAGGAGTTCTTCAGGAAAAACAACCCCTATGCCCTTATGAATATTACAGAGCGACTTTTAGAGGCAATAGAGAGGGGTAAGTGGAAGGCCAGTGAGGAGATGAAGGAGAAATTGAGGAGAAAGTACTTGGAGATCGAGGGTATGGTAGAGGAGAGACTTTAACAGTTTGTAATACTTTTTTTGGAAATTATCATAAATTATAAATAAATCTCCTTGGATAATTAATACTCAGTATTACTAATTTTAGATAAAGTATTACAGAGTTGATACCATGAGGAGCCCTAATTTTATCCTCCTATCTCTGATACTACTCTCCCTTCCCCTATCCTCTGGACTTCAGATGGGGGATATAAACAAAGATGGAGATGTGGACATTGCAGATGTGGTGTATCTCTTTAAAAACAGGGATGTGCCAGTGGAAGAGGGAGATCTAAACTGTGACGGTAGTGTAGATATTGCAGATGT
>JAHEQA010000044.1 GCA_019561615.1 Methanothermococcus sp. SCGC AD-155-E23
CATGGCTATAGTTACTGGAGTATTCTCTCTTATGTTAAGCACCCTGTAGACATTCAAGGCCTTACCCTTAGCTATATGATCTATCACAGTTCCATTTTCTATAGGTCTAACCTTTAAACTTCTCTCCATAGTATCCACTTACCTCCTTAATCCAGTTATCCTTATCCCACTACCCTTTAATCTATACCTTATATTCAGGCCTATTAGTATGGGGGTTATCTGTTCAACGTACCTGGACATCTCCAAGTTTCCACAGTCTATCCCCCTACATCCCTCTATACTCTCCACCATCTCTATTACTTTTCTCTTTGCCTCTTCATCGTCACCACATACCAGAATATCACAGTCTACAGGTTCCTCAATACACTCCAACACCTTTGCAGATACATTCTGAAAGGCACTGACAACCTTGGAGTCCTCCAAATACTCCTGTACCATCTGGGCAACTGAGCCCTGGGGAGGTAGTACTACCCTTGTAGGTTTGTCTCCAATTACACTTGCCAGGGGAACCCCTATAGAGACTACTACTTTGCCCTTTAACTCCTCCTTCAAATCACCTACAGTAGGTAGTATATGTTGATAGGGGATAGAGAGTATAACTATTTCTCCCTCCCTGGAGGCCTCCCTATTCTCCATACCAACTACATCCCTGTAAGGAATACCCTTTGAGGACAGTATCTCCTTTATATGCTCTGCAGCTCCCTGGGCCTTCTCTCTCCTCCTTGAACCGATGATAACCTTGTAGTTTTTTGCCAACCTGAGGGCAAGGCCAAAACCCTGCTCCCCAGTACCTCCAAGTATTGCCACCTTCACCCTATCACCTAAAAAAGATTTGAGATAATCTCACTGGCTATCTCTCTACTCTTTATGGCATCCCTTAGATTCTTGGATTCAAAGGTTATAATACCCCTGTAACCTATATCTTTCAAGGCCTTAAAAACCCTAAAGAAGTCTATATTCCCATCTCCCAACTTGAGATGTTCATCCACCTTACCCCTGTTGTCGTGGCAGTGGACATGTACTATACCCCTACCCACCTTATCCAACCCATATATGAAATCCTCCATGGTTTTACACTTGGAGATGTTGCTACATATGACTGTGTGGGCATGGCCTATATCAAAGGTTATTCCCAGGTATTTAGACTCTATCCCCTCCACCATCCCCTTTATATCCTCCAAGGTTGTACCTAGGACCTCCATACCAGGGTAGTAGGGCATGTTCTCCAAACCTATTGTAATACCGTAGTCCTCTGCCACTTCTAGAATCTCTATCAGTGTGGAGTAGTTGTTATCCCTTATCTCCTCTATGTAGTTGGACCAAAGTGGAGGAACGTAACCAGGGTGTACCACTACAACCTTTCCCTCAAGTTCAGAGGCACCCTCTATAGCCTCTACAATACACTGAACTGTCAACCTCCTTACCCTGTTATTCATAGAGGCAGGGTTAAGATCTGAGAAGGGGGCATGCACTACAATATCTACGTTATAGCTGTCCTTTAACTCCCTGAGGTATTTAACATTCTTAGGTGTCAGTTGATGATGCCCCTCACATACAATCTCCCAGGCGTCAAAGTGGGCTTCCACGATCTTCTCCATGGAACTTTGAAGAGGTTCAGGGAGAAATACCAGGGAGGAAACCCCAAACTTCATCTTATCTCTCAGGATTATTTTTTTATTTAAATAAGAAGGTTTATACCCTCCATCATGGCTTCCACTGAAGCCCTTATTATGTCCTCCTGCTGACTCTTGACCTCAACTACCTCATGACCCCTCCTAAGTTTGACAGTCACCTCTACAAAGGCATCTGTTCCACTACCTATGGATCTAACATGGTACTCCTCCAGGGTGATATCTGCAACACTACTAAGGGCCTTCCTTATGGCATTTATAGCAGCATCCACTGGACCTACACCAAAGGATGTCTCTATAAGCTGTTCCTCCTTCCTATCTCCAGAGAACTTCAACCTTATAGAGGCCACTGGTGTTATCTTGTTACCTGAAACCACTGTAAGCTCCTCTAGGAGTATCTTCTTTTCAAGGGGCTCTCCCTTTACCTCCTTTATTATGGTCTTAAGGTCCACGTCAGATATGTACTTACCTAGATCTCCAAGGTTCTTTATTCTCTCGTATACCTTCTCAAACTCCTCCTTGCTTAGGGTCACACCCATAAGATCCAACTTATACTTAAGTGCCGCCTTACCACTGTGTTTCCCTAGTATTATCCTCCTTCTATTTCCAACCATCTCAGGGGGTATAGGTTCATAGGTCTGACTGTTCTTTATAAGACCATCTACATGTATCCCAGCCTCATGGGCAAAGGCGTTGTCTCCCACAATGGCCTTATTTGGAGGTACAGGTATCTTCATAATTCTTGATACCACCCTTGATACCTCGTAGAGCTTCTCAGTCCTTATATTTGTCTTCATGTTGTAGAGTACATGGAGTGCCATTACTACCTCCTCCAGGGCTGCATTTCCAGCCCTCTCCCCAATACCGTTGATAGTTAAGTGGCACTCCTGGGCACCTCCCCTTATTGCAGAGAGGGTATTTGCAGTTGCCATACCGAAGTCGTTGTGGCAGTGGGCAGATACAGGTACACTTATCTCCTCACATATCCTCTTAAAGAGATCGTAGGATCTCTCTGGGGTAAGTATCCCTACAGTGTCACATACACAGACCCTATCTGCACCTACCTCTACCCCCTTCTTAAACAACTCTATCAGGAAGTTGATGTCACTCCTGGTGGCATCCTCACCTGAGAGTTCCACAGTTAGACCGTGGTCCTTGGCATACTCCACAGCATCCAGTGCACATTTAAGGGTCTCCTCCCTGGTTTTTCTCAGCTTGTACTTGATATGTATATCTGACACTGGGATTACCAGGTGGACACTGTCTACATCGCACTCCAGGGCGTAATCTATATCCACAGTTACAGCCCTGGCAAAGGAACATATCTCAGCTCTCAATCCCTGGGAGGTTATGGCCTTTATTCCCTCCCTCTCTCCTTTAGAGGTTATGGCACTTCCAGCCTCTATTATATCTACCCCTAACTCGTCAAGTTTCATAGCTATCTCTAACTTCTCATGGGGGCTTAGAGATACTCCAGGAGTTTGCTCTCCATCTCTCAAGGTGGTATCTAGGATCATCACCATAGGGATCCCTTTTATAAATTTTGTAAAGTCAAGGATAGTACTTTAAAAATAAAAAAGTTATCTATCAAGGGTTTCATCTATCCAATCTAGGTAATCCTTAGAACCTAAAATAATAGGCAAGGCGATAATTTCAGGTACCTCGTAGGGGTGGATCTCCTTAACCCTCTTCTCTAAACTTTCAAACTTCTCCTTTCTCGTTTTAACAATAAGTAGGTACTCTTCATCATGCTCAATATTGCCCCTCCAAAAGTACAGGGATTTAATCTGGGAGGTAATATTTACACAGGCGGCAAGTTTCTCCTCAACAAGGGTACTCCCTATCTTCTCTCCAACTTCAAGGTTAGGAACTGTTATAAAAACCACAATATACTCCATAATTTCCCTCCTAAGGACGGTAAAGTTTTTAAACATTTCTATAATTTTTTACTTAATATAATTTCTACAGGTGATGGGATGGTTACCGTGATGAAGTTTGGGGGGACATCCATAGGAGACGGTAAAAGGATGAGGCATGTGGCGAAGATAGTGGCAGATAAAAAGAAGAAGGATAGGGATGTGGTTGTTGTAACCTCTGCAATGACCCAGATAACAAACTCCCTTATAGACATCTCCAGGGAGGCTCTCGATGTAAGGGACATCAACAGGATAAACAACTTCATAGAGGATATTAGGAGAAAACACGAGGAGGCTATCGAGGATGCTATTAGAAGTGAGGAGATAAAGAGTGAGGTGAGAAAAACAGTATACAGCTTAATAGACGAGTTAGAGAAGGTACTTATTGGAGTTGCCTATCTTGGAGAACTTACTCCAAAATCCAAGGACTATATCCTTTCCTTTGGGGAGAGGTTATCTGCACCTATACTCAGTGGAGCTATAAGGGACCTTGGATACCCCTCTACCTACCTTACAGGGGGGGAGGCAGGTATAATAACAGACGAGAACTACGGCTGCGCCAGACCTATTAGGTTGGAGGTTAAAGAGAGGGTAGGCCCCCTCTTAGAGAAGGGTATCATCCCAGTGATAACAGGGTTCATAGGAAGTACTGAGAAGGGAAACATTACCACCTTTGGAAGGGGAGGTAGTGACTACTCTGCAGCACTAGTTGGAGCAGCCCTAGATGCAGATATAGTTGAGATATGGACAGATGTAAGTGGTATATTGACCTCTGATCCAAGGATAGTGAAAAACGTTAAGAGGATACCAAGGATGTCCTACATAGAGGCTATGGAGTTGGCCTACTTTGGAGCTAAAGTTCTCCATCCAAGAACCATAGAGCCCCTCATGGAGAAGAAGATACCCCTAAGGATTAAAAACACCTTTAACCCTGAGAACGAGGGAACACTGATTACCAACGACAGGGAGGAAAGTAACAACATCATAAAGGCCATAACTGCAATAAAGGACGTATTCCTCATCAACATATTTGGGGCTGGGATGGTAGGGGTAAGTGGAACTGCCGCCAGGATATTCTCCGCCCTTGGTAGAGCAGGTGCCAACGTAATACTTATAAGTCAGGGGTCCTCTGAGACAAACATATCAATAGTTGTATATGGAGATGGGGAAGAGGCTGAGAGATGTTTAAGGGAGCTTAGAAAGGAGTTTAAGGATAGTAACCTTATAAGGGATATATCCATAGATAGGGATGTGGCGGTGGTCTCTGCAGTTGGAGCCGGAATGAAGGGGTCCAGGGGAATTGCAGGGAAGTTATTTACAGCAGTTGCAGAGAGTGGTGCAAATATAAAGATGATAGCCCAGGGGTCCTCGGAGGTGAATATCTCCTTTGTAATAGGGGAGAAGGAGTTGAAGAGGTGTCTCCAGACACTACACGACACCTTTATAAAGTAATCTCACTGTGAGAAGATTTCAACGTCCTTCAAGTTTTCCAAATTGTTGGTAACTACACATACCGTCCCATGTTCCAACTCTTTAGTACAGATATAGAGTTTTTTGGAGTTATTTTGATACTCCTCCACGTACCATCCCTGGTAGTTGTACATCCCACTTCTCTCTTTTACAATCTCCAACCTTCTCTTTATCATGGTCAACGTTGCATCTCTATCTAGAGGTGGTGTATAGATAGGGGGATAGACTGTGGAAACTTGGAGATGTCCAGGTACGTTGAACAGATAACCCCCATACTAATAGGCCTGAATATAAGGTATAGATTAAAGGGTAGTGGGATAAGGATAACTGGATTAAGGAGGTAAGTGGATACTATGGAGAGAAGT
>JAHEQA010000045.1 GCA_019561615.1 Methanothermococcus sp. SCGC AD-155-E23
CCCCCCCCCGCCCCCCCCCCCCCCCCCCCCCCCCCCCCCCCCCCCCCCCCCCCCCCCCCCCCCCCCCCCCCCCCCCCCCCCCCCCCCCCCCCGCCCCATACGGCGGTAGTAGAATGGCCATGGAATTTGCAGAAGCAGGTCACGATGTAGTACTCTCAGAGCCTAACGGGGATATGCTAACAGAGGAGATGTGGAAGAAGGTGGAGGAGGCTGGGGTTAAGGTTACCCAGGATGATCTAGAGGCTGCAAGACATGGGGAGATACATATCCTCTACACCCCTACAATTAAAACCCTGGAGGTAGCTAAGAAGATAGTGAGACACCTACCTAAGGATGCAGTGCTCCTAACTACCTGTACCATATGTCCACTTGCCCTATACTGCTGTTTAAAATATGAACTTAGAAACAGAAAAGACATAGGTATTACATCATTACATCCTACCACAGTACCAGGTACACCTCAGCATGATCGTTATGTAATAGGAGATAGATCTCTAGATGGAAAGAGATTCTTAACAGAGGAGCAGTTGAAGAAGTGTATTGAATTGGCAGAGAGTGTTAATAAGAAAGTTTATATAGTGCCTATAGATGTGACATGCCCTATTGGAAACAAAGGATCATCTCTCTTAACTGCAGTGGTATTGGCTGGTATACTGGAGTACTACGATGTTGGTACTAGGGTTATGGAGTTCTCCGAGGATACAGTTGAACGAGAAATAGTCATGGTACTTGAAGTACTAGCCTCCATAGTGGAGACCTCAGGTATTCTAGGTCTCTTAAAGGCTCTAAATATGGAGTTGATCACAAAGAGCGCCTCTTCTCTCGGTCTTTCAGAAGATAGGGAAATTTTAAAAATAGCACTGAAAAGGCTAAAAAATATAGATGAAAAATTATTAGAAAAGGTTAAAAATGCCAGGATAAATCCCACAATACCTGTGGCATCTCAGGCACTTGTAAAGGAACTTAGAACCATAATTGGAGGAAAGGCGGCAGAGGGAATGATTGAAAGGAGCATGAAAAAACTCTTTATGGGTTAGAAATTAGGGGAGTATTTGTTGTGTTAAATGGAAGTAGAAAGGGTAGAATCTATCTTACTAAGAATAATCCTTATGTCTGTTTTCCTTGTAATATTCCTCTCCTTTTTTAGCAACTCCTTTAACTTCCTTTTTAAATCCTCTAAATCTTCACACCTATCTAGGAGTTCCTTAAAAAACTCTATATCCTCAATATAGGGACCTATGTTTATCAACAACTCTTCTTTTGTTTTTTCATCCATGTTATCCCAATTATATGGTGATAAGATGGACATACTTGTTAAAGATCTGGACTATGCCTTAGATCCTGATCTAAGGATCTATAGGGGTATTGATATACTAATCAGGAGAGAGGATGGAGGGGTGAAACTATATAGGGGGAGAAACCTTCTGGAGAAATTTAACTTAGACAGGAGGGATTTAAAGGTAATAGATGGGGATAAGAAATGTGCAATACCTGGGTTAAGTAATAACCACACCCATATCCCTATGACCCTCCTAAGGGGGATAGCAGATGACATGATACTACAGAACTGGTTGAGGGAGAAGATATGGCCTAACGAGGAAAAACTAACAGGGGAAGATGTATATTACGGGGCGCTACTTGGATGTTTGGAGATGTTAAGGTTTGGTGTAACATCCTTCAACGACATGTATTTCTTCCCAGAGGAGATAGTCAGGGCGACTAAGGAGGTTGGTATAAAGGGGGCTATAGGTTATCCTGTAATAGACTTTGGTACCCCTCAATATAAGGACTTGGACAAACTTCTAATTAACTGTGAAAAATTTATAAGAAGGTATATTGGGGAGGAGAGGATTAAGCCAGTTGTAGCTCCCCATGCCCCCTACACCTGCTCCAAGGATACCTACCTCTACTGTAAAGAGGTATCTCAGGAGTACAACGTCCCCATGCACACCCATCTCTCTGAGACCAGGTATGAAGTTGTGGAGATGGAGAATAGGATGGGGATGAGACCTGTAGAGTATCTGGAGAGTATAGGGGTACTGGGGGAGAACCTTATAGCTGCCCACTGTGTATGGGTTACAAAAGAGGAGGTAAAGAAACTTGCCAGATATGGGGTTAAGGTGGTCCACTGTCCAGGGAGCAATATGAAACTTGCCAGTGGAGGGGTTATGCCCCTTGTAGAGATGTTAAGGGAGGGTGTGCCCCTCTCCCTTGGGACAGATGGACCTGCAAGTAACAACAACCTGGATATACTGGAGGAGATGAAGATATGTTCACTACTTCACAAGGCCCATAGATGGGATCCTAGAGTTGGTGATGTGGACACTGTTTTAGGTATGGCCTTCAACAGTGAAGTCATAGGTTTCGAAAATAAGGATATAGTACTACTAGATCTTAAAAGTCCCCATCTAAGACCTGTCCACAGTATAAAGTCTAACATTGTGTACTCTGCAAATGGGAACGACGTAGATACTGTTATTGTGGATGGGGAGGTGTTACTGGAGAACAGGAAATTTACCAGGATAGATGAGAGGGATTTAAGGACCCTCTACAGTAAGATAGATAGAATAGTGGAGAAATTTGAGTGAAGCTCTATGTTCTTTAGAGAGGTGTTTTCTTTTTTGGTGTAACCATATTCCCTACAGTGAAACCCTCACACCGTTAACCTTAGTAGTGATGGAAGTGGCACTACACCTCCCATCCCATTTTCTTATAATGAAAAGTTGGACCCCCGGTGCGAAATCCGCACCCCCTCAAAGATTTTCCCCGGGCTTTTTCTCACCCACCTTCCCAAAATCCCAATTTCATATATATACCTGCGTCCCAGGGTATATATACCCCGTGACGCATTTCGCACCAGGGGGAAAGTATTCACTATAAGAAAAGAGGATGGAGGGTGCGAAATCCGCACTTGTGCAAGGTTTTGCCCCAGGATTATGAGGGTTAGGGGTACGCATTCCGCACCTTTTCGAAAATCTCCCCGGGACTCCTGTTCTCGGAACTGCCGCATTTCGCACCACCTCTCTTTTTTCCTTATAATATAAATCCCATTTCTTATAGTGAAACCTCCTCTTGTACCGTTAACCTTGGTAGTGATGGAAGTGGCACTACACCTCCCATCCCATTTTCTTATAATGAAAAATTGAACCCCCGGTGCGAAATCCGCACCCCCTCAAAGATTTTCCCTGGACTTTTTCTCATCCACCTTCCCAAAATCCCAATTTCATATATATACCTGCGTCCCAGGGTATATATACCCCAGGACGCATTCCGCACCCCCTACCCCATTTTCTTATAGTGAATACCTGAACCCCCGGTGCGAAATGCGTCACAAAATCCCTCTTAAGGTGCGGATTTCGTCCACTTCTGAAGGTCAACCTCGAGATTTTCCCGGGACTCTTCCTTGACAACTGCCGCATTTCGCACCCCCCTCCAAGACCCCACAATTTTTTCTTATAATATAAACCTCATTTCTTATAGTGAAACCTTGGACCCTGGTAGCCTCAAGGGGCGGTAGAGGTCACTATACCCTTCCTATCACATGCCAACACTTAACTTAACCCCTAGGAATGGTGATGGGTTAAATTAAAATAATAAAAATCCAATTTTTTGTAATAACCACCTTTTTATAACCTTATAAAAAAGTTAAAAAATATTAATAGGGATTAAACGGTGAAAATTAGATGAAAGTAGATATGCATGTTCATACCCTGAAGTCAAGCTGCTCCCTGAACCCCATAAGACTGTTGAAAAAGCTATGCTCAAAGATGGGTATACTCCCCTTTATATGTGATCACAACACCCTTACAAAGACAGATTTTGGAATACCTGGAGAGGAGATATCCACAGACAAAGGTGAATTTATAGGGCTATTTTTAAACGAGGCTGTAAATGACAGGGATATCTTCGAGGCCATGGATAAGGTGAAGGAGCAGGGAGGATTGATATACCTACCTCACCCCTTTGACGAGAACAGGGGTAGGTCCCTCTGCCGATACAACATACTTAACGACAAGGAGTTTAAAAAGAGGGTAGATATTGTAGAGGTTTTCAACAGTAGGTGTAGGGACAACAGACCTAACGAAATGGCTTATCAATACGCCAAGATGAACAACATGTTAATGGGTGTAGGGAGTGACTCCCACTTTCCCTGGGAGTTGGGTAATGCATATCTAATACTCGAGGAGGAATTTGACAGGGACAACCCCAAGGAATTTCTAAGGGTACTGAAAAAGAACAACAAAAATGGTTTTAAATACTACGGGAAGTTAGGGAGCCCAATTAACATGATATGTAGTAAAATCTCAAAGAAGATAAACAAATCAGGCTCCCTGAGACTCCCCAAGTTGAAGTTTAACAAAGACCTGATAAGATACCTGTGAGGAGGTTAACATGGATGTTAAAGTGGAGAGCCTAGACAACTGGAGGAGAACCCATTACACCTCTGAGATAAAGGGAGAGATGGATGGAGAGGAAGTAACAGTTATGGGATGGGTAAACTCCATAAGGAAGTTAGGTAAGTTGATATTCATCATACTGAGAGACAGGGAGGGGATGATACAGATAGTTATTCCCAAGAAGAAGGTGCCCGAGGAGGTATTTAGTATTGGGAAGTCCCTTGGAAGGGAGGACGTTATTGCCATTAGGGGTAAGGTGGTGGCAAACGAGAAGGCTCCCGGAGGATGTGAGATAGTACCCCTGGAGATCAAGGTATTAAACAGGGCTGAGTCCCCCCTTCCACTGGATCCCTCGGAGAAGGTACCTGCAGATCTAGATACAAGACTTGACAACAGGTTCCTAGACCTTAGGAGGCCAAAGATAACAGCAATTTTTAAATTGAGATCTGAGATGTTAAGAGCTGTAAGGGATACCTTCTACAGGGAGGGCTTTATAGAGGTCAACACACCTAAACTTGTGGCAAGTGCCACAGAGGGAGGTACAGAGCTCTTCCCACTATCCTACTTTGAGAGGGAGGCCTTCCTAAGTCAAAGCCCCCAGCTCTATAAACAGATGTTGATGGCTGCAGGCTTTGAGAGGGTATTTGAGATAGGACCTATATTTAGGGCTGAGGAGCACAACACCAGGAGGCATCTAAACGAGGCCATATCTATAGACTGTGAGATGTCCTTTGCAGATGACAGGGATGCCATGGAGATGCTTGAGAAGGTGGTGTATAATACCCTCCTACATATAAAGGAGCACTGTAAGAGGGAGTTGGAGTTACTAGATGTAGACCTTAAGATACAGGATATCCCATTCCCAAGGCTGACATACGATGAAGTTTTAGATATTGTAAACACCAGAGGTGTGGAGATGGAGTGGGGAGAGGACCTCTCAAGGGCTGGGGAGAAGGTGTTGGGGGATTACATGGAGGGGTTCTACTTTATTACCAAGTGGCCCAGGGATATAAGACCCTTCTACACCCTTCCATGTGAGGAGGATCCAAAACTCTGTAAGGCCTTTGACCTTATGTATAAAGATCTGGAGATTGCCTCAGGTGCCCAGAGGATCCACATATACCCCCTTCTAGTGGAGAATATTAAAAGGATGGGTTTAAACCCTGAGAGTTTCGAGAGCTACCTCCAGGCCTTTAGATACGGGATGCCACCTCATGCAGGCTGGGGTCTAGGTGCAGATAGGTTTATGATGGTGTTGGGAGGCCAGAAGAATATTAGGGAGTGTGTCCTCTTCCCAAGGGATAGACATAGACTTACACCTTAAAGTAATAAATAGAAAAATAAAGATAATATTAGGCTATATAAAGAAATAGGTGAAAACCATGGTATCAAAAGAGGATGTAATAAAGGCCTTAAAGAATGTTAAAGATCCCCACATGGGGATAAGTATCGTTGATATGGGACTGGTAAAGAACGTAGAGATAGACGAGGAGAACAACGTCTCCTTTGAGTTGATACCTACAAACCCTGCATGTATGAGTGTAATGGGGATGGCCTTAGGGGCCAAGGAGGAGGTTAAGAAGATAGAGGGGGTAAAGGATGTTAAGGTCATTGTTAAGGGGCATATAATGGAGGAGGACATAAACAAGATAGTTAACAACAGTGAATAAATCTCTTTTTTCTTTTTTTAAAGGTGGAAGGATGTTTACCAGGCCCAAGGGGACGAGGGATTTTCTACCTAAGGAGATGAAGAAGAGGAGGATTGTGGAGGAGAAACTTAGGAGGGTTTTTGAGAGTTACAACTTCAGGGAAATACTTACACCTACCTTTGAAAGTTTTCAACTACTCTCTAGGAAAACTGGGGAGGAGATAAGGAGGCAACTCTTTGTATTTAGGGATCATGGAGGTAGGGAGATGGGCCTTAGACCTGAGATTACCTCCTCTGTTGTAAGACTCTATCTCAATGAACTTAAAAACTACCCTAAACCTATAAAACTCTACTACTTTGCAAACTGTTTTAGGTATGAGAACCCCCAGGCTGGAAGGTACAGGGAGTTTTGGCAGATGGGTTGTGAGTTGATAGGGAGTAAGTACCCCATAGCAGATGGGGAGGTTATAAACCTTGCCATGGATGGTCTAGATGCAGTAGGTGTAGACTACGAGACTCACATAGGACACCTGGGAGTACTTAAGGGAATATTCCAGAAATTTAACCTCTCCGAGGAGGAGGAGTTGAATATAAGGAGACTTATAGATAAGGAGGATTATAAAGGTCTCAGGGATTATTTGGAAAGTATAGAGTCCTCCCAGGAGTTAAGGGAGATAGTATTCACCCTTCTGAAGTTTAAGGGGGAGAGGGAGGTATTAGGTGAGGTAAGGGAGGTTTTAAGGGACTACCCCCTCTCACTCCAGGCCCTTAGGAATCTAGAGGAGATACTGGAGTTTGTAAAGAAGGAGGATGTTGTGATAAACTTTGGAATAGCAAGGGGTCTAGATTACTACACAGGTATGGTATTTGAGATATACGGGAAGAGGGGAGGGGCTAAACAGGTATGTGGTGGAGGTAGATACGACAATCTGATAGAGCTCTTTGGAGGGGAACCTACACCTGCAGTTGGTTTTGCCTATGGTTTTGACAGGATAATGATGAATATTCCAGACTTTGAGGTGGAGGAGGAGGTTATACTTGTAGTACCTGTTAAAAAGGATATTAATTTACTTAAGAAGTCTATGGAGATTGCAGATGAACTTAGGAGAAGGGGTAAAGTTGTAGAGGTAGATCTGATGTACAGGAGATTGAACAAGGCACTTAACTACGCCAACACCATGGGTATTAGGAAGGTGATAATTGTAGGTGAGAGGGAGCTGGAACAGGGGATGGTATTATTAAGGGATATGAGAACTGGGGAGCAGATAGGTGTAAAGTTGGAGGAGTTAGGGGAGTATGTCTAGACCAAGTGATAATATGAGAGCATATTTACTTTTAATATTACTAACACTATTTTCAGGTTGTATAGATGTGGGAAGTGATGAATATTTAACAGAGGATTTGAATCTTGAAGGAAAGACCGTGGTAATAGTGTTTTACGCTGACTGGTGTAAGTACTGTAAGGCCCTTGAACCTACACTAAACCAGTTGGAGAAGGAGGGGATAGAGATTATAAGGATAAACGTTGATGAACATCCAGAGTTGGCACGAAAATTTGGAATCAGAGGGCTGCCTACTGTTCTCTACATCAAAGATGGTGTTGAGGTTGGAAGAACTATCGGCTACAATCCAGAGGAGGTAGTAAATAAGGCCAGGGAACTTTATCACTAATGCTTTAGGGAAGTTTTATGGATCTACTGCTAATATTTATTTCAGGAGTATTTACGGCACTGGGTCCCTGTGTATTAAGTGTACTACCTGTAGTGTTTACCTATACCTTTGGAATCTCAGAATCTAAAAGAGAGGCATTTATTGTATCCCTATTTTTTGTTCTGGGATTCTCCATAGTTTTTAGTTTATTGGGAGCTATTTCCTCGATTTTTGGTATGCTCTTAGAAATTTATAAGTTAAAGTATGTTGCAGGTATTCTGGCGATAGTTCTAGGTTTATTGATCATCTTCAAAAAAGGCTTTTCATTTAGATTAAAAAAGAACTTTTTTAGTAAAGTTAAAATCGATAAAAGTATCTCCCTTAGGTATAAAGTACTTACCTCTTTTATCCTTGGATTATCTTACGGTGTTGGAGCCAATGTATGTGCAGATCCTATTTTAGCAGGAATATTAACCTACGTATCTACAAGATCAGATGTTATATTTGGGGTCTTGGCTTTATTTGTATATGCAATGGGTTATGGACTTCCGATAATTCTCCTAAGTGTTATAGGTGTTGAGGGTAAAGAGGTATTTCAGAAATTTGCAAACTCTAATCTTGTAAGTTTTATCTCAGGTTTTATACTGATTGTATTGGGATTTTTTGTTATTCTCCATTAATAGAAAGACTCTGTCATTTTCCCTGGCGATTCCTCTGATCTTAACCCCAACTCTCTCCCCCTTCCTGGCGATCTTTACAGGTCTATGGTTGATCTCCATGGATTCAACCCTCTCCTCAATACACCCTGTCTTATTCCCCATTATAAGTATGGTGTCCCCAACCTTTAAATCCCCTGTAAGTTTAATCTCTGCCACCCCTATCTTCTTGTAGAAGTTTGTTACAACTCCTATCTCAACCTTTCTATATGGAGAGGCGTTTCCCTCTATCTCGTACTGGAAGTCATGCCTATCTACCCTATCCCTGAAGTAGAAACCTGTATCAAATCCCCTGTTGTAGGACTTAAGGAGCTCCTTTTTAAAGTAAGGCAACTTCTCATAGTAGGTACCATCTAATACAGAGTCTATGGCCTCCCTGTAGACCTTCACAGTTCTCATTACATAGTCGGCGTTCTTACTCCTCCCCTCTATCTTGAAGCTGTCCAACACCTCCATAAGCTCTGGAATATGCTCTATCATACAGAGATCCTTTGGAGACAGGAGGTACTTCCCCTCACATATTAACTCATGGGTACCGTCATGGTGCTCATTTATCAACTTCCATCTCCTTCTACATGGTTGGAGACAGTCTCCACAGTTTGCATTTCTGTTGAAGAGGTAGGCACTTAGGAAGCACCTTCCACTTATAGCTACACAGAGTGCCCCATGGACAAAACCCTCCAACTCCAAATCTACACCCTCCTCCTTCAACTTCTCCCTTATCTCCCTTATCTGATTCAAGGTCAACTCCCTGGATAGTATAACCCTCTTTGCAAACCTGGAGTAGAACTTTGCACTTAGGGAGTTTGTAATGTTGGTCTGGACACTTGCATGTACCCTTAAGCCATAGTCTCTCGCCAACATCATGGCCCCTATATCACTTGCTATAACTGCATCTACCTCAGACTCCACTGCAAAGTCTAAAACCTCCTCCAACTTCTTCAGATCTTTCTCGTATATCACGGTATTTAAACAGAGGTAGATCTTCCTGTTGTTGTCATGGGCTATCTTCACACCCTCCTTCAACTCCCTCCTACTGAAGTTCTTGGTAGTTGCCCTCATGTTAAACTCCTTCAACCCACAGTATACCCCATCTGCTCCATAGTCAATTGCAGTTTTTAGACATGTGAGATCCCTTGCAGGGGCGAGAAGTTCCACCATCTTTATCACCTCCCATCCTCTTTAACATCCTACTTAACTCCAGGTAGTACCTACTTAACTCCTCCCTGAAGTAATCTAAATCTAGATACTTCGCCTGGTGGTTCTCCAGGTAGATGGCTCTATCAGCCAGTGCAGTTAGTAGATCTAAACTACTGGTGGCGATGATAAAGGTAGAGGTTAATTTCTCCCTCTCCTTCATTATAATCTCGGAGAGGGACTTCACCCCCTCAAACCACTTAGAGAGTAAACCACTTACAAGGAGATTTACTGCAGAGTTGTCCTCGTCTATAAGTATAAGATCCACCCCACTTGTCATGGCCCGCTGGATCCTGTAGGCCATTGTCATGGAGGTTGAGGCCCTACCTACAACCCTCTTTGGAGTACCCTTTAACCCCCTAGGTAACTTCTCAAAGAATAGACTGATATCACAACCCTGCATATCCATGGAGCCCCCTGTAACCTTGGCAAGATTCCTGGTGGTGATTATATACTCCCTCCCATCACCTAGGAGGTGATCATCCTGACCACTCTCTATACCTTCAAGTAGGGTGGTCTTTCCCTGGGCATTCCTCCCGGTGATAACAAATATCTCCCTCTTCTTAATACCTAGGCCTGTTATAGTTCTTCCATCGTACAACTCCACCTCAAGTGGGTCCAACTCTCTAGGTGTTACAAAGGGTATGTTAACACCCTCCTTAGGCCCTGCTATTCGAAAGTGTCTCCTTACAGGGGTATAACTCCTGGCAGGTCTAGAGTAATCCCCTATAAAGGCTACAAGGCCTAGACTCTCCAATCTTTCCCTTAGATCCTTCTGGTTGACAATGTTTGTATTCTCCCTCTCCAGCAGAGGATAGGGTATACTGTCTATATATTCCCCTAACTCCTGGGAGAGTTCATCTATCTCTCTACCTATATGCCGTGGATCTTTCTCTGGGAATATCATCCTTAGAAGGAGGTGTATCTCCTCCCCCTCTATGTAGTTGTATCTGTCAGCCCTCCAGAGGTTGCTCCCTATATTCATATCACAGTTTACCACGGTGAGGGGCTCGTAGAGTTCCCTGTACCTCCTTGAAAGGTTCCCTGAAAGTGGAGAGAATCTTCCCCTCCTCATCTCCTCCTTGATACACTCTATAACCCGTGCTGTACTCCCCTCCAACCCCTGGGGGTTTAGATGGATAAGATCCTCCCTCTTAAAAACAAAGGGCAGGACTATCTTTACCTTCCCATCTCCCTGGGCACTGATGTAAAAGAGTTTGTTTTTATTGGAGGGTGTCAAAACCTCCCTGTTTAAATTGGGGGTTGTAATATTCTTTATTACCTCCTCTATCTTCATCCCTATCACAAAAAGAGTTAGATGTATATTATGTCCTTCTTTATACTTTCTTTTACCTCTTTAACCCTTATGGATTCTATACCTGCAGGTGTTAAAAGATCCACTTCTCTCCCAAAAAGTTCCTCGAGGAAATCAACAAGTCCAGCAACATTCCTAAAAGTGGCTTTTCCCTTTTCAAATTCTACAAGGATATCAATATCACTATCCTCCCTAGCCTCATCCCTTGCAAAGGAGCCAAATATTCCAATTCTTTTAACTCCAAAACTCTCTATTTTCTTTCTGTTTTCCCTAAGTTTTTTCAGTACTTCTTCCCTGTCCATATTATCAACATACCCTAGGTATAGGATCTCCCATTGGAGTATCCACTATCCTTCTACCTACCAGGGTCTCCATCACCACCATCTTATGATCTGATACAACCTCCCCTATGATCTGGGCGTTCCTCCCCAAGGGGTGGGAGCGTAGTATCTCCAGTGCCCTCTCTCCATCCTCCCTCTTAACTGCCATAACAACCTTCCCCTCGTTAGCCACAGTTAGAGGATCTATACCAAGGGCCTGGGAGAGGAATTGCACCTCCTCACTTAGAGGTATCCTCTCCTCGTATATGTTTATACCAAGACCACTTTTTTCCACCATCTCATTTAGGGCGCTGGCAAGACCTCCCCTGGTAGGATCCTTCATGGCATGTACCTCTACACCACTGTCAAGTACCTTCTTTATCAGCTTGTTGAGAGGTGCAACGTCAGATTTCAAATTACTCTTAAAGTCAAACTTCTCCCTTGCTAGAAGGACAGCCAACCCATGCTCCCCTATGTTGCCAGAGACTATGATAACATCCCCCTCCTCCATACCACTGTCCCTTATAACCCTCCCTCTCTCAGTTACCCCTATACCTGCAGTGGTTATCACTATGTCGTCCACCTGGGATACCTTTGTATCTCCAGTGATCACAGGTACCTCTGCCTCCTTGGAGGCCTTATTTATAGACTTCATTATCCTGTCCAACTTATCCATGGGAAAGCCCTCAGGTATCACCAGGGAGAGGGAGAGAGCTACAGGCTCCCCACCCATAACTGCAATGTCGTTAACAGTGCCACAGACTGCCAACCTACCTATATCCCCCCCTGGGAAGAATATAGGTTTAACGGTATGTCCGTCTATGGTGAAAATTATCTCCTTATCTCCAAGGGGTACACTTCCCCCATCCTCTAACTCCTTTAACCCTACACCTCCCTCTACAGAGGTTAACTCCAAGTTGCCCAGTATCACCTTCTTGATAAGTTCCTGCATCAACTTTCCTCCGGCACCGTGCATCCTGGTTATCCTCTCCATAATATCCCTAGAATAATATATTTAAAATTTTTAATAAAGATCATTAAAAAAAATTTACTCCAGTACCTCCAGTATCTTGGCCTTTATCAGTCCCTTAGATGCCCTAGGTTCTGCAATTACCCTTCCACAGGCGATACACTTTACAACAGTTGCAGGGCATCCAAATATAACCTGCTCGTTACCACACTCTGGACATTGGACCCTTAAAAACCTACTTCTAGGCTTAGGTATCAGATCCAACCTCTCACCTCCAAAGGAATTACTCCACCAGTTCAAATACCCTCACTCTAAATCCACCACTACGTCTAGTGTGCATCTTTCCACATTCTGAACACTTGTATCTCAAGTCCAACTTCTTAACAGGTTTTGATCCACTTGGTAAAGGTCTTGGGTATCCTCCATAACCTGCCAAGACCCTTCTGAACTGTCTCTGACCCCAGGTTAACTCACTTGGTTTTCTCTTCTTAGCCAGCTCTACAGTATGCACGGTATGTTTTTTACAGTAGGGGCAATACCTCTTTATCCTTTTTTTCATCTTCATAGAATTCACCCTTTATCCTTTTAACGATCTTGTACTTCTCCAGTATCTCAACAATCCTCCTATCTAGAGAAATAATGTCGTTCTTTTCCAGGTTGTAAACTCTCTCTCCATCTGTAAATTCTGGAAAATTAGTTAGGACCCTTACAATGTCAATAGGTCTCTGGGTATTTATAGGTTTTGGTACCTCTACCCTCTCCTCCTCTCTCAAACTAGGTATACCTTCAACATCCTCAATTGCCCTTAGTATCTCCCTCTCCTCCTCCAGGAGGTTCTCCCTGTCACCATAAAAGGCCTTGTATATCCTTAACTTCCTCAACTCCCTGAGGTAGTAAAGTAGTCGTCTGTACTCCCTCTCACTCCCGTACTCCCTATCTTCTATATACCTTCTAACATCCTCATAAAAATTCTCAGGTAGTTTTGTCAACTTGTCATTTTTCAACTCGTTAAAAAATGTATTGACAACTTTTTTATACATAATTCCCCGGGAAAAAAGTTTAGGACTCTATCCTTGGGGCCAGGAGGAAGAGGATCTTTCCATCTGCAATGTTGAACTCTATCTTTACAGGCATGTCAGAGCCCAGGTATATGTGAAGTATGTCATCTGAGGATGCTGCCTTTGTAATGTCCTCTAGATAGGAGAGGCTGAAGGTACTCTTTGCAGGTTCTGTAATCCTCATATCCAGTATGGCATCACTGTTTTCATCGAAGATGGTCTCACTTTGATTTGTCTCCCCCTTGGAGGATACTATAAACCTACCCTCCTCATCTACCTGTAAGGTAACGTGGTCGTTAACTAACTCTGCATCCTTAAGGGCCTCTTTGAATGCCCCGGCCTTTATAACTATCTCGTTGGGATAGTTTAGATCTGGGACCTTGACATTTGAGGTACTGATGTCGTAGAGGGCAAGTGAGAACTTCCTAGTTGCATCGTTTTTAAGGATAACATTTAACCTATTCCTCTCCTCGTCTAACTCTAAAATCAACTTCTCCTTTGATTTAGCCCTTTTAACAATCTTTTTTAACGCCTCTAGATCCACACCTATCTCGTGGGGATCTGCAACGAACTCCTCAAAGGCCTCCCTTGGAACGTTGACACTTACCAGTGCAACGTGGGAGGGATCCATTGCACTTGCCCTTAGACCCTTCTCATCTATCTCAAAGGAGATCTCGTCTACTAGGTTACTCATGGCATCCACTATCTTTTTAAACTCCTTGGCATTGCTGATAGTTGCTTTAAACATCAATTTCACCTTTAAAAAATATTCCCCACCATCTCCTTTTAATTTCCAAAAAGAAAAAAAGATTTTATAGGTTTTATCTCCACTGTAATCCGATTTTAACAGCCTCTACGATAATATGAGGTGTACCTCCCAATATTTAAAACTTTCTACCTGTGGAGATACTCCTCTATCTTCTCTCCAAGGGTGTAGTATATCCACTTCAATTTATCCCTGTCCCTCTCAAGGAGTGTAGACCTAAACCCATAGAGGTGGGTGTTGAAGGAGGACATAGGTACAACACAGATGCCAGTAGATGCTAGGAGGTAGTAGGTAAATCTCATATCTTCAGGTTTGCCCCTTGAAACCCTCTCTATATATCTCCTAAGTTCTCTGTTCTCCACCTCTAGGGAGTTGCCATTTAAATAATCCCTCTCAAATACCACCCCCATATAGAAGGCTCCACAGGTTCTATTTACAAGGAGGCCTTCAATAGATTTCAACCTCCGGTATGCAAGGTTGGAGGCCCACTGGTAGTACTCCCTCCTCTCCTCCAAGTATCTCTGGAACCTTGGATCACCCATAACCTTAGGTATCACCTTCTGGGGCAGTGTAGTGGAGCACACCTCTATCATCTTAAACTTACATATACCTTCTATGTACTTTTTAAAAACCTCATCCCTGTGGGCGTTGTACACCTCCATCCAACCACACCTGGCACCTGGCCAGGGGAACTCCTTGGATATCCCCTTTAGAGAGATACCACAGACGTCATCTATAACCTGGGAGAGGTAGACATGTTTCCTGCCGTTGTATACCAGGTTGTGGTATATCTCGTCACATAGGATAAAGAGGTCGTACTCGTTGGCAATATCTACGATCTCATCAAGTACCTTCTTTGGATAGACACCACCTGTAGGGTTACCTGGATTTATTACAAGTATTCCAGATACTACGGGGTTGTACTTTACCTTGTTCCTTAGATCCTCTAGATCTGGATACCAGTTGTTCCTCTCATCTGTTCTATAGGTTAGGGGGTGGCACCTGGCGTGGAGGCCCTCTGCAGAGGAGTGGGTAGGGTAGGCGGGAGAGGGTCCTATAACCCTAGCCTCCTTTTTCAACAGTCCGTATATCTTTGTAATGGCGTCTCCAAGACCGTTGAAGAAGATAATGTCTTCAGGGGTTATCTGGACCCCGTTCCTTCTGTTGTTCTCCTCTGCCAGAAACTCCCTAGTCTCCAGTAACCCCTTAGTTGGACAGTAGAGATAGGAGTCGTCCTCCATGACAGTCTCTGCTATAATCTCCTTTATCCACTGGGGTACCTTCTCCCCCTTTACTATAGGATCCCCTATGTTTTCCCAGGTGATATCAATCCCGTAACTTTCCACCTTTTTTGCAACCTCCACTATCTCCCTTATCTCGTAACTTAACTCACCAACCCCTTCATGTACTATATCCATCCTCATTGCCATCACATCTTAATAGAACTCTATTTTATCTTGAACAGGGATTTATTTTAAAAAATATTATTTAAATTTTCCCAAGCAATTTTTTAATAGGGCGGTATTTAGATGTTTTTTATCCTAAAAAAATCTCATTATTGTTAGAGGTAAAAGGAGGAGATAAGATGGATATCTCCAAATCTAAAAACCTCCTTTTAAAGGGTTTAGAGAGGTATGGGGTAGACCTGGAGAGTATAATAGATACTGCCATGGAGTTATGTATCTCAGAGGACAGGGAAAATATAAGGTTGAAGCTTAGGAAGGTGATGTTGAAGAAGTTGGAGGATCCCAACCTCCTAATATTGATGATAGCAGCCTTAAAACTTGAGGAGGAGGGTATGAAGGGGAACCTACCCTTTACCTATAAGGGGGATCCAATCCATATCTACATAGACGAAGTTATCGGTATGACCATTGCCAACGAGATATCTGGAACTAAGGGGATATTTAACTTCAGATGGTACGATGCAAAGAAACCTGGAATAATAGGAGAATTGGATAAGAGGGGTTGTGTCTTTTTAGACGATGCAATAGCAGGGTTTATTGCAGGGTGTATGTCCAGGGTATTTGAAGAATAATCTTAATTTTTTTCACCTTCACCGTAGAGTATCCTGGCTATCTCTCTCAGGGTTTCAATACCCTTGGCCTCAGTTTTCAGGAGAGGTACATGGGCTATAACCTTATCCCCAAACTTCTCCTCTATCATCTTCAACCTACTCATCTGTAGTCTCCTTCTAGATCTACAGAAGTCACATTCAACATACTCAGGTATAACCTGATTCACTATAACTGCATCTACAGGTATGTTGTATTTCTCAAGGGCCTTCATGGCCCTCTCACTCTCCAGGATACTCATCTCCTCAGGTATTACCACAAGTCTAAAGGAGGTTCTATTTGGATCTGCAAGTATCTCTCTAGCCTTTGTGATCTTCCTCTTCATCTCCTCCAACTCCTCTAGAACTTTGTCGTAGTCTATATCCTCCTCCCCTCCACTGAAGGGCATCAACCTCTTCATCATCTTCATCATTCCACTTATCTGTTTCTTGAACTTGATGGTCTTTGTTATATACTTGTCCATTAACTCTGGTAAACTTAAGAATCTCAAGGTATGTCCAGTTGGGGCTGTATCGAATATAACTACATCGAAGTCGTTGTTGTCTATGTATCTTAGGAATACGTCGAAGGCTGCACTTTCATCTGTTCCAGGGGATAGGGCTGCCATCTCCAACTGCTCCTCCAATAACCCTCCAAGCATAGGGTTCTCATCTAACTGTTTCTTCAACTTCTCCCTGTACTCCTCCATGGCCTTCTGGGGATCTATCTCCACCACGTAGAGGTTGTCTATCCCCTCTACCTTTGTAGGTTCATGACCAAACTCCTGTTCAAAACTGTCCCTTAGAGAGTGTGCAGGATCTGTAGATACTATTACAGTCTTTAAACCCTGTTCTGCACAGTATATACCAGTTGCTGCACTCATGGTGGTCTTCCCTACCCCACCCTTACCTCCAAACATAATGTACTTTGTACCCTCCTGTTCCAACTTTCTCCTGGTTATGCCCTTTAGGGTATCCTTAATCTTAGATATCACAATATCACCTACTATCCCTTATCCTTGCAAGTAACTCCTCAATATCTACAGAGGTGCATAGACAACCGTCCTTTAAAAGGGGTTGCCCCTGTACAGGTATACCTCTCCTAGATAGGTAATTCATTCCATAAAAGAGGTCCCTATAGCAGGAGACTCCAAAAACCCCTGTAGGTTTCCTCTCTTTTAATATCCTTTTTATAAATGTGGAGCCAGGGATTATATATACCTCGTAGTTGTAATCCCTGGCAACCTTTATTATACTTCCCAGTGGACATCTGTTGCAAAATACACATTCCACACCGTTTACCCCCAACTTGGCAGGACACTTTATATCCCTGAGACAGTGGGGGAGTATAAGTACCTTCCTCTCAGCCCTCTTGAAGGAGTGGTAGTAGTACCTGTTGTAGAAGTCTATCCCTATCCTGTAGAATGTATCCTCTGTGCCCACCATTAGACATAACTTTAGAAGTATAGGGTGGAAGTTATCCATAATGTAGAGGAACACCTTTGGAAAGAGTAACTTGTTCTTCTTTACCAGGAAGTAGCCAAGTATTGCACTTATAAGTATTATGATAAATCCTGCAAATATAAGGAGGGCTGAGATTAGTCCCAGGATCTCAAAAAAACCTGACAACCCTAACCCGTCAAAAAACATGGCACTCACATTTTAGACAAATTGTAAATTTCTCAACCTGTTACATATGTGATCTAACATATCCCTTAGATTCTTCCTGTTGTCAAATCCCTCTACAATCCTCTGAAGTTCCTCCCTATCTAGTCTTTTATACTCCCTGACGTACTTCCTAAGTAGGGGTAGACATCTAGTTAACTCGTCTACTATGGTAACTGTAGATCTCTGGGCTGTCCTGGAGAGGGGATTTAGGTCTATGGATATTACCTTTTTACCCATCTTTACAAGGGCCTCAGTTCTATCCCCGTCCTCCAGGGGTACTAGAACTACATCTGCAGAGTATATCCCCTCCTGGGAGACCCTACCCCTTGCACTCTCCAGGTTAGGTATCTGTTTATTTCCCTCCTCCACCCCTAGGATCTTTATCCTACCACTTCTTATCTTCTCCCTGATAACAGGATCCTCCTCAAAGAACTCTTTAATCTTTCTCAACCTCTCCTCACTTCTGTAAAAGAGATTTACCTCAATCTTTCCATTTAACTCCTCTGCAAGTTTAACAACCTCATCTCTAGCCAGGGCTACGGTATTGCCGTTAACTGAGATAACTGGATTCTTCGCCAGTACCAACATTGCAGCGGCAGCCTTTATAGCCCTGAGAGCTATATCTGTAGTTTTCTCCCCTATGAGATAGTCGAAGGTCTCCCCCCTACCATGGGCTATAAGCCCTGCCTTTGCAAGTATCCCTCTATCTAAGGCCTCAACAACTTTCTCCCTATTTAGCAGGGATTTATACCTTGGATGACTTTTTGGAATATTCATGTTATCCTTTCAACGACTTCTCTTGGATGTAAGTTGGTATACCTCACAGGAGTGATTACCCTCCTCATCCACTATCTCAATATCCTCGATGGATTTTAAACCTAGACTATCGGCAGTCCTCTCTATACCTAGTTTTCTATCTGTATCGATCTCTATGACGTAGGCCTCCAATTTAGGTATCTTCAGGATATTACAGGCGACAACCCTGTGATGCCCGTCTACAAGGATATACTTATCATCCTTACCTCTCTTTTTTATAACTATTATAGGTTCAGCGAGACCTCTCTTCAACTCGTATATCCTACCCTGTAACTCATCTGCGTAGATCTTATCCTGGGTAGGTCTTATCTTATTTACAGGGATGGTATCTGTATACACCTTAACCTTAAACCCTAACCTCCTATAGGCCTCCACTATCTTATTTAACTTCTCTGGAGTAGTCTTCTCTATCTGGGACCTTATAACATCTGTGTTAGTGATAATACCTAGTAGTCTATCCTCCTCGTCTATCACAGGTAGTTTTGAGAAACCTGTCCTAAACATCAACCTTCCAACATCCCTTATATTGGCATCTGGCCTGGTAGTTATCATCTTTTCCCTTTTAACCATGATATTCTCTATCTTCTCATTCTCCTCTCTACCTATTAGATCATGGACTGAGACTATACCCACTACCTTACCTTCAGAGACTACTGGGAAGGTGTCATGGGAGGTTTTCTTAATAAGTTCTATTACATCCTTTACAGTGTCCTCTGGACTGACGTAGTATACATTCCTAGTCATGTACTCCTCCACTTTAACCATAGGAGACCCTTTCCTCTTTTTTATGATTAATTTAGATTTCATACTTAAGGGCATCCTTCTTACAGATACTTTTACATTCAAAACATCTTATACATTCATGTTGAGGTATCCCCTTCGTCAACTCTATCTGTACTGGACATCTCCTATCACATAACTTACAATTTACACATTTTTCATTATCAATTTTTAATTTAAATAAGGGTTTAATTGAGAATATACCTAATAAAGCCCCTATTGGACAGAAGTACCTACAGAAAAAGAGGGGATATAAAAATCCCATGATTAGAAAAAAGAGAAGTAGCATTATAGACACTACAGTCCCATAGAGGTTGGTTAAGGTACCAAGGGGACACACCTTACAGAATGCATAAGTTGATAACTTATAGGTTAGGTACAAGAATAAGACTAATAACCCATACTTCAGATAGATCATCTTACTGTGGATCTCCTCTGGAACTGTTGGAGGAAACTTTAAATTGGAAACCTTCATTTTCAATTTATAGACACCATGGAATATGAAACCCAGGGGACATACCCATCCACAGAACACCCTACCAAAGATAAGTGTAATTAAGAGGACAACTAAGGTAGAAGTTAGATAGAAATCTCTCATTAAAATAAACCTCTCTATCACACCCAATACACAGAGACACAGCCCAGAGAAAAACAAAAAATAGATAAAAAACAGTGATTGAGTCCACTTTCTTATAGGTTGTAAATATCTTTCAAAGAGGTGGTAGATCTTCAAACCTTACCACCCTTAGCCTGATTTTTAAATATTAATAATTTTTTCCAATAAATCCCATAATATTTTTTTCAGGTTAACCTCCATAAAAAGAAACTCTACTACCCTATCCATAAAGGATTTCCTATCTTGATTACTATTTTCACCATTATTTGTATTCCCTTCTTCAAGGTTTACTATACTCTCTGGTGCCGGTTCACAATGGTCGCAGATGTTATTGTTATTTGTATCTATATAGAGGTTACAGTATCCAGGATAGAGGCAAGAAGAGTTTGTTATCCCGTAAGGACAGTCATTCCAGGCAAGGTTTAAAGGTAGTATTGTAAAAATTATCAGAAGAATAGTAAATTTTTTCATAACGTCACCTATATTTAGGTAAAAAATTATTAAACTTAAAAAGTATAGTGTTAACTACTCTTAACCTTTTCCTCCTCCTCACTTATTCCCATAGCTTCCAGTATCTTGGTCTGTATAGCCTCCTCCACCAACCTCCTAAGTGAATCCTTATCTGAGACAGATTCAAATATACCAAGGTCTATACTTGCCGCTGCAGCCTTTTGATGTCCACCTCCTCCAAAGGCCCTCCTCATAATCTCTCCCACATCTATCCTTAGATCCTTAGTTCTGGCACTTATGTGTATCTTACTTCCAGATATTCCAAATACAAAGGTTGTGGTTATACCCTCCATCTTAAGTAAGAAATCTGCAGCCTTGGCTAACGCCCCCCTGTTTTTCACCGTACCTACATAGGAGAGTGCAATACTACTTCTAACTACCTTCCTATTTAGGACAGATCTTGCAAGGATCTCCATGGTTTCAGTGTCCATCTCAGGATTCTCTATCATCTCCAGGATCTTTGGATCCATTAGATCCTGAAGATACCCTGCAGCCTCGAAGTCCTTTTTAGATGTTTTTCTCCTGAAGTAGTTGGTATCTGAGCATATGGCGTAGTAAAGTGCTGTTGCCAGATCCTGTTTTGGAATTATCCCCAACTCATTTAGATACTCCAACATTATAGTTGCAGTTGCTCCAATCTCTGGCCTTATATCCATATATTTTGCAGTTAGGTCCCCATTCTCATGGTGGTCTATAAGTATGTCTATCTCACGATCTAGATTTACAGGCAGTAACTTTGAGGAGGAGGTATCTACAACTGCAATACCACTATATTTGTTAATGTCTATATCCTCGATAGGTATCAACTTTATACCTAGGAGGTTGATCATCGCCTTATTTTCATCGAACTCTATCCTACCACCATAGCCAATATCTGCCCTTACCCTCCATCTCTCAAGTATCCTCTTAAGGGCCATGGCACTGGCTATGGAGTCTGGATCTGGGTTGTTGTGCATAAGTATTAAAAAGGATATAGAGTTTTCGTTGTTAACACCTTCCTTTAAGTTGTCTGCATCTATAGTTATCCCATGTTTTGACTTTATATCCATTATCACCTTTTCAAGATCCATTAACCTCTTCCTAAGCTTAGATTTCTCTATCTCAGATACTATCTCCCTGGCTGCACAGTCAACAGGGTATATTACCTTGTTCACCTGGGTTCCAGAGTAGAGATCTGGATACTTGGGAATTCCCCTGGCAATTAAGTAGGCGGTAGGATTTAACTCCTTTATAAGTTCCACTATCTTCTTATTTGCAGTAGGATCGTTGGTAAGTATAATTACCGTATCCGCCTCCTTAACACCAGCCTTTAAAAGTGTCTCTTTTTTACAGGCATCACCTACAATGTATTCAAAGTCCAACTTCTCCACAGATTCAAAGACCGTTGGATTCTTATCTACAACCCTTACCCTATCAAGGGTTTTAGCATAATTTACAACTTTACGACCAAAGGAGCCGTAACCTATGATTAGTATCATATCTCCTCCACCAGAAAGAGAGGTTTTAGTTAATCATAAGAAGGGGATAATTTAAAATTTTTTCCGAATATATTTATTAAATTAAATATAGATATATTTTGAATCCAACAAAATGTTAAATTACTTCCCCCTACTATTATTTAACATTTACGTATCCTTATGGAGGTTGAAATATGAAGAAGTTGATAATCTGTGAGAAACCCAAGGTTGCGAAGAAGATAGGTGAGGCGCTGGGAAAGGTGAAGAAGAGATCCTACAGGGGTGTACCTTACTACGAGGTGGAGAGAGATGGGGAGAAGATTGTAGTGGCATCTGCAGTTGGACACCTCTTTACCTTGGAGGAGGATAAGAGGGGTAAAAAGTTTGGGGAGTATCCAGTATTCCATGTAAAGTGGGTACCTGCATGGATGGTAAAGGGGAGAGAGTATGTGAAGAAGTACATAGAGACTTTGAAGAAACTCTCCAGGGATGTGGATGAGATCTATATAGCCACAGATTGGGATATTGAAGGGGAGTTGATAGGATTCCATGCCCTCTACTACATCTGTGGAAGAAGGAATGCCAAGAGAATGAGGTTCTCCAGTTTAACAAGGGAGGAGATTTTAAGGGCCTATAAGAATCCAGATAGTATAGACTATGGTCTCGTAGGTGCTGGAGAGAGTAGACATAAGTTAGACTGGTACTACGGGATCAACGTCTCCAGGGCTCTTATGCAATCCCTCAAGGCTGTAAATAGATGGAGGACCATGAGTACCGGGAGGGTTCAAGGTCCAGCCCTGGCCTTCCTGGTGGAGAGGGAGCTGGAGATAAGGAACTTTAAAAGTAGGAAGTACTGGGTTATAGAGGGTTTATTGGAGGGGGATGTAAAGGCCATTCACAGTAGGGAGAAGTTCTGGGATGAGGGGGAGGCTAAGGAGGTATACAACAGGATAAAAGGTATTGGAGAGGGTAGAGTTCTAAGGGTATTAAGAAGGGAGAGAAGTATAAGACCCCTTCCCCCCTTTGACCTGGGAACTCTCCAGAGGGAGGCCTATAGGATCTATAAACTCTCTCCTAAAGAGACCCAGGAGATTGCCCAGAGACTTTATGAAAAGGGATACTGTTCCTATCCAAGGACAAGTTCCCAGAGACTCCCTGACAACTGGAAATACCTAGGTAATATACTTAGGAAAATAGGGGAGATTGAGGAGTACAGGGGATATGTGGAGAGGATACTTAGGGAGGGTAGAAGACCTGTCAAGGGTAAGAAGGAGGATCCTGCCCACCCTGCAATACATGTGGTAGATGTCCCTGAGGAACCTCTTACACCTAAGGAGGAGAAGATCTACCACCTTATAGCTAGAAGGACCTTGGGGGTTTTCTGGGAGGATATGAGGAGGGAGTATATAGAGGTGGATCTGGAGATAGGTGGTGAGTTGTTTAAAGTTAGTGGTGCCAGGACCTTGAAGAGAGGTTGGCATGAGATATACTACTTCACTGAATTTGAGGAGAAGGAGATCCCCAACTTCAGGAGGGGGGATGTAGTAAGGGTTAAAGAGATAGTGTTAGAGGAGAGAAAAACTAAACCTCCTAAGAGGTACACCATGGCCTCCATTATAAAGGAGTTGGAGAGGAGAAGGTTGGGAACAAAGTCAACAAGGGCTGAGATTGTGGAGAAACTTATAAAGAGAGGTTATGTCCTTGAGGAGAGAGGTTACCTTAGGGTGACCAACCTAGGTATGGCGGTGATCGAGACGTTAAAGAGGTACTGTCCAGAGATAGTGGAGGAGGGTATGACTAGGGATATGGAGGATAAACTGGAGAAGGTACAGAGGGGGGAGGTGAAGAAGGAGGACATCTTAAAAGAGGCTGAGGAGAGACTAAGGAGGATACTCCTGGAGGTTAAAAGAAGAGAGATGGAAATTGGAAGGGAGTTGATAAGTAGGATGGAGGAGGATAAAGCCTCTACTCGCTGTCCTATATGTGGAGGATCTCTAGTGGTTAGAAGAAGTAGGTATGGAGAATTTCTAGGATGTTCCCAATATCCCAGGTGTAGGTATATCCAAAGGGAATAATTTTTATCCCTTTAACCTCTCCTCTATCTTAGATCTTACTATCTCACTTACAGTTTTACCATCTATTCTTCCCCTCAAAACAGCCATACACTTACCCATAAGTACTCCCATGGCTCCCATACCCTTACTTCTAACAAGATCTATATTCTTCTCAACTATCTCCTCTATTATCTTCTCTGCCTCCTCCCTGGAGAGGGATTTAAGTCCCTTCATCTCCAGTATCTCATCTAAACTTCTATCTGGATATTGGGCAAATCCCTTAAGTACCTCAACTATGGCCTCCTTGGACATCTTACCCTCAATCAATCCCTCAAATAACGTTAAAAAGTGTTCCCTCTTAATATTGTCAATGTTATAACCCTCCCTCTTGATCTCCTTCAAGGTATTTTCCATGGTTGTTGCAATAAGTGTAGGTTTTACCTTACCCTTAAACCTCTCACATAACTCCTCAAAGAGTTGAACCCTTGGAGAGGTTACAAGGATCTCTGCCAACTCCCTGTTTAACTTATACTCCCTTATAAACCTCTCCAATTTCTCCTCTGGCATCTCTGGGAGGTTCTTTCTTATACGTTCCAGGAGTTCCCCCTCTATCTTAATAGGTGGTATATCAGTCTCTGGATACATCCTGGCAGCTCCTGGCAGGGGTCTTAAATAGGTGGTATTTCCATTCTCAAGTGCCCTTCTAGTCTCCTCAGGTACCCCCTTAATAGCCTCCCTGGCCCTCTCTATAACTGCCTCAAGCGCCTTATCCACCTTCTCCTCCTCATCCCCTATAAAGACTATGGCATCCTCAGGGGTTATCTCTATCCCAAGTATTTTCCCCATATACTCCCTTATCCTCTCCACCTCCTCCTGGGTGATACCGTAGTTGGGAAGTTCATCTGTATGGAAGAGACCTCCAACTCCAGCTATAACTTTAGCCCTATCTGCCAACTCAGATCCTAACCTCCTACCCTCCTGTATCTCCCTACCTACAAGACCTCCAAAGCCCTTTAACACTATCCCCTTTATCCTTCCCCCCTTCTTCAACACCCTCTGTAGTACCTTACATTTAGTATCCTTTAATATCTCCGTTAAATCTACCACCCTCTCAATTACTTCAGCCCCTCTCTCCCTCAGTATCCTAGATATCTCCAGGAGGTTCAACTGTCTAATTACCTCCCTCTCAATTACCTTCTCTATAAGGTCAAGATCCTGTACCCCCTTTATCTCCACCCTGGCCCCATCCCTTATAGAAATGTTTATATCCTGTCTTATGGTTCCCAGCCCCCTCTTCACCTTTCCAGTGGCCCTGAGTATCATACCTATTCTCTTTGCAGTCTCCCTCCCCATCTTAGGTGAATCTATGTCAGGTTCCGTTGAGATCTCCAGAAGTGGTATACCTAACCTGTCCACCCTATACTTTATATAGTCCCTTCCCTCCTCCACCTTCCTGGAGGCATCCTCCTCTAGACATAGGCTGCTAATTCCCACCTTACCGTACTCTGTCTCCACGTATCCATCCTTCCCTATGAACATAGTTCTCTGAAACCCTGAGGTGTTGGAGCCGTCTATGACTATCTTTCTCATGGTGTGTATCTCATCTACTATATCCATGTTCATAAGGAGGGCAACCTGTAGTGCAACCTCTAGGGCCTCCTGGGAAGGAGGATGGGGTGGTTCTTCATCTAACTCCACTAAGCAGGTGGTGTCGTTGTAGTACTGGTATAGATAGTACTTACCCTTTTTCCACTCTACAAGGGCTGCCCTATCTACATCTCCCATCTCACTCTGGGATACCCTGAGAAACCTCTTAATCTCTCCATGGGGTTCATCCTCCCTTAACATCGTTGGACAGTTGCAAAATAGCTTTCTACTGGTGTCCAACTGCTGATGTATCTCTAGACCTACCTTTAAACCTAGTTTTTTGTAGTCTAACTCCACAATACCACCGTTTGAAAAATAAAAAAGTTTAAGGGTTAATTCCCATTTACAATACTGTCCATGGTATCTATGATAGTCTTTACCTTTGGGTTTACTATGTAGTAGTAGTTCCAGGTACCCTCCTTTCTCGCCTTTATAAGTCCAGACTTCTTCAGTATGTTTAGATGATGGGAGATGGTAGGTTGTGGTTTTTTCAACTCCTCTATTATCTTACATACACACATACTCTCATTTTCACTGAGTAACTTCAATATCATCAACCTCGTTGGATCTGCAAAGGCCTTGAATATCTCAGCCATTGTTTCATACTTACTTGTATCCAGGTTGTCCATAACATCACCATAGAAGTAATCCTTCTAAAAAATAGCAACAACATTGTATATATAGATTTTTATATATTGCTATATAAATATTTTGATTACTTCCTTTTTATCCTTATAACAATACTCCCTGGATTCTCCACACCCTTGAAAGAGGAAACCATTCCAACAAGGGTATTTTTAACAACCTTGGAAACAAAGGGATTTAGGGGTATTCTTCTCCCATCCACTACAAGTTCTACCTCCCTAGAGAGTGCACAGTCCCTCCAACTTAACTCCCCTCTAATTAACCTCTCAACAAACTCCCTACAGTTATAACCACAGTGTCCACAGTTAAGGTTGTAGGTGGGAACAACACTCTTATCCAGGATCTCCTTAACAACATCCTCTGTATTATACTCCATATTCTCAACAACCCTAATGGTATGGCTATCTACAAGTTCCCTCCCCTCCCCGTCTTTCACAGTAACTATTTTAGGTATATTCAACTTCCTTAACTTTTCCTTAAACCCCTCCACTATAACAAGGTCAACATCTAACTTGGAGAGTATCTCCTCCAAGTCCATTACCCCATAGAAAAAAGTAGTTCTACCCCTAACATCTGAAAGAACTGTTACATCTGCATAACCTTGAAATCTGTAGGTGTCTGTCCCCTCCCTCTCCACCTCTACAGGGTGGCCACTGTGTTTCACCACTGCCACCTTAAGACCTCTCTCCTTTAGCACCTTCAATACATCACATATCAAGGTAGTTTTGCCAGAGTTCTTAGGACCTACAACTCCAACAACCCTCAAAGGTATCACCTTTAAAAAATAATAAAATTAGAAGGTTTTTATCTCCCCCCTTATAACCCTCTCCATAACCTCTGGAATTCTATCCAACCATTTTTTAGCAATATCCTTTGCCTTAGGCTCTATATCCTCTACGCTGTAACCCTCCTCAGTTATTACCTCTATATCCAGGATTTTCGGTTCATTAATTGGCCTTCCTATCTGGCTGAGTATTTTAACGTAACACTCTTTAACTCCCTTTATCTCTGCAACCTCCCTGGCTATTATATGGGCAAGTATGTTGTATATCTTGCCCACGTGATTTACAGGGTTCTTACCACTGGCTGCCTCCATACTCATTGGTCTAAAGGGGGTTATCAACCCATTTACCCTGTTACCCCTTCCCACTGAACCGTCATCACCCATCTCTGCAGAGGTCCCAGTTACTGTCAGGTATACACTTTCACCACTGTCTGCAGTGTTTATAAATACCTCCACCTGGTAGTCCTTTGCAATCTCCTTAGCCAGCTTCTCCACCTTCTCCTTAACCTTCCTCTTTACCTCGTAGTACTCCTCAAGGGACTTTACATATTTATCCACCACTGCCATGGCTATAGTTAAGGTGATCTTCTTCCCCTCCCTTAGACCCATAACCTTTATATCCTCCCCAACTGCGGGAATCTCCTCCTTTAACTCTTTACTGTTTAAAAATCTCTCTGTCTCCAAGACCAGTTTCTCCGTGGTACTCAGTGGGGCGTATCCCACACCAAAGGAGGTGTCATTTGCCAGGGGTATCTCAGATTTTCTCCTTTCAAATACTTCGATGAGATCTGTAGAACCTTGCCCCATCCTACAGTCTATTATTACATCCCTATCTATGTTTATGTTTCTCAGGGTCTTCCTTAGATAGGCTCTTGCAGCCTCCACGGCAACAGTTCCAGTGGGCAATTTAACAATCTCACCCTTCTCCCTGTCCAGTATCTCCATGGTAGCCCTTCCAGATATAAGAATATAGATGGGGCTAACCATGTGACCTCCTCCAAATTTAGGGTAGGCGTGGCCACCAACAAGTTCCACCTGGTCTGTGTTGTGGTGAAGGATAGTACCTACCTTCTCCCTGTACATCTTGCAGAGTGCAGTACTTACACTTTCAGCTATACCGTCGCAGATGCTGTCTGGATGGCCTAGTCCCTTTCTCTCCACGATCTCAATATCCCTCTCCTCTACAGGTATGGTGTTTAGCTTCTTAACTACGATATTGGCCACGATATCACCAGTTCCCATTTATGAAAAATTATAAAAAAGATTAACTTTTATAAAGTTATTGTATTTATAAAGACAGAGGGGTAGTAGTTATGGAATATAAGTTGAGAAAAGTGGAGGAAAGGGAGATAACCAGTGGAATTTTAAAGGCCTCCTTTAAGATGTGGATGGATACAGTGGAGGCAGATGTGGTAATTGTAGGGGGAGGTCCCAGTGGGTTAACTGCCTCTAAATACCTGGCAGAGAGGGGAGTTAAAGTTGTGGTGTTAGAGAGGCACCTCTCCTTTGGAGGTGGTATATGGGGGGGAGGTATGGGGTTCCCCTATATAACAGTACAGGCACCTGCCCATGAGATCCTCAAGGACTTCAATGTGAGATTGGAGGAGGTAGAGGAGGGGCTCTACCTTGCCAACTCCGTAGAGGTTGCGGCAAAGTTAGGCTGTGGAGCTATAGATGCAGGGGCAAGGATACTTACAGGTATTGTAGTTGAGGATGTTATCCTAAAGGAGAACAGGGTATGTGGGGTTGTAATAAATACCTACGCCATTGAGAAGGCAGGGCTCCATATAGATCCCCTTACAATAGATGCCAAATACGTGGTAGATGCAACTGGGCATGAGGCCTCAGTTTCCAACATCCTTGCAAGGAAAAATAAGGAGTTAAAATTGGAGATTCCAGGGGAGAGATCCCTATGGGCTGAAAAGGGAGAGAATTCACTATTAAGAAATACCAGGGAGATATTCCCAGGGCTATACGTCTGTGGCATGGCTGCAAATGCAGTACATGGAGGATACAGGATGGGACCTGTCTTTGGAGGTATGTTTCTCTCGGGGAGGAAGGTAGCTGATCTAATCCTGGAGGATCTGAAAAAAGGTAGATAACTTCTATTTTTTAATAAAAGTTACATGTGAAGATAATGGAGAACATTAGGATTAGAAGGATGAGATACGAGGATATACCCCAGGTAGTGGAGATAGAGAGGAACTCTTTTAGTCAACCTTACCCTCCACTTCTCATAATGCAGATACTCTCCTACTTTCCCCAGGGGTTTCTAGTGGCAGAGGATGAGAGGAGTAAGAAGGTAGTAGGCTACATCATGGGACTGATAGAGTTTGGACATGGACATATAATATCCATTGCAACCTCTAAAGAGTATAGAAAAAGGGGCATAGGTAGTGCACTACTAAAGGAGCTAGAGGATATTCTATTTAAAAAGTACAACGTTGCCTATATAACTCTAGAGGTAAGGTTCAACAACAGGGAGGCAAGACTATTCTACTACAAGAGGGGTTATATGGACAAGAGGCTTCTACCAAGGTACTACGAGGACGGTACAGATGCTATTCTCATGATAAAAAAGAACCCCTATATGGACTTACCTAATCCCCCAGTTGTAGTAAGTATGTGGTAGGTTATGATAGATAGGAAGATCCTCTTTCGGGGCAAATTCCTAATAAAGATTTTAGCCCTTATTTTAATACTCTACTACCTATGTCTCAAGTTAAAGATCTACAAGTATCTATTTATCCTCGAGTTGTATATCAACGAGATAGTTATAACGGCAGCCCTAATACTAGGTACCTTGATATTCCTGGATATCTCCCTTGAGTTGATAAGGGAATTCTTTGAAAAGAGGGGGGAGTTAAGGGACTATCCAATTTTTGCATCAGTTTTCAAGTATGTAACATGGTTTGTCGCCGGATTGATAGGTATCTCCATTCTATACAATGACATAGGTTCCCTTCTAATGTCTCTAGGTATTATAGGTGCAGCCCTTACCTTTGCACTCCAGAGACCTATTATGAACTTTGCAGGGTGGATAAATATAGTGATAACTAGGCCCTTCAAGATAAACGACAGAATATACATAAAGAACATAGGGATGGGTGACGTATACAAGATAGACACCATGCATATCTATCTAAGGGAGGTTGTTGGAGAGCCCACTGGAAGAACCCTTATAATACCTAACGCCTACGTACTAACTAACGCCATAACAAATTACACCAAGGGATCACCTTATATCTGGGATAACGTCAAGGTAGTAGTTACCTACGAGAGTAACTTTGAAAAGGCCAGGAGGTTAGTTTTAGAGGCCTGTGAGGAGGTAGTGGGAGATCTTATGAAGGAGTTGGCGGAGATCTGGAGAAATAAACCTAGACCCTTTACAAGTGCAAAGGTCTACGACAGACCTATTCTAAGGGTGAACTTCTTAGAGAGAGGTATTGAGTTAAAGGTTAGATACCTGGTAAATGTCTTTGAGTGGGCAGAGGTAAAGACCGAGATCTTCAGTAGAATAATAGAGAAGATCAAAAAAGAGAAGGATGTTGAGATAGCCTATCCACATCTGGAGGTTATATACAGACCTAAGGAAAAGAATACCCCTAATACTTAAGGGCACTTAAAGCCTCCTTTACCAACTTAACACTTTTCTCCAGGAGATCCCTTGCAATAGTACTATTTTTCCCCTCCACCCTTATCCTTATACAGGGTTCAGTTCCAGAGGGTCTTATAAGTACCCAACCATCCTCCAGGTTAAACCTAGCTCCATCTACAGTTTCAGGGCTCCTCTGGAATATCTTCTCCCCATGTTCTATAACGTACTTCATAACAAGGGCCTTCTTACTTTCCTCACAGGGTATCTTCTCCCTTAGGTTTACATAGGAGGGTACCTGATCTAAGAGGTTACAAAGTTTCTCGTCGAAGTACTCCATCATCTCCAGAATCCTTAAACCAGAGAGTATTCCATCTGGAGTCATATGTATATCTCCATGGATCCAGGTACCAGAGGGTTCTCCTCCAAAGAGGGCCCCGTATCTAGAGAGTGCCTGGGACACTGCCACATCTCCAACCTTGGTCCTAATAACCTTAACTTTATCTCCAAGGTACTCCTCCAGGGACATGGAGGCATCCACCGTAGTTACTATCACCTTACTCCCAGTTTTTTCCACTATATATTTAGAGAATACTGCAAGTAACTTGTCAAAATCAGCTATCCTACCCCTCTCATCTATAGCCACCATCCTGTCTCCATCTCCGTCATGGGCTATCCCTATGTAATTTCCTCCTCCCTGATTTAATCCCTTAACTATTCTCATGGTCTCCTGGAGGTTCTCCCCACTGGGTTCAGGCATCCTCCCTACAAACCTCCCATCTACATGGGCATTTAGGGATATAACATGGGATCCAACATCTGTAAATAGATAGGGGGAGATAACAGCACTTGCCCCGTTGGCACAATCCACAACTACGTTAAACTCCCTAGATATGGAGAGATGTTTAAGGATATGGCCCCTGTACTCCCTTAGTGCATTCTCATCCCTTAACACCTCTCCAACAGATCTCCAATCCACCCTTTTAAAGTTACCTCTAAATATAATCTCCTCTATCTCCCTCTCCTCCTCAGGACTGTAGGGGGTACCCTCCCTTTTAAAGAGTTTTATACCGTTGTACTCTGGAGGGTTGTGGGAGGCAGTTATCATAACACCTACCTCCCCTTTCCTCGTGGAAAAACCTAAGGTTGGAGTGGGGGCAATACCTATATCTGTAATTGTAGCCCCTCCACTTAAGAGACCTGATATGAGGGCACTCTTTATCAACTCCCCAGTAGTCCTGTTATCCCTGGCAACAACTACATCCTTCACCTTCTGGGATAGGGCAAAACCAATCTTATAGGCGATCTGGGGATCTAGATCCTTCATCCTTATACCTGAGGTTCCAAAGAGTCTCATGTTATCAACCTTAACTTAATTTAAATAAAAATAAGGGTTATCTTATATAAGGTGGTATTGTGATCCTTGGGATTGATATAGGAGGGGCAAATACAAAGGTAACTGAGTTAAAGGGAGGGGATTACAGGATACATCACATCTACCTCCCCCTGTGGAAGAGAAGGGACAAACTTGAGGAACTTTTAAAGAGATATAACAGGGAGGATGTGGAAAAAGTTGGTATAGTTATGACAGCTGAGCTGGTGGATAGATACAGGAGTAAGAGGGAGGGTGTGGAGGATATATTAAAAACTGTGGAAAGGGCCTTTCCCAACAAGGATATCTATATCTTTGATGTAGAGGGGAACTTTCTAGATGTAGATGCTGCCAGGAGGGACTATATTAAAGTCTCGGCCTCAAATTGGACTGCCACTGCCTACTTTGTAATAAGGGATATCTGTGACACCTGTATACTTGTAGATATGGGTTCTACAACAACAGATATCATACCTATAAGGGAGGGGAAGGTACTGGCTGAAAAGACAGATCTAAAGAGGTTGATGAGTAACCAGTTGGTATATGTGGGGACACTTAGAACCCCCCTCTCCTTTCTCAGTAGTACTGTAACCTTTAGAGGTTGTAAGACCAATGTAGCCTCTGAGTACTTCTCCATAACAGGGGATATAAACCTTATACTGAATAAGATAGGGGAAGAGGACTATACCTGTGATACACCAGATGGTTCCCCTGTGGACAGGGAGAGTTGTATGAGGAGGGTAGCTAGGATACTATGTAGCGATCTAGAGGAGGTAAAGGAGGAGGAAATAGTAGATATATCCCATCAACTCTACAGTAAACTTCTAGATACGATCAGATATAACGTAGATCGTATCTCCCAGAGGTACGGTATTGAAGATGTTGTTATTACAGGTCTTGGGGAGGGGATACTGAGGGAGGCCCTGGAGGGTTACAGTATGCTATCTATAGGGGAGATGTATGGAAGGGAGGTGTCCCTCTGCACTCCAAGTTTTGCAGTGGCTAAGTTGTTAGAGGGTTGGCAGAAGTGAAAACATGGGATACAGTAAAAGGAAGATAAAAAAGATAAAGGAGATAGCCCTGGAGAGGATAGAGATCCTTATGAATCTTGCTGAAGAGGCCTATAGGAAAGGTCAACTGGAGAGGATGAGGAGGTATATAGAGTTAAGTAGAAGGATTGCAATGAAGGCAAGGGTACGTTTTCCAAAGAAGTGGAAGAGGAGGATATGTAAGAAGTGTCTTACAATACTTGTCTACGGGGTGAACTGTACCGTGAGAACTGTCAGTGACAAGAGCTGTCCCCATGTAGCTATAAAGTGCCTAAACTGTGGTAACGTTATTAAGATCCCAATGGTAAGGGAGAAAAAGCTAAAGAGAAGACTTAAAAGAATGGCATCTACAAAATAAAAGGTGATTCAATGGTAATTAAGGTTGCAGTAACTGGCGCCCTGGGGAGGATGGGTAGTGGAATTATAAAAAGTTTATGTCAACATCCAGATCTTAAGTTAGTCGCTGCAGTTGAGGCTCCCAACCATGAGAAGAGGGGAAAAGATATTGGTAAGTTGTTGGGCATAGGTGAGGTGGGGGTGGTATTAGAGACTGCAGATAGATTGGAGGAGGTTTTAAAGGAGAGTAAACCTGATGTCCTCGTTGATTTTACAACCCCCGAAGCCACTGTAAAAACTGTTAAGGTCTCTGCACCTCAAGGTATAAATCTAGTTATTGGGACTACAGGGTTTACCGAGGAACAGAGGAAGGAGATAGAAAGTACTATAGAAAAGTATGGAGTTGCCGCTGTAATATCCCAAAACTACGCTATAGGTGTAAATATATTCTTTAAGGTTTTGGAGTTTTTAGCTAAAAAACTTGGAGATTACGACATAGAGATAGTGGAGATGCATCACAGGTACAAGAGGGATGCTCCAAGTGGCACTGCCCTGAGGGCTGCCAAGATTATAAGTGACAACCTAGAGAGGGAGGTATCCATTATCTACGGGAGGGTAGGTATCCTTGGGGAGAGAAAGAAAGAGGAGATATGTATTCACGCCATAAGAGGAGGGGATGTTGTAGGGGAGCATACAGTTATATTTGCAGGGGATGGTGAAAGATTGGAGGTTACCCACAGGGCCAGTAGTAGACAGGCCTTTGTAAATGGGGTGATACTTGCAATTAGATTCATTGCTGGAAAGAGGGGAGGTATATACGATACCTTCGATGTACTAGGTCTAAGGTGAAAACCTTGAGGGAGTTTATTCTCAAGGCCAACAAGGCCATAACCTCCGGGGATATCAATCTCAAGGACCTTCCAGGTAGTTGTGGCAGGCTGGACCTGGTATGTAGATGTATAAGTAGTGCATTTTTCCTCTCCCACGATATAAGGAGGGATACTGTCTTCTACTCTGTACACTATGGGAGACCTAACCCTCCAGTGGCCTTAAAGTTTGTAGGATCCCAGTTGAAGAGGGTAAGCCCAGATGAGAGAAGTATAGCTATTTTTATAAAGAAGGCTCTAAGTAGGGAACATGGACCTCAGTGGAGGGAGAGTACTCCAGGTATATACCATGCTAAAAAAGACTTCAGGGAGATAGTACTTGAGAAGGTAAGGGAGGGGAGAAATGTCTACCTCCTACATCTAAAGGGGAGACCTATAGAGGAGGTTATAAATGAAGAGACATATCCAGAGATGAGGGAGAGAGGTTTTGTCTTCATACTTGGAGATCACATAGGGCTAAGTGAGGAGGATGAGAGGTTTTTAAGGGATTTAGGGGTGGAGAGGATATCCCTATCCCCCCTGGAGTTACATGCAAACCAGTGTATAGATATAGTTCACAACGTACTTGACAAGTTAGAGTACAGGAGAGGTTAGAAGTCATACAACTCTATACCCTTTACAATTACCCCCTCCCCTGTAGAGATATCAGAGAGGAAGAAGGATCTTGGAGAGGGGTTTACAATATATGTACTTCCCAGCTTGTCTATACATCTACTCTCGTGTATATGGCCACAGGCCACCAGTACAGGACTGTACTCCTGGATAATTCTTCTTATAGCCACACTACCTACGTGACCATCTAAGGTCCTATCTGCCATTGTGTTGTAAGGCGGGGCATGACTTATGAGTATAAACCTACCTTTAATATCCTCTCCAATCTCTTTAACGGTGTTTATAAATTTAAAGTATAACTCCTCCTCGGAGTACTCGTTGGGGGTGTTGAAGGGTGTCTTGTTACTTCCACCAATACCTACATAGTAGATACCACCTATATTGACCCATCTTCCATCTAGGTTTATACCTAACTTGTTCATCTTCTCTATAACCTCAAGGGTGTCACAGTTCCCAGGAACTGCAAATACTTTTATACCCTCCTCTTGCAGATACCTTAAGTAATCTATCACCTTCAAGTCCCTACCAAAGTGTGTAATATCCCCTGAGACAAGGAGTACATCTGGTTTGTATTGAAGTACCCTACTTAGATGGTGATATCTGCCATGTAGATCAGTTATCCCTATCACCCTCATAGTATCCTCCAATTTTTTTAACACCTATAATAATTTTTTCTATAAAAAAGGTGATTCAATGGGGGATAGAGATATACATCTGAGGAAGCTGGAGCATATCCTTATATGTAATCACTGTGACGTAGAGTATAAGAAAGGTACCCTCTTTAACGCTGTGGAGTTGATCCATAGGGGGGTGCCCAACTNTAACTTAGAGGAGATAGACACTACAACAGATCTCTTTGGAAAGAGGTTAGACGCCCCTCTTATTGTAACAGGTATAACTGGAGGTCATCCAAAGGCAAAGGAGATAAACAAAAATATTGCAGAGGCTGTAGAGGAGCTTAACCTGGGAATGGGTGTAGGTTCCCAGAGGGCAGGTATAGTAGATAGTAGTGTTGAAGATACTTACGGGGTGGTAAGGGATTACGATATACCCCTTGTTATAGGTAACTTGGGAGCTGTTAACTTTATAGAGGATGGATGGAACGAAGATACTATTGAGAGGGCTGTAGAGATGGTTGAGGGAGATGCCATGGCCATACACTTCAACCCCCTTCAGGAGGCTATCCAACCGGAGGGAAATACTAACTTCAAGGGGATATGTGTCCTCAAGGATATTATCTCCAGCTATAAGAGGAGGTACAGGGATATACCCTTTATAGCCAAGGAGGTTGGTGAGGGGTTTTCCAGGGAGGATGCCATAACACTGAGGGAGATAGGTTTTGATGGTATAGATGTAGCTGGAAGTGGTGGTACCTCCTGGGCTATGGTGGAATACTACAGGATAAAGGATAGGGGGTTTAGAGAGTTTTCAAAGAGATTCCTAGATTGGGGTATACCTACTGCAGTCTCCCTACTCTATGTAAAGGATGTCTTCCCAGGTACTATCATTGCAAGTGGTGGTATAAGATCTGGAATAGATATGGCCAAGTCTATAGCCCTAGGTGCCCACTGCTGTGGAGTTGCACTACCTGTATTGAGAGCTGCCTTAAGAGGTAGTAGGGAAGTTGTAAAGGTACTTGAGAGGATGATTAAGGAGTTGAAGACAACTATGTTCCTGGTAGGTTGTGAAAATATAGAAACTCTAAGAAGGGCTAAGTACGTAATAAAGGGAGAGTTAAGGGAGTGGTTGGATATAAAGGGTTAAAGATTAATACTACTTATAAAAACACAGAGAATTAGGTAAACACTTGGATTTTTTAACTATGCTAGGTAGGAGGTAGGGGGTTTATAGTGTTGTTATTGTTTTTATATTAAAAAATAAAAGGGAGTGGTGGATTTGCAGTTAGAAGTAGTTGCTATTGGAGGATACGAGGAAGTTGGAAAAAATATGACTGCCATCAACGTAGATGGTGAGATAATAATATTTGACATGGGTCTGATGCTAGACAGGGTACTGATACATGAGGATACAGATATCTCCAAGATGCACAGTTTAAATTTAATTGAGATGGGTATAATTCCAGACGATACAGTGATGAAGAATATTGAAGGTGAGGTTAAGGCTATAGTGGTTTCCCATGGACACCTGGATCACATAGGGGCTATAACTAAGTTGGCCCATAGGTACAACGCCCCAATTATTGGAACCCCCTACACCATAGAACTTATTAAGAGGGAGATATTAAGTGAGAAGAAATTCGATGTAAGAAACCCCCTAGTTACACTGAATCCAAGGGAGTCCATAGACTTAACACCTAACCTAACCCTGGAGTTTATAAATATAACCCACAGTATCCCAGATTCTGTACTTCCAGTTCTCCACACACCTTACGGCGCCATAGTCTATGGTAACGACTTTAAATTTGATAACTTTCCAGTGGTAGGTGAGAGGCCAGATTACAGGGCTATAAAGAAGGTAGGTAAGGAAGGGGTACTATGTATGATATCAGAGAGTACAAGGGTTGAGTACGAGGGGAAGACACCCTCCGAGAAGGTGGCCTCAGATCTTTTAAAAAATGATCTCCTAGGTGCAGACAACCAGTCAAATGCAGTGATTGTCACAACCTTCTCCTCCCATATAGCCAGGATAAAGTCTGCAACAGAGATTGCAGAGAAGATGGGTAGAACCCCTATACTTATAGGGAGGTCCATGGTAAAGTACTGTGGTATAGCAGAGGACATAGGTATTGTAAAGTTTCCAGATGATACAAGGATGGCAGGGGATCCCTCTGCCGTAGACAGGATATTCCGGGAGATCATGAAGGAGGGTAAGGAGAATTATCTACTTATAGTAACAGGGCATCAGGGAGAGGAGGGGGCTGTACTCTCCAGGATGGCTACTGAGAAGACACCCTTTAAATTTGAGAAGTACGACCAGGTTGTATTCTCTGCAGATGTAATACCTAACCCTATGAACGCCGCCCAGAGGTATATGTTAGAGGCCCGTTTAAAGAGATTGGGGGTAAGGGTCTTTAAGGGAGCCCATGTCTCTGGACATGCCTCTAAGGAGGATCACAGGGACATGCTAAGGTGGATTAACCCTGAACATGTAATACCCTCCCATGGAGATTTCAACCTTACAACAGCCTATGCCAAGTTGGCAGAGGAGGAGGGTTATAGGTTGGGGGAGGATGTACATCTACTTAGAAATGGCCAGAGTCTAAAATTCGAGAGAATTATTTAATCCTAATTTTTTAATTAAGGTGAAAAGATGGAACCCTTTGACAAGGATATCCTATCTCTCATTGATAGAGAGTTAAATAGATATTTAGAGGGCGAGGGTACTATATACAAGGCCTCTAGACATCTTCTACTGGCAGGAGGTAAGAGGATAAGGCCCTATCTCACAGTTATTACCTATATGTTAAAGGGGGAGAGGATAGAGGAGGTACTTCCTGCAGCCCTTGCAGTTGAGTTGATCCACAACTACACCCTTATCCACGACGACATAATGGATAACGACGACAGGAGGAGGGGAATACCCACTGTTCACGTAGTATATGGAAAACCCATGGCTATCCTTGCAGGAGATCTCCTCTATGCAAAGGCCTTTGTTGCAGTGTCAGATATAAGAGATTCTAAAAAGGCCCATGAAGTCCTTAAGGTACTCTCCAGATCCTGTGTAGATGTATGTGTGGGACAGGCCATGGATATGGAGTTTGAGGAGAGGGAGAATATTACCATGGAGGAATACCTGGAGATGATCTCCAAGAAAACTGGTGCCCTTATTGTAACCTCTGTGGAGATAGGTGCCATAATAGGGGAATGTTCCCCCGAGGAGAGGGAGGCCCTCAGGGAGTACGCCAAGAGGATAGGTCTAGCCTTCCAGATACAGGACGACATCCTAGACCTTATTGGCAATAGGGATAAAATAGGGAAGCCCATAGGTAGTGATATAAGGGAGGGTAAGAAGACCCTCATAGTTATACATGCCCTTCAACATCTTCCAGAGGATAGAAAGAGAAGACTCTTGGAGATCCTTGGAAAGAGAGATGCCAGGGAGGAGGAGATAGAGGAAGCTATTGAGATACTTAAAGACTCCATAGAATTTGCCAGGGAGATGGTAAAGAGGTATGTTACAGAGGCCAAAGAGTATCTAAAAATATTTGATAAAAATAAGAGGAAAAAGTTAGAGGATATAGCAGATTTTATTATGGAGAGGGTGTATTAAAAGAAGGGATAGTACTCCCTCTTTATTACAGGCACCTCTGAGAAACAGTCCAGGGTCATGGAGTTAAGAAGGTACCCATCTACACCCTTTAGATTAACTAGTAGACATCCCTTGATAGTTACCTTGATATCAGGTGCCCTCTTCCCCATCTCATCTACTAGAAGTAGGAGGTCCCTTACTCTTCCAACACCTTCAACGTTACATATGCCCTCCAACCTATCCCTGTTTCCCCTGTGAACTATCAGGTGGTGTACCATTATCTCCTTAACCTTACTCTCCTTACTTAAGATTTCAGAGAGTTCTATTAACTCATTCCTGTTAAAGCCTGGGATATACACACATCTAACTATGGTGTAGAGATACTTGGAGGCTATTTTTATATTCTCCAGTATCCTCTCAAAGGTTTTAGACCCAGTTATTTTCTCATGGGTCTCTGGGGTGGAGGCACTTAGACTTACCATGAGGATATCCAGCCCTAGGTCTTTAAACTCCCTTATTAAATCTTTATCTAGATTTACCCCGTTTGTCTGGAGGTCACACCTTAAGTTAAGTGATTTTGTAAATTCAATAGCCCTTTTAACCTTCTCTGGATAGAGTAGAGGTTCTCCGTACTGACTAATAGTTACAGCTGTGTAATTTTTAGTATCTGGATTTTTAGGATCTATACCGTATATACCCTCCTTTACTTTAAGTAACCTGGAGTAACAGAATATACAGTTATGTTGGCACCTCTGGGTAATCTCTATAGAGGGGTGATGATAGGGGTTAGGATTACTTAAGTCTAGACCTTGACAGCCTATACAGTGTTTTGAAACCCTTAGATTGTTTACAATATCCTCTAACCTATCACAGATTTCATGCCTGAGAAGTATCTTGATATTTTCACCCTCTCAGGGGATAAAAAAGTAGTTATTCTAAAAGCCCTGCTGCGTCCAGGGCCAACTTAACCTCCTCAGTTGAGGCACCCTTTTTAATATCTACCTTCTTCTCGGTGGGCTCTATATGTTTTATATTACACTTCCTCCTCTTCACATTCCCATCTATTAAAACAAAGTTCTTGTCTATTACATCTACTATGACACAGATCTTTCCTGCCTCTCTTCCCATTGTTTTAACACATACCCTTCCCACTTCAATTGCAGCCATTCTTTCACCCTTCCTCTTTTTTTAAACTGTCTATACACTTACAGATGATGTTAAATACACCATCTACATCCCAACGTGAGGTGTCTAGGACAAGGTGATAGATAGAGAGATCCTCTAGATCTATGTTGTAGATCTCTTTATAACGTTTTTTCTCACTTTTCTCCCTCTCAATCATTTCCGAGAGGGTTTTTTCCATATCCTTCTTCTCCCTCTTACTTATCCTCTCACATCTAACCATTGGAGGAGCCTTTAGCCATATGGAAAGTGTAGGTTCTATGTTATGTTTCTTCAGTATCCAGGCTGTAAGTCGCCCCTCTAGTACTACGTTCCCCTCCTTTGCAATTTCTACCTGCATGGCATCTATCTCCCTGTCTATCTCTGGATGCTCCTCTGCGTACCTACTGAACTCTGAGAGATCCATGTTCATCTTCTTAGCCATCTCCCTGAAGATAAACCCTGCACATACATGTTTCAAACCATACTTTTTAGCAATCATCTTGGATATTGTTGTAGTTCCACTACCAGGAGGTCCTCCAATGGTTATTATCATCACAACACCTTATAACTTTAAATTTCTTGCCCTCTCTATCATCAATCTCCTTAGGCACCTTGGACAGAGGTAACCACCGTATGGCCTCTCAGGCCTCTTCTCTGTTTTAGATAATTTCCTGATCTCGGAGGGCCTACCCCTTGGGACACCATTTAGGATGGCGCCACATTGGGCACACTTTGCCTTATCAGGTTTTCTCCTCCTGTAGTGTATCAATGTTCTGTTACCTGGTCCTCTCTTAAAAACCTTCTTTAGAGACCTAGATCTATACCTTGGAGCAGGCATATAGATAACCTCCCAGGATGTTTATAAAAATAAAAAATAGCAGGGACGTTACTTAATTAGAAAGAGGGTATACCTCCTACTATTTAAATCTTTCGTAGAGGGAGATCTTGAGGGAGATAGATATCAGAGAGTTAAAGAGATACTGTAACCCCTCCTATCTAACTATTAGGAGGGACAAGATTATTGTAAACAGTAGAAGGCTAGCTGGAATATCCAGGGCAAAGAAGGAGAAGATAGAGAGGAGATTTAAGATACCTGTAATCTACTCTGAGAGCTACGAGCTAATATCCCAGAAGATGGGGAGGTATGTATCCAGATACCGTATAATATCGCCAGGGGATGTGTTGATAGTAGGGTTAAGTGGGGGCAAGGACAGTTTGGCACTACTTCATCTTCTGGAATCCTATAGACGTAGATTTGGGGTGAAGATATACGCCCTTACAGTAGATGTGAATGTGGGGGGTATTAGACCCTGGCATCCTGAGAGTGAAAGTGTAAAAAAGATAGTTGAGCACTGCGAGGCCCTAAATATCCCCCACAAATTGATATCCTTTAAGGAGGATGTAGTTAAGATGTCCCAGCTACTCTCAGACAACTCTACAGGTATTGTATACTCCCCCTGCTTCTCCTGCTCCATAGTTAGAAGATATCTCCTAACTAACTTTGCCATGGAGTTAGTTGAGAAGGGGGTTGAGAAGAACAAGATAAAGATATGTCTGGGACATACCCTAGAGGATAACTCAGATACTGTACTGGCAAATATCTTTAAGGGAGACATTATAAGGGTTCTAGAACCTATTAAAAATTTTGAGGAGACTACCTTTGACTTCAAAGAGTTTAAACTTAGACTACGACCATGTACCATAGTAAGGCCTCTACTAAGTGTTTCAGAGAAGGATATCTTAAAGGCCTTGAAGGAATGTGGTATCCAGTACTACAGGGATAAGGAGGTATGTCCCTACAGTAGGGATAGGGGGGACAGTATAAGGAGAAGGTGTCATGAGATACTGGAGGACCTTGAGAAGGATGTTAAAAACATAAGGGAGATGGTGGTCTCCTCTGTATTAAAATCCATAGAGTACTACAGAGGTAGAGGAGTATAATCTCAAGAAATATTTATATAATAATAGGGGGCAGAAAAAAGAGTGTAAAGGGGGAAAATTTTTAATGAAGGGATTTTAGGTGGTAGAAATGAGGAAAAAGTTGTTAATACTAGCCGCCTTGGCATTAATGCTAGGTTTGGTGAACATGATATACGCTGAGAAAGAGGAGGATTTACTCTGGAAATACGAGACAGAGAGTGATATTAACTCTGTGGCAATAACTCCTGATGGGGAGTATATAGTTGCTGGAAGTGGAACCCACTACCTCCTTGAAGAAGGTGGTAAGGTATATATCTTCAATAAAAAGGGACAGGTACTGAGAAACTATAAAGCAGAGGATAAGGTCAATTCCGTAGCTATAACACCTAATGGGGAGTACATAGTTGCAGGAAGTGACGACGATCACGTTTACTTCTTCAGTGTAGAGGGAATACTGTTATGGGAGTACAAGACAGGGGGTAGTGTTAACTCAGTGGCTATAACCTCAGATGGGGAGTACATAGTTGCAGGAAGTGACGACGATCACGTATACCTTCTAGATAGAGATGGGGCAGTGATATGGAAGTATAACGTAGATGATAACGTCCTATCAGTGGCAATAACACCAGATGGTAAATACATAGTTGCAGGAAGTGAGAATAACTACATATACTTCCTCAACAAAGATGGAGTGTTACTTTGGAGATATAAGACACAGGGGGATGTTAACTCCTTGGCAATAACACCAGATGGTAAATACATAGTTGCAGGAAGTGGTGACAGGGGAGTTTACGGTTACAGTAAATCAGGTCAGGTCTCTTTCTTCAACAAAGAGGGAGAGTACCTCTGGGATCACTGGACAGATGGAAGTGTTAACTCAGTGGCTATAACCTCAGATGGGGAGTACATAGTTGCAGGAAGTGACGACGATCACGTTTACTTCTTCAACAAAGATGGAGTGTTACTTTGGAGATATAAGACAGCGGGCGATGTGGACGCTGTAACAATAACACCTGATGGAAAGTACATAGCTGCTGGGGGTAGTGGCAACAGGGTCTACCTTTTAAACAGTGATGGGGGAGTACTCTGGGATCACTGGACATATGGAGATGTTAAGTCAGTGGCAATAACACCAGATGGTAGATATATAGCTGCAGGAAGTGGGGACACCTTGCGAGGTGAGGTATACCTCTTCAGCCCCTGGGAGGCTATGCTTAAAAAGATAATAGAAGATGCCAGATCAACCATCTCAAGGATAAAGTTAAAATACAACGTAAAAGAGGCTGAGTTACTCCTTGCCCAGGCAGAGGCTGCATTTAAGAAGGGTGACTATACCAAGGCAGAGGAACTTGCCTTAAAAGCTAAGAGAAAGGCTATAGAGATAAGTAAACAGGCTAAGGAAGTTGAAAAGATAATAGAAGACGCCAGATTAACCATCCTAGAGGAGATGTTGAAGTATAACGTAAAAAAAGCTGAGTTACTCCTTGCCCAGGCAGAGGCTGCATTTAAGAAGGGTGACTATACCAAGGCAGAGGAACTTGCCCTGAAGGCGAAATCCCTTGCCCTGGACATAGACCAGGATGGAATACCCAACGAGGAGGACATATTCCCATATATAAACAACTACTATATCTACGCCGGAATTGGGATACTAGTAATAGCTATAGTACTGGCATCTATAGGCTTTGCAATATACCTCTATAGAAATAGGAAAAGGGATATAGGGCTATAATCTCTTTTTTATTTTTACAGGGATAGGATGGGTAGGGCAGTATTTATACCTAGGAAGGAACTCCATGGCAACCTAGTAAAGGTATTAGACGCCTCCTCTTTTATCCATGGTTACAACCCCTCCCTGGAGAAGGGGGAGCACTATACCACCAGTGGTGTAGTGGAAGAGGTGAAAAGTAAGAGGGATGTTATCTATCTCGCCCTGGAGTATGGGAAGTTATTTATCAGGGAACCTAGAAGGGAAACTGTAGAAAGGGTAAAAAAAGCCTCCTTGGAAACTGGGGATAACCTCTCTCAATGTGATATGGAGATACTGGCCCTGGCTATAGACCTAGGTGGAATACTTTATACAGACGACTACGGATTACAGAACGTAGCCAGGAAACTCTCTGTCCCATTTAGACCTGTAATAGCCAGGGGGATAAGGGAGGAGTTTACATGGAGACTTGTATGTAGAGGATGTAAGAGGATATACCCTATAGACTACCAGGAGGAGGTCTGTGAGATCTGTGGAAGTCCCCTGGAGCGAAAGAGGGTTAAGAAAAGGGGAAACTAAATATCCTTTATACTTTCCCAGCAGGCCTTTAAAACCTGGACAGAGTGTTTAAAGGTTTCAAGTTCCTCGGGACCTTATAGGTACTATCTCCTCTATACCCTTCCTACCTAACTTAACTGGCACCCCTATACATACACCACCTATACCGTCTATCTCCCCATCGAGGTAGGTGGAAAGTGTTAGTACCCTTTTCTCGTCGTTGATTATGGTCCTTATTACGTTAACCACTGCAGAGGCTGGACCATACTCTGAACCTCCCTTTAATCTAATAATCTCCTCCCCTCTACTTTTCACAAGTTCCACTATCTCCCTGTAGGGGAGGTTCTCAAAACCTGGCATCCTACTTATAGGTATTCCTCCAATTGCCGTTGCACTTAGAAGGGGTACCATAGTATCCCCATGCTCTCCTATGATTCTAGTCCTCACCTCCCCAATATGTACCCCAAAGTACTTTGCAATAGCCACCTTAAACCTCATGGAGTCTAGATGGGTACCTAGTCCAAAGACCTGGCTCCTGTCATAACCACTTTCAAAGAGTGCCTTCTGGGTCATAATATCTACAGGGTTAGTCACTATAAACAACTTGGTGTCACAGGTCTTAGATATATCCTTTACATAGTTCTTGATAATCTTTGCATTTACCTTCGCCAGATCCAACCTGGACATACCGTCCTTCCTTGGCACCCCTGCAGAGATCACTGTAATCTCACTACCATCTACAGCATCTGGAATCTCTTTGTCACTGTAGATCTCTATCTCTGCATCTCTGGCCTCAGCTGCAAGGGCGTCGTACATATCCATCCTAATACCTTCCAATTTTTTCAAGGACTTCTCCCTGGATATGAGAACTATATGTTTTATAGAGGGTTCCCTTGCAAGTAAAAAGGATACTGTAGAACCTATCCTTCCAGAGGCTCCAATAACTGCTATCTTCATCCTTCCACCGGTAATACTTTTGAATGGAAAGTATTAAATAGTATTACTAACAGGGATAATAGTAATACTGCCCCTTTTAGAAAGTAATATATAGTTAAAGTTTTCTTTACTTTGTTTCAAGTATTCTTTAACACTGTGGAGGTTTTTACCATGGGGAGAGAGGGTGATACCCTGGATATAGAGGAGATAGATGTTTTAGCCATTGGACTACTACTTACGGCCCCTATGATGTCTGACTACGAGATGAGATGTATCTTATGCAAATTGAAAAAAATAGCTAAAAAAAAGAAGGTGGCCAGTTACAAAAGTATCAACGAGATACTGGATGACTGGGCCAATATGGCCTATCACTTAACTATGAAGTACTAACTACCAGCCTATGAGGAAGTAGGGTATTAGGGAGAGGAGCATAATCAGGCCAACAACTATGGCCAGTAGCTTCCTCATCCCTATATTTTTATTATACTTGGAGTATTTATTTTTATCCCTTCTCCTCATAACTATCCCTAAGTTCTAGGTAGGATGCCCTTATCAATCTTCCCTCATCTAAATCCAGGGTTCTTATAAGGTCCATAAGTTCTCTAATAGCCCCCTCTCTTTCAGATTCAGATTTAACACTTTTTTCAAATTCAAGGAAGTACCCTATATCCTCCACCCTATCTATAGATACTGTCACATCATCCTTCTTATATATCTCCCTTACCTTCCTAAGTGGAGGCACCTTTTTAAATCCAAGTTTTTCCAGTATAATTTTTGTAGTGTCTCCATCCTCTACCTTCACCTGGTACTCCTCCCTGGTCTTAGATATACTGTCCAACTTTGGACCTTTGTAGGTTAGGTAGTACCTCCTATCCCCTCTCTCTAGGTCTATAGACTCCCTTATCCTGAGGGCCTCATCAGTTTCTCTAAAATCCCTGTCTATACCCTTGAAGTAGGTGTCTATCTCCTCCACCTTCCCATACCTTTTAAATCCCAATTCCTTTAATTTATGGGAGAGGTCCTCCACCTCCTCCTTATCTACTTTAACCTTTAACTCCACCTCTATCATACTACCACCAAACTCTTCACGTAAGGTCCTAACACCTCCCTCAACTTCTCCACATCCACATTCTCTATCTCAAGCCAGATAACCACCTGGTTGTCCTCCCTCTCCAGGGTTGTAGAGAGTATATTTCCCCCTATCTCAGATATCTTGGAGGATATATCTGCCAGTAACCCTATCCTGTCCTCAGCTACTATCCTGATCTTTCTTGTCAGGAGGCTCACATGCCCCCTCTCCAACAGATACCTCCCCTCCTCTGTTAAGTAGACTCCTCCCTTTTTACCCTTCTTTGTAGTCACTAAACCTAGATCTCTCAAAACCCTTATATACCTATCTACATTCTTGGGATGAATATTCAACCTACTTGAAATCTCCTTAACTGTGTTGCACTCCGTTAGAAGTTCCATTATCCTCCTGGTAGTACCTTCAAGTTTCATAAATGTTTAATATGGGACTCCCTTATTTATACTTATTAGAGGTGAAAAATATGCTTACCCATCTAGATGAAAAGGGCGTAAAGATGGTAGACATCTCAGAGAAGGAGGAGAAAAATAGGGAGTGTATTGCAAGGGGCTTTATCAAGTTGAAACCCTCTACAGTGGAGGCCATATCCAGAAAGGAAGTAATAAAGGGAGATGTACTAACCACAGCTCAAATTGCTGGGATAATGGCTGTGAAAAATACCCCTAATATTATACCTCTCTGTCATCCCCTACCTATAACTGGGGTAAATGTAACCTTCAAGTTAGAGAGAGATGGGATAGAGGTGGAGGTGAGGGTAAAGACTACCTATAAAACAGGGGTGGAGATGGAGGCACTTACAGGTGTCTCAGCGGCTCTCCTAACTATATGGGATATGGTAAAGGCTATTGAGAAGGATAAGGATGGACAATATCCACATACCAGGATATGCGATATCAGGGTTGTAAGTAAGAGAAAAGAATGAAGGGCTATTGTTAACCATACAGGGGAGGTGTGAATATGGCTAAACTTACCGAGAAGCAGGGAGTTCTATTGTTATATGGAATAGCAGTGTTTACAGGCGTAGCACTTATGCTTTCCCTTCCAAGGTTGGGATATGATAACTTTATCTTTATGGCATTGATTACACTATCAATTCCACTGGTTATTTTTGCAATAGGATCTTTAATGCTTGTTAAATACCTTTCCTATAAAAGGGAATAATCAGAAGGGTTGATGGTAATGTGGGACTTGGAGAGGGAGAGGGTAATAGAGGAGATCCTGAGATGTAAGGGAAAGAGGATACTCTTCCAGGCTCCTGAGGGTCTGAAGTTAGAGGTTGAGAGGGAGATAGAGGGTATAAGGGGATATTTTAGAGAAAGGGGGATAGAGGATATAGAGCTTATAATGTGGGGTGGAAGTGCCTTTGGAGCCTGTGATTTATGTGACAGGGAGGGGAAGTATCTAGATGTAGACCTTATAGTTCACTATGGGCATGAGGCCCTACCCTATGTAAGATCGGAGATACCAGTCCTCTATGTCCCCGCCTACTACAAACCTGATAGGGAACATTTAAGGGAGATCTATAGGGATATTGAGAAGATACTTAAAAGGTGCAGGGATCCTGTAGTAACTACCACAGTACAATTTAAAAAGATCCTCCAGAGGTACAATCCCCAGGTAATACTTGGATGTAGGGTAGATATGACCTTGGAGGATGGAAGGGACATCCTCTACATAGGGAGTGGAAGGTTCCACCCCCTAATGTTGGCCTATAAGTTTAGAAGGGAGATACCTATATACAACCCTATAACCAGGGAGTTCTCCAAGATTAAAAAAGAGGAGGTTGAAGGTTTTATTAAGAGGAGGTTAGGGGTAATTTCAAAGTTACATTTAAACCCCCCGAGGAAAATTGGAGTAATACTCTCTGTAAAGAAGGGTCAGTGTAGAATAGGGGTTTTTAAAAGGGTGATTAATATATTGAGGGAGAGGGGTATAGAGTACATACCTATATTGCTAGATAATATCAACCCTGAAGATCTTGTATACAATGTAGACGCCTACGTTGTATGTGCCTGTCCAAGGGTGGTATTGGACGACTCCATAAGATATAAAAAAATACTTTTAACACCAGGGGAGTTTAAGATGTATATAGATGGTGACTTCCAATACCGTCTAGAGGAGGTATCACCTGAAGATTTTAAATAGTTATTCTTTTAGTCCCAACTTCTCAAGTACTGGATCACAGGATATGAAGTGTAGATCCAGTGCAACCTCCTCAGGTTTCATACCCATGGCAAGGCCTAGCAACTGGGAGTAGTGTATAACTGGCAGGGAGTACTCCCTTCCAAATCTCTCCTTTATCTCTATCTGTCCCCTGTCAAACTGTAGATGGCAGAAGGGACATACCTCTGTAACACAGTCTCCTCCAGCGTTGAGTATATTCTTAATCTTTATCTCTGTGATCTTCAATGCAGTCTCTAAGTCCCTGGCCCTTACACCTCCTCCAGCACCACAGCACATCTGTTTATCCAGGTAGTTAATAGATGTGGCACCTATGGCCTCTACAAGGGCGTCAAAGGATCTTGGTCTTTCTGCACTCTCAATCTTTTTAATATCTGTAGGTTTCAAGTAGTGGCATCCGTAATGGACCGCCACATTTAAATTAAGTGGCCTAACAACCTTCTCCGCTATGGCATCTGGACCGTAGTCGAAGTAGAGTACCTCTGGTAGATGTCTAACCTGGACCTTTCCCTTATACTCGTAGCCGTACTTTGAGAGGATCTTATTTACCTTCTCCCTTGCCCTCTCATTCTCCTTGAGTATATGATTTGCCTCGTAGAGGGAGCCGTAGCAACCGTTACAGATGGTGAGTATATCTAGCCCCCTCTCCTCTGCAACACAGAGGTTTCTCCCTGCAAGGGTGAGCCAGGTAAGTAGATCGAAGGAACCAAATACCCCTGGAGCAGGGCAACAGGAGGCCTTCTCAAAGGGATATAGTTTTATACCTAACTTATCCAACGCCTTGTAGGTGGCACTCTCTATACCTGGATACCTGTTAGGTGCAATACATCCCAGGAAGAACAGGAACTCCATCTCCTTCATAATTTCACCTTTTCAAATCCTTTTTCCTAATATCCTCCAACTTCTTAGTTTTAGGATTAATTCCAGCATTTTTGCAGAATCCAGTATCCTCCATAATTCTCCTTATATGTTCCAGTACCTTGGGATACTTGTAGGTTGTAGGTGGCACCTCCGAGAGTCCCAACTTCTTCCTTACCTCCTTTATCTTGTCGTTAATTGGTACTGCATGTCCAGTTAGATATACATAGAGTGCTGTCTTTCTATGGGCAACGTAACCCATCTGGAAGGCTAAATTCCTCATGGCCTTGATGATCTCTGTGATCTTAACCTCCCTTGGACATCTCTCGTAGCAGGTATAACATGTTGTACACTTCCAGAGGTCGTCACTTTTTATATAATCCTCATGTCCAAAAATAGCAGCCCTTATTAACTTCCTAGTTCTATAGGCAGTTATCCTTCCACTGGGACATCCTCCTGTACAGGTTCCACACTGGTAGCACCTGGTGAAGGATCTTATTACATCCTCCTCTCCTATCCTTTTTCCTATCTCTACTAATTTCGCTGGAAGTTCAGGGTTAAAATCCTTAACACTTATAACCATACTATCACCCCTAATCTACTATAGGGGCCCCTCTATTTAACGGTAGGTTATTGGTACCTCTCTATAATACAGGTGTATAAAACCTAAAAGTACTTAACAAGTCCTAAATACATCACCATTGCAGAGATGCAACCAACAATAGTACATATAAGGTTGACATGTTCCTTGTTCAGTATCCCTCTCCTCTCAAAGAGTGCCCCAGAGATACTGTCAGAGAGGTTCCCCAGAATACCTGAGAGGGTACCTACTATAAGGAGGTAGTAGTTGTTAAAGAGTAAGGTGGCTAAAAGTCCTATAAGGAAACCACCTATCAAACCTGCAACAATACCCCAGAGTGTTACACCTCCATCAGTACCCCTTTCAACCTTCTCAAAGGTAGTTATCAACCTTGGAGTCTCCTTAGAGAGTACACCTAACTCAGAGGAAAAGGTATCTGAAGTAGCTGCAGAGATAGCCCCCACATATCCAAAGAGGGCTGTGTTGTAATCCAGGATACCTAGCATATACATTATCACTATTAAAATCGCCACCAGTCCATTTGCAATTACATTCTTTAAGGATCTCTTACACTCGTAAAGTTTCATAGATGCTTTTTTAGAACATCCTATCCTACTAACTAAACTACCTAGTACCAGGAAACTTAAGATTATCAACAACCATTTTATATCTGTCACCATAAGTATAATAAAGGCCATGAGAGTTGAGACTGCCAAACCTGTATCGTCGAGATAACCCCTCTTCTTTATTATATAGGCCAGAATCATCACTATAACAAGGGAGTAGAGAAACCTTAGGTATATCTCCATCACCTTTCACCAGGGGATTGAAATTTTTCCTACCGTATAAATAATGTTAATAAATACCCAATGCTTTATAAAAAGGATTACGGTGGTGTTAGATGGAGAGTGGTAAGAAGGAGAAGGACCTCTATCTATTTAAAAAAGCCATTAAGGAGTTGAAGAGTAAAAAGGGAAAGGGTACTGAGCTGATAAGCCTCTACATACCTGCCAGGAGAAGAATATCCGATGTAACCCAGTACCTAAGGGAGGAACTCTCCCAGTCCTCCAACATCAAAAGTAAAACAACAAGGAAAAATGTCCAATCTGCAATTGAGGCCATACTCCAAAGGTTAAAACTTCTAAAGGAGCCCCTTGAGAAGGGGGTTATCATATTCTCAGGGATGGTTCCCAGGGGAGGGCCTGGGACTGAGAAGATGGAGACCTACGTACTGGAACCACCTGAACCTATAAAGACCTTTATATACAGGTGTGACTCCCAGTTCTACACAGAACCCCTGGAGGACTTCCTGGAGGAGAAGGACGTATACGGTATTATACTTATAGACAGAAACGAGGCTACAATTGGAATAGTCAAGGGTAAGAATATCCAGGTATTGAAGAGACTGACCAGTGGGGTTCCTGGGAAGTTCAAGGCCGGTGGACAATCTGCAAGAAGACTGGAGAGGTTGATAGATGACGCTGCACATCAGTTTATGAAGAGGGTAGGTGAGTATGCAAATGAGGAGTTCCTACCTCTACTGAAGGAGAAGAAGTTGAAGGGTATACTTATTGGAGGGCCTGGAAATACAAAGATTGAGTTTGTAAAGAAGAATTACCTAAACCATGAACTTAGGAAGATAGTGATAGATACCTTTGATATCTGTTATACCGAGGAGTTTGGAATAAGGGAACTTCTGGAAAAGGCCTCTGATGTTTTAAGGGATATAGAGTTGATGAAGGAGAGGGAGGTTGTCCAGAGGTTCTTCAAGGAGCTTATAAAGGAGGACGGTGGCCTTGCAGCCTACGGTGAAAAGGAGGTTATGAGGTATCTAGAGATGGGTGCTGTAGATACCCTTATCATTACAGACGACATAAACATGACTAGGGTAACTGTGAAATGTAACAACTGTGACTTTACCCAGGAGGTAAATGTGAAAAATGAGGAACTTCAAAAGTTTGAGGAAGATCTAAAGAATAAATCCTGTCCAAAGTGTGGTGGGATGCTCTATATAGCAGAGAAAGAGGATATTATAGAGTACTTTGCAAGACTCTGTGAGGAAACTGGTACAACCTTGAAGATCATCTCCACAGAGACTGAGGAGGGTAGTCAGATATCCAAGGCATTTAAGGGTATAGCTGCTATTTTAAGATACAAGATTGATTAAAAAATCTGGAAACCCACCTTCTAAGGTGGAATTCAAAATCTTTATTCTCCCCCTTCTTATCCATATCAAGGGGTGGAATCTCTATATCAATATCTAACTCCATGGCACTTCTACAGAACCTCTCGTAGTCTATCTCCACCTCAGGTATAAGTCCTCTACCTTCCCCTCCCTCCACCTTCTTAACACCTATTACCTTTACCCCTATCTCCTCCCCTATCCTCCTAACCTTTTCAAAGAGTTGGAAGTTGTAAACCCTGTTTAGTATTATACCCCTTACATCTACACCCATCTCCTTTAGTAGGGAGTAGTAACTTAGTCCCTCTATAAAGGCCCCCTCAATCCCTCCTTTACTACAGGAGGATATAAGGTAGACTGGAAAACCAAGTAGTTTAGATACTTGGGCACTACTGTAATTCTCTCCCCTAAGGGCACCTGTGAAGGCACCCATTACACCCTCCACTATATAGTAGTTATAGTTGGACTCCCTTACAAACCTTAAAAACTCCTCAACACTACACCACCCCCTCTCCCCAACCTTTATACTACTGTACTTCAGCATAGGTTCCCTTAGGATGTAGAGGGAGGGGAGGATATCTCTAACATCGGGACCTATCTTTGCAACAAATACCCTCCCCTTTAACTTGGAGACTATAGCCGTTAGTAAAAAAGTTTTTCCACAGTGGGAACCTGTAGATAGGAGGATTATTCCCCTTTTTCTACCATCGTATTTTCTCCTGGAGTATACCACAGACCTCCTTTTCAACTCCTCCCTTAACCTTTTGTTTTTCTCTAGTATGGCTTTATACTCCTCCTCATCTACACCTAAGTTCTCCAATAGATTTCTCCTTATATGGGGGTTGTCCAGGAATCCATGAACCATGGTACCGTATACATTCTTACTATACACCCCTGAGAGGATATACCTCTCCTCCTCAAGGTATCTGTAGTTTAACTTCTCAACTTTAGATACACTTAGTATTTTAACCCCCTTACCAACCTTTATATCTCCGTAGGTGTGACAGTGGAATCCCTCCCCCCTCTCTCCAGCCCTTCCAAAGATAGAGTTGTTCATCAACTTAAACTCCACCCTATCTGTACATATCAAGGGGGAGAACTCCACATCCAACAGTCCCAAACCCTCTCTAAATATGGGATAACTACTTTTCCTCCCTATATCTATCCTTTTAGAGAGCACCTGGAATCCACTACACACTCCAAAGAGTATACCCTCAAATTCTAGGAGGTATTTCTTCAACTTCTCATTTAGGGAGAGACTCTCTATAAGACTACCCCCTGGAATGATCAACATATCTAGGTCTTTAATAACATGGAGGTTGTCCTCCCTAACTGCCAAGGTAGGCAGATTTCCAAAGTTTTCAAAAGAGGGAAGAGCCCCTTTTATATCAAGTATGCCAATCTCCATAGTTAACTCTCTATACTTTTTTGATAGGGGTTACAGATCCTTCTCCTGTAGTAGGCCGCATCCTCAGAGACCTTCCTGTTGTAGATAGATCCTATCCTCTCTATAGCGTCAAGTATTTTCACAGTATTCTCCAGGTAGTTGTAGATATCCCCTGGGTATGTCTGAAGGTTCAAGGTATGGTATATATGCCTAGATATCTGCAGGGGTGTTTTCCCACCTATCCTCAGGTTAATGATATATTTGGAGAAGTATCTGACGATGTCCTCCTCTATCATACCCTCGAACTCCATTATCCAGGGTAGTATCCTATCTAGTAAATTCCTATCTCTTATCTTCTCCATATTCTCCTTTATTATCTCAAAGGCGTCGATGAACTTTGTGGGGATATTTACATTGATCACCTTACTTATCCTGTTCTTAAGACCCATGGGGATGTATACCCCCTCAAAGGGGTTAACTAGGGATAGGAGATCTACAATTGGAAGGTTTAAGTTTTTCCTTATAAGTTCTGCATCCTCTGGATAGAGGAAGGATATACCTGTAAAGTATCCATATCTGGTAACCCCTATATCCTCTCCCTCCTTCACCATACCGTACTCCACAAGTTTACCAAGTATGTAGTCTAAACTGTGGTTGCTACCCATAAGGGGAACTTTGGAAAGTAACTCCCTCTTTCTACAACCCTTCATACCTTTATAGTATCTCCTGTACCTCTCAATGGCACATAGACTTGCCAGTACCTGCTCCATCTCCTCCCTCTCCTCGTATATCACCTCAACATCCTCAGGTTCAGAGTTTAACAGCTGGAAGGCTACCTCCTCCTCACTTCTCTCCATCTTGGCATGATACTTCTTACCGATCTCTATCAACATATAGACCTTTCCCATATCATGCATACCCTTCCTCCCTGCCCTTCCACATATCTGTTGAAACTCTGAGGGGGTGAGCCAGTCACCTCCCATGGCCAAACTCTCCAGGATAACAGTTGAGGCTGGAAAATCCACACCTGCTGCAAGGGCAGCAGTGGTAACCACACACATAATCTCCTGCTTCATAAACTTCTCCTCTACCATCCTTCTCCTCCTGTACTCCATTCCCCCATGGTAGTACTCAGCCCTTATACCCTTGGAGTTTAGAAACCTTGCGATGTACTCGGCCCTCTTCCTGGAGTAGGTAAATATTAAACTCTGTCCCCTATATCCGTACTTAGACACCTTGTTAAACTCCCTCCTTACAATCTCCCTGATCATGTTAAGCTTTTGATACTCGTTCTTGGCAAAGAGGATATGTCTCTCCAGGGGTACTGGACGGCCGCTGTATGTTATAAGACGGGCACCTAGACCTTTAGAGAGTTCCCGAGGATTCCCTACGGTGGCAGAGAGGTATATCATCTGCATATCCTCTCCCATCCTCTTGAGAAACCTTAACCTACCTATAAGACCATCTAAACGGGCCCCCCTCTCCTCCATATTTAGGGAGTGAACCTCGTCTATCACAACAGTTCCAATACCTCTCAATTTACCTGACCTTATAAGGTAGTCAATACCCTCATAGGTTCCAACGATGATGTCACTCTCTAAGTCTGTATTCACATCCTCACATCTACCCTCGTAAAGCCTCCCAGTACCTACCCTTAAACTTACACTTAGTCCTATCTCCTTATAGCGCTCCCTGAATTCCAGGTACTTCTGATTTGCCAGGGCCACCAGAGGTACCAGATAGAGAAACTTCCCCCTACCCTCAAGTAGATTCTTTACACCTGCCAGCTCTCCAATAAGTGTCTTTCCAGAGGATGTAGCCGAGGTTACAAGGAGATCCCTACCCCTTAACAACCCTCCCTTAACTGTAAGGGTCTGCACTGGTAGTAACTCTTTTATCCCCCTCTTCTTAAGTATCCTCTTTAACTCTTCAGGGATGTCCAACTCCTCAACCCTGTAGTTTTTAATATCCTCCTGATCCCCAGTTAGAACATCGTATCTAGTTAACTCAGGTTTAACTACAGGGTTCCTGGAGGTTAGTAGATCTAAGACCTTGTTTACATCCTTTAGCCTTTTAAGTAAACTCTCTATAAATTTCTCCCCAATATCTACCTCCTCCTTAACCTCCTCAAGGGCACACTTTAGACAGATATACCTGTTGTTATGTAGATATTTCTCCTCCTCCAGTATGGTGTACCTCCCCTTTACAAGACAGTAGGGACATAGCTCTACCAGTTCATACCTTATGTTTCTACCCTTTAGGAAATCCTCTAACTTCAGGGACTCCTCATCCTTACTTAGGAGTACCTTGTCAGCGTTTCTCAGTATCTCCAATACCTTGGAGGGTTGTATAGGTCTTATATTCCCCTCCCTATCTTCCCTACATCTGTAAAGTTCTATCCTCTTACCTACCTCTCTAAGGAGACAGTGATACCTGACGTTGTTATTGATATCGACGATCTCCACCTCCTGTTTCTGCCTCTTCTTCTTCAATTTCCTTATTATTATCAAGGTCCCACCTACTTATAATCCTGATAACCATAATAGATAAAGTAAGAGTTAAAATTATTATGAGAAGTTCAACGGGGGTAATATGGACATCCAAGATCTAAAGTATATAGAGGAGCAACTAGGTAGGAAACCTAACGATGTAGAGATAGGGATGTTTGAAAACCTCTGGAGTGAACACTGCTCCTACAGGAGTACAAGACATATCCTCAAGTTATTCAGTAAGACCTTGAAGAACAGTGAGGATATAGTTATAGGCCCTGGAGATGACGCTGCTGTGGTAAGGGTAGATAGAAAAACTGGTCTATGTGTAGCCCTGGCCATGGAGAGTCACAACCACCCCTCCTATATAGATCCCTACAACGGTGCAGCTACAGGTGTTGGAGGGATAGTAAGGGATGTTATCTCCATGAATGCAAAACCTATTGCACTCCTGGACTCTCTAAGGTTTGGGGATATTGAGGGGGAGATGGGGGATAAGGTTAGATGGCTTGTGGAGGGTGTAGTTAACGGTATCAGTGACTACGGAAACAGTATTGGGGTACCTACTGTAGGTGGGGAGTGTGAGTTCCACAGCTCCTACAACTACAACAACTTGGTAAATGTAGTCTGTGTAGGTCTTGTAAGGGAGGGGGAGGTTGTAACTGGAAAGGCTAGGGAGCCCAATCTATCCCTTATACTTGTGGGAAGTACTGGGAGGGATGGAATAGGTGGTGCCTCCTTTGCATCTAAGGATCTTACAAGTGAAAGTGAAGAGGAGAGACCAAGTGTCCAAATTGGAGATCCCTTTGCAGGGAAGTGTCTAATAGATGGGGTTTTGGAGGCCTGCAAAACTGGAAAGGTTAAGGCAATGAAGGATCTAGGGGCTGCAGGTCTCACCTCCGCATGTTCAGAGATGTGCTATGGAGGAGGTGTAGGTGCAGAGATACACCTTGAGAGGGTAATTCTCAGGGAGGAGGGGATGACACCCTACGAGATACTGGTATCGGAATCCCAGGAGAGGATGTTGTTGGCGGTGGAGAGAGGAGGGGAGGAGGAGATAATAGAGATATTCAAGAAGTACGAACTTCCAGCCTCTGTTATAGGGTGGACTACAGATACTGGGAGACTTGTAGTTAAGATGCACGGTAGGAAGATTGTAGATCTACCTCTTAACCTGCTCTGTGGAGCACCACCTATAAAGAGAAAGGAGAAACCCTGTATACTTGAGGAGTACATAGACAGTAGTAGTGTTGAGATGCCTCAAGACCTTGGGGAGGTACTGTTAAGACTACTTGGAAGTCCAAATATCACCTCAAAGAGATGGATATACGAGAGATACGACTACGAAGTACAGCTGAGAACTGTTGTAAGACCTGGGATGGATGCCGCAGTACTAAGGCTTATGGAGTGTCCTCCAAAGGCCCTGGCACTTACAACAGACTGTACCCCAACCTTCTGTAAGTTAAACCCCTACGTAGGTAGTGTATATACGGTATGTGAGAGTATTAGAAACCTGGCAACTGTAGGGGCGAGACCTATAGCAATGTTGGACAACTTAAACTTTGGAAATCCAGAGAAACCTGAGAGGATGTATCAGCTGAGGAAGTGTGTCGAGGGACTTGCCAACTGTGCAGAGTTTTTCAACATCCCAGTTGTAGGGGGGAATGTAAGTCTCTACAACGAGACTGTAATAGATGGAAAGGAGTACCCTATAAATCCCACCCCTACAGTATGCCTGGTAGGTATTATAGAGAAGGTAGAGATGGTACCCTCAATACAGGGTAAGGTGGAGGAGGGAGATGTTATCCTGGTGACAGGTGAGACAAAGGAGGAGGTGGGGGGAAGTGAGTACTTCAGATATATCCACGGTATAGAGAAGGGTATTGTACCTAGGTGCAACCTGGAGAGGGAGAAGAGGGTATACAGTACAGTGGTTGACCTAATAGGTAAGGGGCTGATAAGTGGGGCAACGGACATCTCTAGGGGAGGGCTAGGTGTAGGTATGGCAAGGATGTGTATCTGGAACAGGATAGGTGCAGAGGTTCAACTGGGAGACTACAACAGAAATAGACTAAGGGATGATATACTTCTATTCTCAGAGTCCTCTGGAAGGATACTTTTAACTGTGAAGGAGGAGAATGTGGAGAAGGTTCTCAAAGCTCTAGGTGAGGATGGACATGTTATTGGAAGGGTTGGAGGAGACTCCCTAAGGGTGTACAATAAAGATAGGGAGATCCTTAACTTAGATGTGAAGGAGATGAGGGATGTCTATGAGAAGGGTTTCTACAAGATGATGGGAGATCTAGATTAGGGAAAATCTTACCTAGATCCACATTCTCCTCGATGACCTTTGCAATCTTTTCAAAACTACTCTCAAGGGTCCCCCTGTAACTGTCCCCAGTTATAGGTTTAAGGCCCTTTCTCCTCCTTACAAGGTTTACAATGAAGTTCCTGAACTTGTAGTTCTCAAAGATACCGTGGAAGTAGGTACCTAGGATATAGGCCTTCCTCCCCCCAACTTCCAATACCTTTATGGCACCGTCAAACCCCTCTCCATTATTTCCAAAACCTTTTATCACCTTAATTAGAGGTTTTTCACGGGATATGGTAATACCCTCGTGAAGTTCATAGCCAGAGACCTTGAACCTCTCCCCCTCTATCTCCAGTATACCGTAGGAGTTCTTTATCACCTTCTCATTTCCAAAGATAGTCTCCATATCTAGGAGTCCAAGCCCCTCTATACTACCTACCTCCCCCTCCCTGAAGTCCCTATCTATTAACATCCTCCCAAGTATCTGGAATCCCCCACATATCCCTATTACAATACCCCCCCTCTCTATAAACTCCCTTATCTTTCTATCCATCCCATGCTCCCTCAGGAGTTTCATCTCAAGGGTGGAGCATCTAGTACCAGGTAGTATAAGTATATCCCCTGTGATGTCATCCTGGAAGTCTATAAGTCTTATAAGGGTATCCCTGAAGAGGGGATTGAAATCTGTGAAGTTTGCAATCTTTGAAAACCTTATTACATTTACCTCCACTGGACTTCTCAGATTTCCAAGTACCCTTTTCTCCTGGATAACCTGGCTGTCCTCCTCGGGGAATACAAAGTCCTCCCTGTAGGGAATCACCCCTAAAACTGGAATTCCCGTAAGCTCCTCTATCCTCTCCAGTCCCTTCTTCAACACCTCGGGGTTCCCCCTGAACTTGTTTATTACAAAACCCTTAATAAGTCTCCTCCACCTCTTAGGTAGGAGGGATACTGTACCGTAGAGGGATGGGAAGACCCCTCCCCTATCTATATCCCCCACTAGGATAGCATCTCCCCCTACCATCTCTAAAACCCTTAGATTTGCAATGTCATCCTCTAAAAGGTTAATCTCACAGCAACTTCCAGCCCCCTCCATGACAACGTAGTCGTAATTTCTATCTAGATATTCCAAACTCTCCCTTATCTTCCCCAGGAAGAAATCCTTATTCCTCCTGTACTCGTTGTAGTCCATATCCCTGTAAGGTCTTCCATGAACTATAACCTGGGATATGAAGTTTCCCTTAGGTTTTAAGAGTATGGGGTTGAAGTGTATAGAGGGTTCAGTTTTTGCAGCCAGGCTTTGGATGTACTGGGCAACTGCTATCTCCCCCTCCTCCTTGGTAACCCTTGAGTTTAGACTCATATTCTGGGATTTAAAGGGCGCCACCTTGTAACCCCTGTTTGCAAGTATTCTACATAACCCTGCAACTATTAAGGTTTTTCCACAGTTTGAGGAGGTGCCTACCACCATTAGGAATTTGGCCATCCTTTCACCAGAGGGATTTAAAAAAATATATAAAGATTAAAGACTTAATTATAATAAAAATTTTAGGTGATAGAAATGGAAAATGAGATTACAAAACTTATAGACACCCTCTGTGACAGGGAGTTAATTGTAAGGTTCACCTTGAATAAAACCTTGAAGTTGTCAACATTTAAAATAGGGACCATGGAGATAGAGGGTGAATTTGGTATAAGCTTTAGAAATATAGAGACTGCAAGAAAGTTGGAGGAGTTAGGTAGGGAGGAAAAGGTTGAGGAGAGTGTTGAAATAAATATAGAGGAGTTGGAGAAGGAGGAAGGTACAGAAAAGGAGAAGGGTGGAGAGATAGCAGTTGAATAATATTATACTTTTTTAAACACCTAGGGGTTGTTACAGGGATGCCTATGGGAGATCTGGAGAAGTACCTAACCTCTACCCCTGTAAAGGAGATTATGACCACCGATGTTATATACGTCTATCCAGAGGAGGGCATAGTAAAGGCCTTTGAAAAACTTTTGAAGTACAGGATAAGCTGTCTACCTGTAGTGGACAGGGATGGAAAGATTGTAGGTATAGTTACCACCACAGATATTGGACACAACCTCATAGAGGACAGATATACCTTGGATACTACAGTTGGAGATGTAATGACTAAGGAGGTAGTCACCATAAAACCAGAGGAACCTGTAATTAACGCCATAAAAAAGATGGATGAGTATGGAGATAAGGGGGAGATCATCAATCAACTACCTGTAGTAGATGAGGATGGAAAATTGATAGGAATAGTATCCGATGGAGATATAATAAGGTTTTTATCAAGGTGTATAAAAAAATAAATTTATATCAATCTATGGTTTCAGGAGGTAAGAAATTTTTTTTTACATCTATTTATTACTCCATCTGCTGCAGCACCACCAACTGTTCTTCTAATCTCCTCTACCAGGGCCTGGGAGGCTACTATACTAACTGGTTTTACCTTGCACCTCTCTACCTCCTTACTAAACTCCTTACTTAAGTTGGATAGTACATGTATTGCAGATTCCAGGTCCTCCTGTTCTTCCAGTAACTTGCTAGCCTTGGCATTTTCAATTAATAGATCTATATCTAGGGCCTTTACCAGACCTCTAATTCCAGAGGTCTCCAGTATGGCAGAGATGGCCTGTAATACGTACAGGACCTCCCTTTCAGAGATCTTTTCAGAGTCCTCCGTTATTAAAGACTTCATCCTGTAGTAATTTAGGATACCACTTAAAGTTACAGTAGTCATATGGGTAGGTAGGCCTGTTATTAGGGGTACCAGATCTATAGGTTTGACAACTACCTCCTTATTGATACTCTTTATCAGCTCTATACACCTGTTGAATTGCTCCTCTGTGGAGTACTCCTCCCCATCTAAGGATCTATATCCCACTATATACTTGGAGTACATAGCAGTACCTGGGATGGCATTTGGACAGGTGGAAACTAATCCCACATCCTTCCTCTCCAACCTTAACTCCCTCTCTATGTTGGAGTATATCATTATTACAGGGGTTGAATCGCATATGGCAATAGTGGAGTCCCTGGGAATATGTTGAAGAATACTCTTTATGGATTTTATTGTACTTTCACTAAAGGGTCTAGTTATAAACTGTACCTCTCCATGCTTTGCAGCCTCTGTATCCTTGTCAACAACCTTTACACCTGCCTCCTCTATCTTTTCCCAGAGCTCCTTATCCATTACATCCCTCTCAGGTTCAGAGAGTACAACGTCATGGCCAGCTTTGGCAAACTCTATTGCCATTGCTCCTCCACCAAAGGGAGGTTCTCCTCCCAGTTTCTCATGGAGTTTTAACTCTTCTAGATAGAACTTCTGATTCCCTGCTCCATATATAGAAACCTTCATACTGGCACCTCTAGAATAATGACACTGTAACCTTGGATACTTTTAAATATATAAAATTAATGCATATAGATATAGATATAGATATAGATATAGATATAGATATAGATATAGATATAGATATATTTGGATATAAGGTTACAAAAAATTAGAAAAAAATAGAGAATTATTGTTCACTGTAGGTTATGCCCTCAGCATCGAGGGCACTCTTTAGCATCACGTACTGTATAGAGACAGGTAGTGGGTAGCCTATTTTTACTACCTTCCCTTCCTTATGCTGCTCCTTTATCCAATTTACAAACTCCTCCCAGTTATTTGCAGGTATGTCCTTTCTTACAACAACTGCTGAACCTTCACTGTTAAGGGCACATACAATCTTACCCCTAGTACCCTTGTCTATGGCGAAGACAGCAGGAGGTACACCGTTAAGCCCTATATCTATCTGCTTCTGAGCCATTAGTGTCATTATCTTTGCCCCACCCTCCTGTACCAGTATCAATTCCACATCTGCAACCTTCTTACCATGACTGTAGAGGATGTACTTCTTCTTAGGTTCTACCTCCTCTAGGTATATGCCGTACTTCTTTTTAAACAACTCTGGATATGTGGCTGCAACGGAGAGTGCTGCATGGTGATCAGAGGGTAGGTGTGCCACCTTCAAGGTAGGTGTCTCTGAAGGTGGATTAGTTACAATATTGTTCTCTATCTCCCTAACTACCTGGTTGTAGATTTCAAAGTCAAAGAGTGTATCGAGTATTTTATTCCTGTCTGTAGTGTTCAACCTACCACTTATAGCCCCCTGTTCCCTCATAACCTCTACGAAGTTCAAGGTTCCATTTACTATAAGTCTAGGATCTGTGATGTACTTGATAGTAGGTATGGACCTCTCCTCTACCTCCCTATCAACTCCAAGCCACCTGGCACAGGCCTCTACTGCCAAGGTCTTGTTCTTCTCCATCTCCCCTGTTGCCAGGATGATCAACTTCAAAAATTCCTTGGCAGCGTAATTCTTATTCTTTAGGGCATCCTCTGAAACTACCATTACACAGCAGGGGTGATTCTTCCACATCCCCTTTGGAGGGAGATCTCCACTGTAGATAACTACCTTCCCTATACCCTTACTCTCTATTACGGCAGGTGTAGGTTGCCATGCGATTACTGCATCAAGTTCCCCAGTACTTAAAAGTTGTGGCATTGTTTTCTGTCCTTTACAGTTTACAAGTTTTACCATGGTGGTCTCTGTAGTACCCCCTCCAATACATCCTGCAAACATCACCCCTAGAATAAGGAGCCCTACACTAAGGAAAGTCATCAACCTCTTCATAGTGTCACCTCATGGGCTTAATTATAGTAAAAGAGATTTACCATAAAATATATAACTCTTACGATTTTTTTACATTAAAATAGAAATGAGATTTCGTATAATAAAAAGAGTCTATAAAAAAGAGAGAATTACTGGGACTTTTTCTCCTCTCTTTTAAACTCCTCTATAAAGGATACCTTCTCAACATCTAACTTCTCCAATATCTTATCTGCAGCTATCTTTTTAAGAGCCCCTACATTCTTCAAGGGTATCAACATCTCTCCAGGTAGGATGATATTAACCTCCTTCTCCTTAACTTCCACCTTCACCTTCTCCACATCTAGGGCAGGTATAACAAGTTTCAACAACTCCCTTACTATATCCTCAGGTTTCTCCACTAACTCCTCTACCTTTAAAATGTATCTTACAGTTTTACCTGCCAACTGGTGGTTGAAGTCCACTAGAACCCTTCCCCCATCTACACTTACTATCCTACCTACCTGGTTGTTTATAGTAACAGGCATACCTACAACTGGATTTATCCCGTGTTTCCTGAACTCTCTCAGTGGTACCAACTTGATCTTTGAGGGATCCCTCTTACCAAAGGCCTTTTCAGGTGGAAGCTCCAATTCCCTCTCCTCCCCTACCTCCATCTCCAACAGTGCCTCCTCTAGACCTGGTATCAACATACCCTCTCCCACTATAACGGTAACTGGACCGTACTTCATCCCTGGGTTGTATATTCCCTCCTTTTTGGCCAACTCCTCATCTGTGGTATCGAAAAGTTTTCCATCTACATAACCACTGTAGGACACCTTTACAATGTCTCCCTTCTCCATGCTAACACCTTATATCCCTTTATAAAAAGTTGATAAAAGAGGGATAGGGATATATATACTTTGTTAAGATTTATTAATACATTTAAATTTATGAATATAAGGGACTATAAAAAAATATGGTGCGCCAGTCGGGATTTGAACCCGAGTTGCTGGCTTGGAAGGCCAGAGTGATACCAGGCTACACCACTGGCGCACTACAAAGTGCGGCCTCCGGGATTTGAACCCGGGTACCGGCCGTGGCAGGGCCGTATGATACCAGGCTACATCAAGGCCGCTTTATCTCCACCACGGGCAAAAGATATAAAGAACAGGATAATATATATAAGTTACGATGTAGTGCAGAAATGGTCACAAATGATTATCACTTTAACCTAAAAAAGTACTTTTGAAAATTTACTATCCTTCCATTCTCCACAGGTATGCCTTCAGATCTTAGAAGTTCTATCTTCTTCTCAACACCCATTACATAGCCTCCTACTTCACCGTTGGATTTAACCACCCTATGGCAGGGTATCTCCACAGGCCTAGGATTCCTACTTAGTAACCTCCCTACCACTCTATACCCTTTAATCCCTAGAGCCTCTGCAACCTCCTTATAGGTGGTAACCTTTCCCCTAGGAATCCTAGATATTAGCCTGTAACACCTCTCTCTAAGGGAGTCATCCTCCATTTAAACAACACCCTTTGTACTTATTATCCCCTTCCTCTCATCTACCTGGGTAGCCATATCCAGGGCTACACCAAAGGCCTTAAAGAGTGCCTCTATCTTGTGATGTTCATTTATCCCCTTTACCTCAAAGTGTATATTCATCTTTCCGTTGTTTGCAACAGATTGGAAGAAGTGAATAACATTCTCTGTTGAGAAGTTCCCTATCCTCTCCCTACCTGGGATATACTCTCCAACGACGTAGGGTCTTCCCCCTAGATCTATGGCTACCATGGCACGGGCGTCATCCATGGGGACAATAGCCCATCCAAATCTCTTTATGTTTTTCCTCTCTACCTCCTTTAAGGCAAGACCTAGGGCTATACCTACATCCTCTACAAGGTGATGGTCATCTACCTCCAAGTCCCCCTCTGCATAGATGTAGAGGTCGAAGGACCCATGTTTTGCAAAGGAGGATAGAACATGGTCAAAGAAGGGTATCTTTGTAAAGATCTCGTACTCCCCAGTACCGTCGATGTTAATAGTCAAGGTTATATTGGTCTCCCTGGTTTTCCTCTTGATCTCGAAGATCCTCAAGTTATCACCTAGGGCTGTATTAAACAGCCTTTACTACAGTACCTGTTTTTACACCTGTAAGGTAGGAGGGCCCTCCTTACACTCTCCAGAGCTATATACCCTGCCTCGTGAAGGATGGTATCCTCCAACTCCCTGTCGTACTCCATACTCCCAAGACATGGGTAGTTGTGATGGGCCTTGATTACCTCCTCCTTTAACTCTCCCAGAGGCTTTCCTCTTATCCTCTTTGCTATGTAGTAGGTCATGCCACAGGGTGCCGACACCAACACCTTGGCATCCACCACCTTATGCCCCTCTACCTTTACCTCCATCTGGGGATATCCTATCTTGAAGTAATCTATAAATTTGTTAAGTATCTCCCTTCCCTCCTTCTTCTCTAAGGCGCAGAAAGGTTTTGGATTCTCAAAGTCCATACCTAATTTTTCACAGATCTCCCTTAGGGTGTTTCTCATAGAGGGGGACAGATCCCTGGGACTCTCAGAGGGCACTATAAGTAATCTATACCCCTTATCCCTTATAATATAGGGGAGTTCGTAGAGGAGATCCTGGTGAAGTTGGGCTACTATCACCTCCCCCCTGGGGATCTCAGGGATGTACTCAGAGGGATCCTCTATAAACTCCTCCCTCCCCACAGGAGGTATAACAACCCTCTCCACCTCCTCCCTATAACTCCACTCTCCACGGCAGTTATAGCAGTCCTCACATATCCTACAGAAATCCCTGTCATTTATTAAATGGTGGTAAAATCTCTCCATCCCCTGGTTACCCTCATGATATAGAAAAGTAAGTCTCATGATTTTTCACCAGTTTAATATATTAAAAAAAGAGGGAGAACATTGAAAACAGAAAAATAGTGGTTATCCCTCAACACTAACACCATTCCTCATCCTTGGCCTACGCCACGTCAGAATGGCTAACCCTATGTTGAGGGGTTATGGGGATTTTTACTATACCCTGATCATCCCCAGGGAAGAACTCCCCTGTCACAGGGCTCACCCTCAAAATCCCCTTAAATTTAAGTATCCCTTCAATATCGAACCCGCTATCATCGCAGGGGTAATCCCCCTATGCTCCATGTGGGTCGGTTCATTGAAGGGCATTGATCTATATAGTAGGATCTCCTATATAAACTTTAACCTCCACTGATAGATAGCATATAGTCGATAGCCCTTTTAGCCCTCTCTATTATCTCCTCATCTAGTACAACCTCGTACTTCTCCTCTACTAAACACCTCTCCAACTTCTCAAGGGTTATCCTCTTCATGGGCTCACAGATGGCATCCTCCCTTAGAGGTATTAACTTCTTCTCCTCCCCCCTCTTTTCCAACTCTATCTTCAGCCTAGTTATCATGTCCACCTCGGTACCTATTATAAATACCTTCTCAGGGGAGTTGAGAACATGTTTAACCATACCCCCTGTACTGTAGACGTAATCTGCCATCTCCTGGACATCAGGGTCACACTCAGGATGCACTAAGACCTGGGCATCTGGATACTTCTTTTTAACCCTCAATATATCCTCAACTGTGAACTTCTTATGTACGTAGCAGTGGCCATCTTCAGGCACTGGGATTATCTTCTTCCCAGTTCTCTTCTCCACGTAGTATCCAAGGTTTCTATCTGGCCCAAATATAATCTCATCCTCTTTAAAGGAGTTAACCACGATATGGGCATTTGCAGAGGTACATACTCCATCTGCCAGAACCTTGACCTCTGAGAGGGTATTTATGTATATAACCACCTTGGCGTTGGGATGCCTCTTTTTAGCCTCCATTATCATCTCAGGGGATAGTTGATGGGCCATGGGGCACTCTGTATCTTTAATCTCAGGTATCAGTACTTTCTTGTCCTTGTTAAGTATCTTTGCAGTTTCAGCCATAAAATCCACACCACAGAATACCACAATATCGGCATCTGTCTTCTCAGCTATCCTACAGAGCTCCAGGGAGTCACCTATAAAATCGGCAACCCTCTGGATCTCTTCAGGTTGATAGTTGTGGGCGAGTATTATGGCGTTTTTCTCCCTCTTTAGTTTATCAATCCTCTCCCTTATGCCCATCACCATCCCTCATCTGTAGATACTGTGTAAAACCTTCAGGCACTCTATTGTCATCTTCTTCCCTATCTCATCTAAGATATATGGAGTTATAGGTTCCCCATCTTTTATATGTTTCCCAGTACCTACCACGGTGTGCCCCTCCTCTTTAAGTTTAAGGTACCTTGCAGGACCCCTTGCATACTTGGCATCTGAGACCTTCACCTTCTCATCTATACCGAAGACCCCATCTGTACCTATGGTCTTTATCCCCCTCTTTTTACAGTAGTCTATTATCATGAGTCTTGTTGGAAGGGTATCTCCTCCAGCGATACAGATTATAGCAACGTCACCCTTTATCATATGGAGGTTATCCACCTTTATGTTCTTGGGAATCCCTACAACCCTCTCACTGTAAAACCTCTCTAGGAATTTAACCTTGTATTCTCCAACCTTTCCTCCAAGTCTTCTATGGATGATGTCGTTCCTCTCTATCTTCGCCTCGTCAAATAGATATATCTTCTCAGGACCTCCCCTATGAACCTCCATTAAATTCATTGCAACACGAACTCCCAGTCTACCACATCCAATGATAGATACCTCCCCCCTTGGACGTAATCTCTTCTCCAGGTTTTCCACATCTTCCATGGTTATCACTATTGTTCTGTTATCTTAAACAATTGATATAAAAATAAGAAATTATTAAAAACAGTAAAAAAGGGAAAAAACAGTACTATCAAAGACAGAAGAGATATACCCACCCTTGGAAAATCGTATTTTCATCGAAGCCCCATGGCTACTCTATACGACCGCCGTATGGGTGGGCCTGTCTCCGCAGTATCATCTTGGATCAACTGCGTACTACTATATTAATCCCCCATGGTATATAAACTTTTTTAACAGTGGACTAGGGAGGAGGCTAGATAGGGGTTGGCAACAGGGTGTTGATGTGCATAACCTCCAAGTACCCTACCATCTGGGGAGAGGAGTCCATCCATACCATTAACCATACCCCTACCTCTCTCTACCCTATAGGCAAACCTTCCCCTTATTCTCACTACCTTTGAGTAGTGAAACTCATGGGCCTTGAAGTTAACACCTTTTCTACCTATGGGACAGTTCTCTAAGAAGGTTCCAATTACATAACTTAGACCCTGTACCTCCTTAGTCATTACACTGTCACACTCCAACAAACCTACCATCTCCACCCCATCTATAGATCTACTTAGATACATGAGACCTCCACACTCTCCGTATATCTTACCCTCAAAATCCCTTATAGATTCAATCATAGATCTGTTACTACTTAACTCCCTTGCAAATAACTCTGGATATCCTCCACCGAAGTAGAGTACGTCACAGTTGGGAATTTCAGAATCCCTCAAGGGGCTGAAGAACTTGATATCTCCACCGTTCTCCCTGAGGGCATCGAAGGTGTCCCAGTAGTAGAAGTTGAAGGCCTCGTCATAGGCCACCCCTATACTACACCTCCTCCTATCTATATGCCAAAGCCTAGTATCCCTCCTCTCTCCAAAGTCTACACTGTCACCTATCTCCACTATCCTCTCCAGGTCTAGACACTCCTCAACTACAGAGGCCCAGAGATCTATATATCTCTCTATCCTCTCCCTATTCTCAGGTGTTGGTACAAGGCCTAGATGTCTCTGGGGCACCTCCAGTCTTTCATCCCTGGGTATACCTCCAAGTACCTCTATATCTGGCAGGTAGTAGGATACAGCCTCTTTTAACTTCCTGTAGTGATTCTCCCCTCTGACCCTGTTGAATATAACCCCCTTAATATTCACATCCCTGTCGAAACTTCTAAATCCCTTTATAATCGCTGCAGCACTTCTTGTTAAACTTCGAGCATCTACTATGAGTATTACAGGGGCCTCCAGGGCCTTGGCTACAGAGGCGGTGGAACCTATGTCGTTGTAGGGGGATATACCCTCGTATAACCCTCTAACACCCTCTATAATACTAATATCTTTGTCCCTGGAGTTTCTCCAGAACAACTCCCTTATCTGCCACCTGTCCATAAAAAAAGAGTCTAGGTTTCTACTGTAGTTCCCACTTGCAGTGGTGTGATAGGTAGGATCTATGTAATCAGGACCTACCTTGTAGGGTTGTACCTTGTACCGCCTAGAAAGTGCCCTCATTATCCCAGTGGATATAAGGGTCTTACCTACCATGGAGGATGTACCTGCCAGCACTACCCTTTTTAAATTCTTCATCCTTTCCCTGCTAAGTTACTCCAAGATCTCAAAGTCTACTCCGTGACCAAAGAGGTAGAGTATTACACTTACAGGTACCTCCCTACTCCTGTAGGTGTAGAGGTTGTCACCTATCCTTAAGGAGTCTATCCTCTCCTTTATCTTGATGTTGTAGTACTCACTGTTGAACCTGGGATATATTGCATCCCTAAGGGGATCGAAGTACTCCAGGGTGTTGTACTTTACCTCTTTAACCATGAAACCTGTATAGCCATGTAGGGATCCTATAACCCTTAGTAACCTGATGTCGTCCTCCATCACCTTCTCATCTAACTCCAACCTATTCCTCACCCTCTCTATTATTTCCAGTATCCTCTTTCTCTCCCTCTCATTTTTTCTCTCAATAATACTCTTCCAGTTATTACTCCTCTCCAACTGGGCTAGTAGCTTCTTGTTCCTTATGGCCTTAAGTATCCTCCTTCTCCAACCACTACCTACAGAGTTTAGATTTAGATTTTTTCCCAGGATGTACTCTATGAAACACCTCCTCTCCTCCCTACTCCAGTGTTCAATGGTCTCCCTTATATCCTCATCCCTGGGCTTTATATAGATGTGGTATCCCCTGTTCCCACTGAACACTATCCTTAAATCCTCCTTGGAGAGACCAAAATCAGGGATTAGGAATTCATCTATGAGGGTAAAGACCTGATTCTTCCCCTCCTCTAGACAGTGTCTACATACCCAGTTCTCATCCCTGTGGGTACACCTCTTCACCTTATGGACATCTATATCAAAGGCTACCTCCCTCCTGAATAACCCCTTCTTCTGGGCACCTCCCACTGAACTAGGGTATCTCATATAGGCCAGGGACTTGTAGAGGTGGAAGGGACTCCTATCTAACACCCATCTTAGATACTCCTCCTCGGAGTTAAAGGAGAGGTTCCTGTTGTCAACCTTATTTAGATATCCGTAACCTATCTCCCTATGTTTTATATCCTCTGGAACCTCCAACCACCTATTCTTCACAGCATCTCTAAAGTACTCCCTGTAGTACCTCCTTACCAGATTAAATTTATTCCCCTCTAACGTTTCCATAGAGACACTCTTAGAAGTACTTTCTATCCTGAGGTGTTTTTACCTCGTTGATTATCCTCCTACCTGCCGCCACTTCATCTATACTGTGTATAACTCCATTCATGGATTCCACAACCTTCTTTATCTCCTCGTAATTTAACATGTTTCCCTCGATGGTGATTTTAATATTCTCTGTGGACTTGTCTATCTCATGTACAGTGATGTTTACTCCATCTACTCCCTCTAGGTTACACAACTTTAGGGCCAGATCTGTTAATTTAGGTTCATGGGTTTTTAGGACGTCTAGGACTATCCTCCTTAGCCCCTGCAATTTCCACTCCTCCTCCTTACATTTTTTCTAATACCTATATTAGGATGGGAATTATAAAATTTACTGTTAGTTGTCTTTTAAAGTCCCAAGTTTTGCCAGTAGTGCACCAAGCTGTATTCTCTCGTTGGCCCCCTCCACTATCCTGTAGTCACACTCTCCAACAGCCTCAAGGATTGCCACCTTCTTCCTATCATCTATATCTAGATTTGGAATCTCCCTGAACATCTGTACAAGTATATCCTCTCCACTCATACCCCAGTCAATCATAAGTTTGTATAGGAGGTCCCTGGCCTCGTTGAATTTACCATCTAAAGCTAACTTCATCATCTGGCGGATCTCCTCAGGTCTAGCCCTGGAGGCTACCTTGTAAACGATCTCATCTGTAATATGCTTAGATACCGTTGCAGCAGTCTGTAACACATTTATAGCCTTTCTAAGATCACCCTCCGATACGTATATTATGGCATCTAAACCTTTCTCATCTATTGTAAGACCCTCCTTCTCACATATCTCCTTAATCTTCTTTGCAATATCCTCTTTCTTCAAGGGGGAGAATCTAAATATGGCACATCTGGACTGAATAGGTGGGATGATACGACTTGGATAGTTACAACTTAATATAAACCTACAGACATCTGAGTACTTCTCCATAATCCTCCTAAGGGCATTCTGGGCGTCACTTGTAAGGGCGTCACTCTCATCTAAGAAGATAATCTTAAAGGGGGCACCTCCAATAGGTTTAGTTCTTGCAAAGTCCTTGACCTTAGTTCTTATCACGTCTATACCCCTTTCATCAGAACTGTTTAACTCCAGGAAGTTCTCCCTCCAGTTTTCTCCAAATAACTCCCTAGCTAGACATAGTGCCGTAGTGGTCTTTCCCACCCCTGGAGGTCCGCTGAAGAGTAGATGGGGCATGGACTTCTTTTTCACGTAGTTCTTCAACCTCTTTATAATCTCCTCATGTCCTGTGATCTCATCTAACCTCTTTGGCCTGTACTTCTCTACCCATGGAATATCCATTTTTCCACCTTTAGTACTTATTCTTCATCTTTTTAAGGAGTTCTATCTCCCTGTCGATGTTGAAACTTAGTACCCCTCTAACTGAAAACTCCCCCCTTTCATTTACCCTACCACTGAATACACACTCCTCCCCCAGGGTCCTCTCAAATACCTCCTCACCCATACCCTTTAACTCCTCTCTAGGTATATTCAACACCTTCTCAGCTGCTGAACCGTAGAGTCTACAGAGTATGTTCCCTGTACCGTCGTCTAAGATAAGGGTGCACACTGGCACCTCTCTAGGTTCTACCTCTCCACATTCACTACATATATACCTACCCTCTTCACTTAGGGTCACCCTCCTGTTACACTGGGGACATAGGTAGAGGATAGGTTCCTGTTTTATATAGTCCACAACTGTACCCCTGATCTCAGCACTCTCCCCAGCCTCCAACTCCTTTATAAACTTCCTCTCTATGGCTATATCTACACCTTCGGGATTTACCTCGATCCTTCCATACCTCCCTACATTTAACTCCATAACCTTTTCTCTCATGTATCCGTTTATTATCTTTACTACGTCTCCCTCCTTTATCTCCAGAGAGGCGTGTTCATCCCAGAGTGCAACCCTTATACTGCCAGTTTCNTCCTCAATTACAATATTCCTCACCTTTCCAGTACTACCGTCCTCCCTTTTAAACTCCCTGATCTCCTGGACCTCTATTACCCTCCCTACCGTTGTAACGTCCCTTCTAGATCTTTCATCTAGGTATTTAAGATCCCCTATTTTGATCAACTCCCCACTATGATCTGGAGCCTCTAGGGTGTCCTCCTTCACTACCTCGGAGTAGGACTGGGCTGAGAGGGTGATAACCTCCTCCCCCTCTGGTGTAAGGTAGGACTTTACCTTACAGTGTTTGATAAGTACAGTATCTCCCTCCTTTACATCCCTTAACTTCTGGATACTTCCGCCCCAGAAGGATACCCTGACCCTGCCATACCTATCCGCCAGTACAACCTCCTGCACCCTACTCTCCCTATCCTCAAATTTAACAGTCCTTGGAGGGCAGAAGGATACCCTGACCCTGCCATACCTATCCGCCAGTACAACCTCCTGCACCCTACTCTCCCTATCCTCAAATTTAACAGTCCTTGGAGGGAATATACGGACGATTCTACCTCTTACAGATACAGTTTTTCCCAGGTATTGAGGTAGTTGGGAAATATCTACGATAGGACTCTCTACAGGTTCCCCCCTCTTCAAGATCTCTATCCTGTCTACCTGGATATCCAACCCTCTCATCCCCTCTCTCACATAACCTTCAACCTCTACAACATCCCCTACATTTAACTCTATTTCACTTAGATCGTCCCAGAGGGTACATCTAACTACACCGGTATCGTCCCTTAATATAAAGGCCTTTACCCTTCCAGAGGTGCCATCTCTCCTCTTGAACTCCCTCTTCTCATAAACTGTAACCACCTCCCCCCTTACCCTAGCCCTTATACCTGGAATAAGTTCCCCTACTCTATAGATCTCCTTTATCTCAGGATATTTCTCCTCCCTGTATCTCTCAAGTTTTTCAATGGTGAAGTTGCTTCCACTACTTAACTCTATCCTATCTCTCCACTTCCTCACATAGGCATTCCCTATTCTCACAACATCTCCCACCTTTAGACCTTCTGCCAACTTCACCTTTTCATCCCAGAGTGTCAACCTTATAGTCCCAGTGTTGTCAGCAATGGTAATACTCCTAACCTTTCCAGGAGTTCCATCTCTCTTCCTAAATTCCCTTACCTCTGATATGTCCACGATCTTCCCAGTTATCTCTACGTTACTCTGCCCCTCAGATATATCCTTTATAGAGAAGTCAAAGTCCTCCTCGTAATCCCCTATATCTATGTTCAACTCACTGGCTATTATGGCAATTGCAGCCTCCCTACTTATCAATCCACCACT
>JAHEQA010000046.1 GCA_019561615.1 Methanothermococcus sp. SCGC AD-155-E23
ATATCTCCAAGTATCTTTGAGGCCTCCTCTATCCCCCTTGAAAGTAATTTCTCATCCCTCTCACTTACACCCTTATACACCCTATTTCCCTTTACAAACCCCTTTCCCTCATCTCCTATCTTTCCAAATCCACATATTATATAGTGATCCCTGATACTCTTCAACTTACTCTCCATCTTTTTCAACCTTAGTATCTTTTTTAACTCTCCCTCTATTATGAACCCTGCAATGGAGGCGAAGGTATAGGCCATCGCCCCAGCACCACAGATAATATAAAAGAGTTAAATAACTTGCCCCAGAAGGTGGTAGGTGTTATATCTCCATAACCTACTGTAGATAGGGTGATCACTGTAACGTAGAGGGCTGTAAAGAAATCCCATCCCTCTAGATACATAAGACCTAAAGTTGCTGTGAGAATAATGGTCAAGAGTACAAGGATACCTAACTTTATCCTATTTAGTGGTTCCATCCCTCTCCCTAGATAGAATTTATAACTCCTCTAATTCTTCATAATATTTATTGATACAGGTGATGTAAAAAGAGGGATAGTGTGTATCACTTTATCATTGTAGGCTCTGGGGTAGGAGGTAGTACCCTATTCAAGGAGTTAAATGAGAAGTATCCAGATAAGAGGATACTACTTCTGGAGATGGGAGATGAGAGGATAAAATATAACACCCTTAAAGGGGAGGTCCAGGTACTCTATATCACCTCCCTTGGAGGTTCAGGGTTAGGGGCTGTGGGAAATGCCATGAGGATAGATCTGAGAAAGGTGGGTATAAGAGATAGTGAAATTTATCAGGAGGTGGAGAGGGAGTTAAAGGTTAGGGAGGTACCAGATAGTCATATCAGGGAGAGTATTAGACCTCTATTTGATTATGGATTTAGAAGAACCCCAAAGTTTATAGACTTTAAGGGGTGTACTCCTGTGGCATGTGTGCAAGGAAGATATGTCCCTATAAGTGGACTCCTAGAAGATTTTTAAATGTTCAAAGTCCCTCCAGTAAGATAGTTACAAACTTCTACGTCTCCTCTATATCTAAGGAGGGGAATCTCCTTAAAGTTGAGGGGTTCCATCTACTAAGTGGAAAGAGAAGGTGTTCCAGGGGGAGAGGGTTATAGTATGTGGTGGAGGTATAAACTCTCCAAGGATACTCTCTACCATACTGGACAACGAACACCTTGGAAGAAACCTCTTTGTAGATATCTTCCTCACAGTTGGAGGGGTATTGGAGAATTGCAACTTAGATAGATCTGTACCTATGGCCCTCTACAGGAGATATGATGGATTTCTACTGTCACCTCACTATACCTTCCATCTCTACCGTAGTATAAAAAGGGAAAGGAGAGATGTAGGGAGTGGAGATATTTACGGTATAATGGTAAAGATAGGAGATGAGGGAAAGGGGTTTGTAAAGGGAAATAGGGTGTATAAGGGTGTAAGTGAGAGGGATGAGAAATTACTTTCAAGGGGGATAGAGGAGGCCTCAAAGATACTTGGAGATATGGGGGTTGAAAGAATATACAGAACTGTACTTAGGGGATCCCACCCTGGAGGCACCTGTGCCATGGGTAAGGTGGTGGATAAAAACTTTGAGACCGAGGTGGAAAACCTCTACGTCTGTGACGCCTCGGTATTTCCAGAGTCTCCAGGCCTACCTCCCATCCTGGGAATAGTGGCAATGGGAAAGAAGTTGGGAAGTATTCTATAATTAAAAGGGGAGTAAAAATGGAGTTGGAAGGCTATATTTTAAGGGCCTACCTAGAGTCCGCCAGGGGTGAAAGGAAGGGGGATAAGTTGGAGGAGGTTAAGGCTATAAGGGATTATATCCTCAGGGGAAAGAAGGTAGTTGTGGCCACGAGAAACTTAGATAAATTTAGGGTAATCAGGGAGGTGCTACTGGAGAAGGTATATAAGGGTAGGGATGTAGATATATCCAGGATAGAGGTACCTACTGAGGTTGCAGATCTTACAAGAATGCCTGCACTTATTAAGGGGTTGATAGCTGTAGATACAACAGATGCCCATATCGTTATTGCACGGGGTAGGTTGGGAGTGCCAGGTTCAGGTTCCATACTTCTCATCCTAGATAGTAAAGGTAGGATCTTAAGTGGCTCCATATCTCCTCCCTCTGTTATACACAGGAGGAGTGTCGAGGATACCGTTAGGGAGGAGTTGTTGGAGGCACTGAGGAGGATAGGAATATAGGGGGATATCATGAAGTACGGTATAACAGAGACTGTGAAAACCTTGGACTCCAAGACCAAGGTGGTAGATATAATCTACTCCATCGTAGAGGAGAAGACAAGGGCTGTAAAGTACTTCCTAGAGGGGGAGGAGTTTAGGGAGACTCTCATATTTGGGGCCTACCTCTGTGGGAATTATATGGCCTCCTCCCTTTTAAACGACTCTGAGAAGGTGATACTTGTAGACATCTACCCCCATCTCAGGGATATTGTAAGGAATGAGAGGATAACCTTTATGGATATAAATTCCTTCAACCTGGCCCTGAGGAATAAGAGGTTAAACCCTGACCTGGTAATTGACCTAACTGGGTTGGGAGGTTTAAGTCCAGAAGTTATCTCCCACTTTGATCCAGAGGTTCTAATAGTGGAGAATCCAAAGGGGGTATACGACAGGGATATCTACCAGGCGGATAACTCCTTGGAGAGGTTGAAGGTAGGTAGGAGGAGGGGGTTGTTAAATACCTACAGGATCTCCAGGGTCTCAAAGACCTCTGGAACTATGACCTTAACTATAGATACCATACTAGATGCCTGCCATGAGATCAGGGAACTTGAAGGTGTACTTTACGTGGTACCAAATTTGAAATACTACGAGGGCATCCTCTTCCACGAGAAGAATGTAAGAAAGTTTATGGAGGAGATAAACAAACCTGCCATAACTGTAAGTTGCCTGGATGAGGACATCTATCCAAAGGTAGAGAAGATACTTAAGAAAAATATAGAGAGGGTGAAGTCCTTCGTAGAACATGTAGATAGGTGAAAAGATGTCAGAGAAGGTAGCAGTTTTAGCCTACTCTGGAGGTCTAGATACAAGCTGTTGTCTAAAGTTGTTGGAGGATAGGTACGGGTACAAGGTGGTAACCCTATGTGTAGATGTGGGGCAACCTGAGGAGGAGATTAAGGAGTGTGAGGAGAAGGCCAGGAGATATGGAGTATATGAACACTACACCATAGATGCCAAGGAGGAGTTTGTAAGGGAGTACATATTTAGGGCTATAAGGGCAAATGCCATGTATGAGGGATATCCCCTATCTACAGCACTAGCCAGGCCCCTCATTGCCACCAAGTTAGTTCAACTGGCAGAGGAGCTAGGTGCAGAGGCAGTGGCCCACGGCTGTACAGGGAAGGGGAATGATCAGTTTAGATTTGAAGCCATCATCAGGGCGAAGGCACCGCACCTAAGGATCATCGCCCCAATTAGGGATCTAAACCTTACAAGGAAGGAGGAGATAGAGTACGCTAAAAAACATGGCATAGAGATCCCCTCAGAGAGTAAAAAATACAGTATAGACGAGAACCTCTGGGGTAGAAGTATAGAGGGAGGTCCATTGGAGGATCCCGCCTTTGAACCTCCTGAGGAGATATACTCTTGGACAAGGAATCCAAGGGAGTGTACTAAGGAGGAATACGTAGAGATAGAGTTTGAAAAGGGGATACCAGTTCGTATAAATGGGAAGGAGATGGATCCAGTGGAACTTATAAGGGAGTGTAATAAGATAGGGGGAAGAAATGGTATAGGTAGAATAGACATTATTGAGGATAGGATAATAGGTTTAAAATCCAGGGAGAACTACGAATGCCCAGGGGCTATAATGCTCATAACGGCACATAAGGCCTTGGAGCAGTTGGTACTTACGAGAGAGGAGTTGAAGTTCAAGGAGATAGTAGATGCCACCTATGGAGATCTTGTATACAGGGGTCTCTGGCATGAACCTCTAAGGGAGGGATTAGATAGGTTTATAGAGAAGACCCAGGAGAGGGTATGTGGTAAGGTTACCTTGAAGTTATACGGAGGCTCCCTCTGGGTTGTTGGAAGGGAGAGTCCCTATGCCCTGTACAGTAAGGACCTTGTATCCTTCGAGGAGAAGGAGATGGATCAGAGGGAGATTACAGGTATGGTTAAATACTATGGATTACAGGCTGCCCTATATGAATCTATCAAGAGAAGACTCCAGTAGATCTATCATACTCCTGGAGACCCCACATCTTACAACACTTCTCCGGTACTCCTTCCCCCACTCCTCCTTAAATCTCCTCACTACATAGGGGTCGTATATATACTCCACATCTGTTTTAGCCTCAACTAGTATAAGGCCCTCAGGAGGGGCAGGAGGTACACCCTCCCTGTGATTTACATCTAGGAGACGGTCTATCCAAGATACATCCCTTCTACCTCTGCCTATCTCAGAGAGTGCTGTCACTATCTTTCTAACCATGTTCCAGAGGAAACTCTCCCCTATGACGTCTATCACTATATAGGGATCATGTCGGGAGATCCTTATATCCAATATCCTTCTAATGGGACTTTTCTCCTTGGATCTATCCCTCTTGGAGAGGTTGTGGAAGGAGTGGGTTCCAACAAGTTTCCTGGCACCCTCAATCATGAGATCTATGTTGTAATCCTCATCCCCTGGAAGTATATACCTGTAGTGTCTATACCTTACCTCTGGTATCTCCTCTATCCTTCTATATCCAAGTATCCAGATACCCTTATTCTTTAACTTGGAGTAGATATAGGAGAGTTTAGGCTCCTCCCTTAGATAGACCACTACAAAGTTTCCAAGTGCTGAGACCCCCCTATCAGTTCTACCCCCGTAGAATAGGATACCCTTTTTATCTTCAATGAGATATCCACACTCCTCCAGAGCCTCTATTATCTTATCACATACGGTGTCCCTATGGGGTTGAGATTGAAACCCCCTATGACGTCCGTCATAGGCCACCTTGAGTATGTACATACCCTCCATGGTATCACAGGTTACCGTTTTTATATCAAAAGTTAAAAATTATAATAAAAAAAGTGGGGGATAAGATGCTATACGTAGTGGGGCACAAGAATCCAGATACAGACAGTATATGTTCTGCCATAGTTCTAGCCTACTTCCTAGATGGAGTTCCTGCAAGGTTAGGGGATCTAAATCCAGAGACCCAGTTGGTACTAAGGAGATTTGGAGTTATGGAACCTGAGTTAATAAGATCTGCAGAGGGTAAGGAGATATTCCTCGTGGATCACAGTGAGAGATCTCAAACCCTAGATGATCTAGAGAGGGGAAAACTTGTAGGTATCCTGGACCACCACAAGATAGGTATAACTACCTTGGAGCCAATACTCTACCTTGCAAAACCTGTGGGATCTACAGCCACTATAATAGGGGAACTCTACTTTAAAAATGGGATGGATATTGTAGGGGGAGAGAACAAGGAGTTGAAACCTGACCTGGCAGGGTTACTACTCTCTGCAATAATTTCAGATACAGTTCTCTTTAGATCCCCAACTACCACAGATCTAGACAAAAAAATAGGGGAGAAACTTGCGAAGATTGCAGGTATAGAGGATATACAGGTCTACGGCATGGAGTTACTTAAGGCAAAATCTACAGTAAGTAAGATGAAACCTGAGGAGATCGTGAAATTGGACTACAAGGAGTATAACTTCAAGGGTAGAAAGGTAGGTATTGGACAGGTGGAGGTAATAGATATTGAAGAGATCCAGGATAAGAAGGAGGAGATATACAGGATACTTCAGGAGAAACTTAAGGAGGGTTACGATCTTATACTCTTCCTCATAACTGATATAATGAGAGGGGGTAGTGAGATACTGGTTGTAGGTAACAGGGAGGCATTTGAGAAGGCCTTCAATGTAAAGTTGGAGGGGAAGAGTATATATCTAGAGGGTGTTATGTCCAGGAAGAAACAGATAGTTCCCCCACTGGAAAGGTATTACAAGGGGTTGTAGATTACTTTACAACCTTAATAAGTCTTGCTAAATCCCTTCCAATTGCTAGTTTAGAGTTACCCACCCTTACAATCATAGGTCCCCTCTCATTGTATACAACTGTAATCCTTGTACCAGGTACAATCCTCAAGTCGTAGAGTTTTTTATACTCCCCACATACCTCTTTTACAACGTATGTACCTGGTTTCTTATCTGCTAGACTTTCCATACACTCACCTCTCTATTTTTATACAAACCCTAGTAGTCGTCCAATGTTGTACACCACTATACCTACAAGGGTAGCCAGTATCAGGTTGTAACTTACTGCAAATAGTGTCCACTTTATACTCTTCCCTGTCTCAAAGAATAGGCTAGCTATGGTAGCTAAACAGGGAATGTACAATACAGTGACCAGTGTAAGGACAAAGGCCTGAAGTGGGGTCAGTGCCTCCACTATCTTTCCATTGTAGGCGATCTCCATGGTGGACACTACCAACTCCTTGGCGATGATCCCAGCTAGGAGTGCAAGTGCCCCCCTCCAATCTATACCCATAAGCTCTGTTATAGGTTCCACCATCTTTCCCAGTAGCATACCGTAACAGTTTTCCTCACTGGGATAGTGGAGCAGGTAGTAGAAGAGTATAGAACCTGCCAGTATAATGGTTCCAGCCCTTATAAGGAAGTGCTTCGTATAGGCCCAGGCCCTTTTAAGGATGTAATTCCAATCTGGGAGTCTAAAGGGAGGTAACTCGAAGATAGGTTCTTCAGGTTTACCCTTTACAATATACTTACCTACCACATAGGATACAAGGACTAGTAGGAGAAGGGATATAGCTATTATTCCCATGGCGAAGAGGGAGGCATGACTGGCAAAGAATGCACTGGCCATAAACCCAATTACAACAAATCTGGCGGAACATGGGACTAGAGGTGTTACTAGAATTGTGGCAAGTCGTCTAAGGGGATCTGGGATGGTTCTGGTAGCCAGTATACCTGGAACGTTACATCCAAAACTAATTAGAAGAGGTATTGTTGAACCTCCACTGAGACCTATCTTAGCCATTATGTTGTGGAAGAGGGCTGAGACCCTTGCCAGATATCCAACACTTTCCAGGAGGGAGAGGGATAGCATCATAAAGGCTACATAGGGGAAGAAGGTAAGTACTGTCCCTACCCCTCCAATAATACCCTCCACTACAACCCCCCTGTATGGCTCTGGAATTATTCCACCTAGATACCCCCCTAAATACTCGAAGAACATCTCAATATACTCTATAAAAACATCCCCTAACCCTATAACAACAGTGTATACTATGTACATAACAATGGCAAAAATTGCTATCCCGTATACAGGGTGGAGAAGTATTCTATCTATATCGTCAAATATTATCTTCTCCTTCCAGATACCCTTCAGTATCTCATCTACCTTCTTATACCTCTCCTCGGCAACGTAACTCTCTGCGTCATGTCTTATCTTCCTTTCCAACTCCTCCTTTATCTTTTTAACCTCCTTAAACAGATCCTCATTCTTCTTAAACAGCTCTACAACTTCAGGATCCCCTTCTAGGAAGGATATTGCCAGCCATCTCTTTGGAACATCCTTGAATTTTCCCTCTGTAGGTAGGGTGTATTTCTCCAACTTCTCTACTATCTCCCTTACAGTATCCTCCAGGAGTTCAGAGTATCTAATCTCACAGTGAATAGGCTTATAGTTAAATATAGCCTCCTTTAGATCCTCTATACCTATCTTGTATCTACCTGAGGTTTTTACAACTGGAAGTCCCCCTAACCTCTCACTGAGTTTCTTACTATCTACAGAGATGCCGTACTTCTCCGCCTCATCTATAAAGTTTAGACAGAGTATAGGTGATCTACCAAGTTCTATCAACTGTAAGGTCAAATAGAGGTTTCTGTTAAGGTTGTTTGTATCTATCACATCTACAATGATGGCATCCTTGTTCTCGATGATGAAATCCCTTGCTATCTTCTGGTCCAGGGAGTCAGCTTTTAGGGAGTATATACCAGGTAGATCAATGACATGGAATTTAACACCTTTATAAGCCATTGTACCCTCTTTCTTCTCAACAGTTACACCTGGCCAGTTACCTACACGTTGGGTCATACCAGTTAACTCGTTGAATATAGTGGTCTTTCCAACGTTAGGTTGACCTACTAGGGCAACTATCTTTTTATCCTCCATCCTATCACCATTAACTTAAGTTAAATTTATTAATTTAGGTTAAATCTGCCCCTATATATACTTTTTGGTTTTATCTGTGGTTAAATTTATTAAGCTAGGTTAAAAACACTTCTAAAAAAGAAAGGTATGGCGCGGAGGAAGGGATTTGAACCCTTGCGGGGCAGAGCCCCACCGGATTTCAAGTCCGGCGCCTTAGTCCAGGCTCGACCACCTCCGCTCCATCCCAAAATAGTATAAATAAAGTAAGCCTTATATATATTTTTCGGTAATATATTTAAATATTAATATTTATCGAGGTATCATCTATGAAGAATGTGGCACTTATCTATCCAAATAAGTTTAAGGGAGGTATCTCCTGTTTAGCCATGCATGTTCTCTACCACCACCTGAACAAGTACAGGGATGTCCGTTGTGATATGTACTTCCTGGAGAACTACTCCCAGATAAAAAATAGAGATGCCATTATCGTTACATTACAGTACGAGAACGATTACTTCAACGTAGTGAGAATAGTGGAGGAACTTAGGAGTAAAAATCCAGATGCTATCTTCATTGCAGGAGGTCCCTGTAGTATGGCCAATCCACTACCCCTATGTGACTTCTTCGACGTCTTTGTAGTAGGGGAGATAGAGGGTAGTGATATTATGTACCGTCTCATCAACAGGGAGAGGGATGTGGAGGGAGCCTACTTCCCAGAGTATCACGGTAGAAGTAGGGAGGACTTCAGGAGAATAGAGAGGGTGTATCCTAGAAAACTTGGTATCGAGGACTACCCAGTAAGGCAATTCACCCATCCATCAGGAGCCTATGGAAAGGCCTATCTCCTTGAGATAGGTAGAGGTTGTCCAAGGAGATGTAAATTCTGTATGGCTAGAGCTATTTACTATCCCCCAAGATTTCGGAGATTGGAGGATCTGATCTACCTTGTAGATGAGGGGCTGAAGTATACAGATGCAGAGAAGGTGGCACTTATAGCCCCCTCAGTTGGAGACTACAGACATATAGTGGAGTTGTGCCAATATATAAGGGGGAGATACAACCTACCTATCTCTCCCTCCTCCCTAAGGGCAGACACTGTAAGTGAGGAACTTCTAGAGGTACTGGATATTAAGACCTTAACTATAGCACCAGAGGCTGGAAGCGAGAGGTTGAGAGATTACATAGGAAAGGACATATCAGATGAGGATATAGAGAGGGCGTTAGAGGTTGCAGAGAGGATGGGTATAGAGGGGGTAAAACTTTACTTCATGGTAGGGTTGCCCACAGAGGAGAGGGAGGATATAGAGGGAATAATAAATATGTGTAGGAAGGTAAAAGAGAGGTTCAGAAGGGTGTCTGTAAGTGTAAACCCCTTTATTCCAAAACCCTGTACAGAATTTGAGAAGGAGCCCTTTAACATGGAATCTAAAAAGACTATAAAATACATAGAGAAATCCTTAAGAAGATACGGTATCCAGGTTACCTATGAGAACTTTAACTCCATGGTTGTACAGTGTGTCCTAGCTAGAGGTGATGCATCCCTTGGAGGTTTACTGAGGGAGTACAAAAAACCAAATCAACTACTGAGGTATCTAAAAAAGAAGGGACTTCTAGAGAGGTATATAGGGCCCTTAGAGTAGTTAGATGTAGGAGTATATCTTTTTAAGTTTTGAGGCCAGTTTCTCCCTCTTGACTACAACACTTTCTTCCCTGTACTGTAGTGCTCCAGTTGGACATACCCTCTTACATATCTCAACATCTTCACTGTAACATCCATGACATTTAAAGGCCTTTCCAGTGTTGGGGTCTATCCTTATAATTCCAAAGGGACAGGCATCTACACATAGGCCACAGCCAATACATCTCTCATTTATTACAACCTTATCCTCTATCCACTCTATGGCTCCCACTGGACATACGTTGTAGCAGGGGGCATCCTCACAGTGCATACACTTTATAGGGACATTATCTATCACCACTATACCATTTGTTGGGCATGCCCTCTCACAACTTCCACAACCTATACAGAGTTTAATATTAGGTATCAACTTCATCCTTCCACCGTGAAGGTTATAGTCTACTATCTACCTTGGCGGGAACAAGTATCTTGGAGATTATGGAGTCCCTTCTAAATTCTCTTCTTCTTAATTTACTTATAATCTCCAGGTTTTTACTTCTCTTTTCAAAGATAAGGTCATTTATATCTACTACCTCTAGGCACCTCTTGGAACAGGCCTTAACACAGGCGTACTCCTCCTCCCTCTCTATACATAGGGAGCACTTATGGGCTATATCCTCCATAGTTATTGCACCGAAGGGGCAGGCCAGGGCACATAGTCCACAACCTATACACTTGGACCCATCTAGGTAGATTATTTCTCCTCTCTTTTCAATAGCCTCTACTGGACATACCTCTTTACATGGGGCTGCGGCACAGTGTTGACATACTATGGGTAGATACCTTCCGTTGTGTTCCATTATCCCTATTCTACTTATACCATGGAGAATTGCACATGCCCTAACACAGGCACCACAGTTGTCACACTGGTCGTTAACCATTATAAGTTTCTTCATCCTATCCCCACTCCAAAAGTTATTCCAATCCTAGGAGTTTACACCTTTCATCTACGTACTTCTGAAGAATCTCAATATCCTCATCTGTTAAGTGTCTGTACCTCTTCTGCATCCTTATATACTCCTTTAGAGGTTTCCTCTTTGCAGGCCTGTAGGTGATCCTGAACTCTCCATGTTCAATCTCGTAAAGTGGGAAGAATCCTGTCTCAACTGCCAACCTACCTATCTTGATGGTATCCTCTGGGTTGTACCCCCATCCCACTGTACAGGGCTGCAGTACATGGATAAATGCAGGTCCCTCTATCTCACAGGCCTTCTTCACCTTCTTCATTAGATCCTCGGGATAACTTATACATGCGGTGGCAACGTAGGGAATCCCATGGGCTGCTGCAATCATGGCCATGTCCTTCTTAGGTCTGTCCTCACCTTTACTCCTCTTCCCTGCAGGAGCTGTTGTTGCAGAGGCAAAAAGTGGGGTGGCACTACTTCTCTGAACTCCAGTGTTCATGTAGGCCTCGTTGTCGTACATAATATATACTATGTCATGTCCTCTCTCCAGTGCTCCACTTAGAGCCTGGAAACCTATATCTGCAGTACCTCCATCTCCAATTATAGGCATGACAGTTATCTTCCTATCCTTGAATTTTCCCCTTTTCTTCAGGGCCTTTATAGCCCTCTCTATACCACTTGCTACAGCCCCTCCACATTCAAAGGCTGTATGTATCCAGGGTACCCTCCAGGCAGTTTCAGGGTAGGGGGTGGTAAATACCTCTAAACATCCTGTGGAATTTACTACTATTACATCTCTTCCAGCAGCCTTCAAGGCCATTCTTACAAGAATAGAGGCACCACAGCCTGCACATCCCCTGTGGCCAGGTGCCAACAACTCCTCCCTTGGAAATCTCTTACCCATGGTATCACCTTTTACTCTTTAAGACCTATCCACTTAGTTTCCACATCCTTAGACTCCTCCAGGTGTTTAACTATCTCCTCTATATTTCTAGGAGTGATATCCCTACCTCCCAAACCTACTATGTAGTTACATATCTTCTTATCTCTCAAGGTCGCCATTATTTCAGTACCTAAGGCTCCCATGTTAAGCCCAAAGGAGATGTTTCTGTCTAACACCCCAATGTTCTCCGCCCCCTCCAACATCTCCTTTATCTCCTCCTTTGGAAATGGCCTGAAGGTTCTTATCCTTAGGAGCCCTATGTTTTTCCCCTTCTTTTTCAGTCTATCTATAACGTACCTTATAGTCTCACATACACTACCCATGGCAACAAGTACAGTATCTGCATTCTCCAGGTTGTACCCCTCCACCAATCCATTTCCATATCTCCTGTTGAACAACTGGTAGTACTCCTCATTTACCCTCTTTATAACCTCCTTGGCCCTCTCTATGGCATCGTTTATCTGTTTCCTGGTCTCCATGTAACACTCAGGTACTCCAACTGGACCCTGGGTTATAGGTCTATCTGGATCTAGATAGGCATGTTTAGGTTCATAGATCCCCAGGTAATCCCTAACCTTTCTCTCATCAGGGATATACACAGGTTCTACGGTATGGGTGAGAATAAACCCATCTATACAGACCATAACTGGTAGTAGAACATCCTCATCCTCTGCAATTTTATAGGCCTGTATTATACTGTCCAGGGTCTCCTGGTTATTCTGGGCGTAGATCTGTATCCAGCCAGTGTCCCTCTCTGTTACAGAGTCCTGGTGATCACACCATATATTTATTGGTGCAGAGAGTGCCCTGTTTGTGTTGAGCATAACTATAGGTAACCTCATACCAGAGGCAATATACAACATCTCATGCATCAACGCCAAACCCTGGGCTGCAGTTGCTGTAAAGGTCCTCACCCCAGTTGCAGAGGCACCTATACAGGCTGCCATTGCCGAGTGCTCACTTTCCACTTTAATATACTCTGCATCAAATTCTCCGTCTGCAATAAATTTCGCCAACATTTCAACACATTCACTCTGGGGTGTTATGGGATAGGCTGCAATAACCTCCACATTGGATAACTTTACACCTATGGCTGCAGCGGTAGTTCCAGTAATAACATCTACCCTCTCCATAATATCCACCTTATTTCTCCTCCCTTACCCTAGTTATGGCATTTGTAGGACACTCCTTGGAACATATTAGACATCCCTTACAGTAGTCGTAGTTTATCCTGAAGTTTTCCTCCTCATCCTCGTATATAGCCCCCTCTGGACAGAAGATATAGCATATCTCGCACTTTATACACTTCTCAGTGTTTAAGATAGGCCTAAAGGTCCTCCAGCCTCCAGTTTTGTTCCTAACTGTACTTCCAGGTTCGTATATGATGGCACCTATGGTTACCATTTAATACACCTCTTAATTTTCTGAGAGAATGCTGTAGGCTACCTCTGCAGCTTTGGCGTTTTTCTCCCCAAGTTTTCCCTTGAAGGTATCCAGTATAGCCCTTCTAAGGGAGTCAAAAGATATTAACTTGGTAGCACCTACAAATGCCCCTAACATAGTGGTATTAACTATGGGAACACCGAGAATATCTAGGGCTATCCCTGTGGCATCTATGGTGTATGTCTTAAAGCCTAGATCTAGCTCCTCCTTAGTGGTATTCACAATAACTGCTCCACCTTCTTTCAACCCCTTCACCACATTAACGGCATCTAGAAGGGTAGGATCTAGGACTATTACGTAATCTGGGTTGTACACCTGAGATCTTATAAGGATCCTTTTATCGTCTATCCTTGTAAAGGCCATAACTGGAGCTCCCCTCCTTTCAACACCAAAAAATGGAAATCCCTGGCAGTATTTACCGTCGTAAAAGGCAGCCTTTGCTAAAATTTTGGCAGCAGTAACTGCCCCCTGACCCCCTCTACCATGAAATCTGATCTCAATCATACCTCCACCTCGGAGAAATAATTGGTCATTATTAATCATTACAAAACTTAGGATTGTGATATATAAACCTTTGTATTTTTCTACAATTGTCGAATTATAATTATAAAAAAAGATTTATCCTCTATTAGAAAAACACCCAGAAAAACAGGGGCAACGACACAACTGCCCATACTAAGGGGTTCCAGGAGAGGACTTTAAACCCGTCGAAGGGAGGTATGGGGAGTAAGTTGAAGGCTGCCAGATAGAGGTTTATATACGTCCCAAGGTAGAGTATGAAAGAGAGGAGGGAGAAGGGTGGGAAAAAGGTGGAGAGGAGGGTGAAGATAGCTGCCATGAGTACATTGGAGAGGGGACCTGCAAGGGCGATTATACCACTTTCCTCTGGAGTTAGGTAGTCTTTGAAGATATAGACTGCCCCTGGAGCTATAAAGGTAAATCCTACCAGTATCTTTAGAATAAGTGCCAGGATCAATCCCTCAAACCAGGCCCTAAATTCACTGTAGGCTCCAAAGTACCTTGCCACAGTTCTATGGGCCAACTCGTGGAAGATGAAACTACTACCTACAAGGATTAGTGAGATAATAAACCTGTAGAGAAAGGCTGGATCCTCAAATATATGGAATCCCCTTCCAGGCCATGCAAAGATAAGGGCTATTGCTACTGTAGATATTACCAGATCTCTGATCTCCTGGGGAGAGAAGTGAAGGATATTGTAATTTATCATGTTACCACTTTAGAATCCACTCTCTCTTAGTAACTCCAGGATAACCCTATCCACACTAACCTTACTTACTGGGGAGGGGAAGGTATCTGTACCTATTACCTCACTGGCACCACTTGTGTAGAGTTTGTTAAGGGCATCTCCAATGAGAACTGGGTGCACACAGGCCACTATTACATTCTCTGCCCCCTGTTCCTTCAACATCCTTATAGCAGTTGCCACCGTCCCCCCTGTAGATATGATATCGTCCACAATAAGCACATCCCTACCCTCTACATGTAGATTCTTAGGAGCTACCTTTATCTCCGTAGGGGTTATCCTAGTTTTTTCTAGATAGTCGTACTCACAGCCTATAACCTGGGCAGCCTCCCTGGCTAACTCTATAGCCCCAGTATCTGGAGAGAGTACAACTGGGTTATTCAATCTATCCTTTACATAACTTGCCAACTCCTTTACAGCACTTCCACATATAAAGGGCACTTCAAAGAAGGACTTTATATGGGTCTCATGGGGGTTTATCGTAATGACCCTATCAAAGAGTTGGGAGTACACCTTGGCAAGTACCCTGATACTTATAGGCTCTCCAGGGTTGAACTTTTTATCCTGTCTAGTATAGGCTAGATAGGATGCCACCAAGGTTATAGATCTTGCCCCCTCATCCCTGAGTATATCACTCATAAGTATGCTCTCCACTACAGCGTCATTCTGATCCCTCTGACTCTGGATGAAGACAACATCTTCATTCTCTATAGCCTCGTTATCTAGGACCCTTATATATAACTCCCCATCTGGAAACCTTTTAAACTCTGTCCTCAGAAGTTTACAACCTGCCAACTTTGAAACCCTATAGGCTAACTCCTGGGCCTTCTCCCCTGGCACTACTATCATTTCTACCACCTTTAAAGCTTTATATTTTAATTACTATGAAAACTCTTACATATAGATAAAAATTTTGGTGAAAACTATGGAGGACGTGGAAAAAACCATTGAGAAACTTACTAACTTTATAAGAGATGTTGTAAAAAGAGCTAAGGCCAAAGGTGTGGTCGTTGGACTAAGTGGAGGTATAGACAGTTCCCTTGTAGCCACACTCTGTGTAAAGGCTCTTGGAAGGGATAAGGTACTGGGGGTTATAATGCCTGAGAGGGATACAGATCCAAAGGATGTTGAAGATGCCAAGATGATCGCGGAAAAACTAGGTATAAAGTATATAGTATCTGACATTACAGATGTATTAAAGGCCTTTGGAGCAGGGGGTTACGTTCCTACAAGGGAGTTTGACAGGATAGCAGATGGGAATCTAAAGGCTAGGGTAAGGATGTGTATTCTCTACTACTTTGCAAATAAGAGAAAACTCCTTGTTGCAGGTACCTCTAACAAGTCAGAACTCTATATGGGGTACGGGACTAAGTACGGAGATCTAGGTAGTGACTTCCTGGTTATAGGCAACCTCTTTAAAAGTGAGGTTAGAGAGTTGGCAAGGTATCTAGGAGTACCTCAGGAGATAATAGATAAGCCTCCATCTGCAGGTCTTTGGAAGGGACAGAGGGATGAGGATGAGCTGGGGATAACCTATGAGTTACTGGATAAGATACTTGAGAGGATAGAGAGGGGAGAAGATAAGGAGAAGATAGCCAGGGATTTAAATGTCCCACCCTCCCAGGTGGAGGAGATAATCAGGAGGATAGAGGCTAACAGGCATAAGTTAGGTCCTATATTCCCTCCAGAGTAAAGGTGGAAGGTGGGAACATCTACTTCCAGGAGTGTTACAGATACCTCTGTGCCTACTCAGATTATAGGGAGAGTGAATTTGTCATATTTGGAGTACCTTACGACGGCACAGCTACCTATAAACCTGGGGCGAGATTTGGGCCAGATGAGGTGAGAAGGGCCTCCTGGGTGTTAGAGACCTACAGCCCAAATCTAAGGAGGGATCTAACTGAGGTTAAAATCGCAGATTTAGATAACATTATAATAGAGGGGGATCAGAGGGAGATTCTAGATAGAATCTACAGGGCAGCCCTTGGGATTATGAGGGATGGGAAGAAGGTGGTGGTGATTGGAGGGGATCACTCCATCACATATCCTCTAGTTAAAGCTGCAAAGGAGGTTTATGGCGATTTAGTACTTGTCCACTTCGATGCCCACTGTGACTTAAGGGAGGAGTACCTGGGAAATAGGTACTCTCACGCCTCAGTTATAAGGAGATGTTACCAGGTTACAGGGGATATATACCAATTTGGCATTAGAAGTGGAGATAGGGAGGAGTGGGAATTCGCCTGGAGTAATACCCATATATTCAATAGGTTACCAGGAGAAGAGGAGATCCAGGAGATTGGATCCCTGGATAAACCAGTCTACATCACCATAGATATAGATGTGCTAGATCCTGCCTATGCCCCTGGAACTGGTACTCCAGAACCTTGTGGATACTCCACAAAGGAGTTGATAGATGCCCTCTATCTCTTTAGAAATCTAAGAGATAAAATAGTGGGTTTTGATATTGTAGAGGTATCTCCACCCTGTGATGTAAACAGTATTACCTCCATCACCGCTGCAAAGATTATAAGGGAACTTATACTTACCCTTGGGAGGTGAGATTTCTATACCTATGGATCTTCCTTGCTAGAAGTGCGGCAAAGGATGCTGCACCAAAACCGTTGTCTATATTTACCACAACCAAACCTGGGACACAGGAGGTTAGCATGGAGTAGAGGGCAGACTTACCATCCTTTCCAACCCCATACCCCACAGATACAGGTACACCAATTACAGGGATATCCACTAAACTTGCCACAAGGGAGGGTAGTGCCCCCTCCATCCCAGCTACTACTATAATACAACATACATCCTCCTCTATCATCCTCTTCAAGGGTTCAAAGAGTCTATGTATACCAGCTATACCTACGTCGTAGGAGTATATCACCTCACAACCTAGAAACTCCCCTGTAACCCTTACCTCCTCTGCTACAGGGATATCACTTGTACCTGCAGCCAGGAGGCCAATCTTTCCATAGATCTCCTGTTTATAATCCCTCCTTTTAAGTACTACAGTAGAGGCCTTAGGGTTTACAAGGAACTGGTAATCCTGGAGATTGAAATTTTTGACAATATCTTCCATCTCCCTCTCCAGTTTCAGGATATGTTCCCTCCTAACCTTTGTTGCAAGTGCTATACCCCTCTCCTCTGCAATCCTCTTCAACGCCAGGATTATATCCTCAAAATCTTTATTTTTAGCGTATATCACCTCTGGAATCCCTGACCTTAAATCCCTGGAAATATCTAACTTAATCCTCTCCTCTATCTCCTGAATTTGATAGATCTTAAGAAGGGTTTCAGCCTCCTCAGGGGAGATCCTCTTTTCCGCCAGATCCCTTAGGATATCCCTTATCTTCATACTACCTCCTTAATTTAGAATTGAAACCTCAGAGCTCATACGGATCATCATCCTTCAGTTTAAGATACTCATCATCGGTTTTTACATCTTTTAAAGGCCTCTTCAGGGGTCCTCCTCTCTAAACCTAGGTACTTGGCCACAAGTAGACCATACTCTATATACTTCTCCTCAGGGGGAAGGTCCCCTATAAACATGCCAGGACATCTCTCCAGAAACCAGGGGTCGTATGTTAGTACCAACTGACCATCTGCCAACTGGATAGAGTAGGGACGTAACCTACATATCAGGGGTCTCACTGGATATATGGAGCACCTGTTACCCTTTAAAAATATACACCTATTTTTAACACCCTTTAACTCCCCTACAGTACCGTTGAAGTAATTTACATACCTATCTACAAACTCCTTGAAGGGTATTTTTAAGTATCCACATATCCTGGCTATATCCTTCTTGGTCACAGTAGGGGGATCGCAACACCTTCCACATCTTCTACATACCCAGGCGATATTCCTAGTATCTATCTTAACCTTGGACATCTTTTCCCATAAAAATTTTATTTTAAATTAGGTTTTAATTTTTATTAAAACTTATTTTGGTGATAAATTGGCAGAGATAATCGCTGTAAGTGGAAAGGGGGGAACTGGAAAAACCATGTTCTCCACATTTCTAGTAAAGGCCCTGTCTAAGAGGAATAAGAATCTCCTTGTGATAGATGCAGATCCAGATTCCAACCTTCCAGAGACCCTTGGTGTAGAGGTGGAGAAAACCATAGGTGATATTAGGGAGGAGTTAAAGAGGTTGATTGAGGAGAATAAATTACCTCCAGGGATATCCAAACAGGAGTACCTTATGGGAAAGGTGTACGAGATATTGGTGGAGACTGACAACTACGATCTCCTTGTAATGGGGAGACCTGAGGGTAGTGGTTGTTACTGTAGTGTAAATAACTGGCTGAGACAGATAATAGATAACCTCTCCTCCTACTACGACTACGTGGTAATAGATACAGAGGCTGGACTGGAGCACCTAAGTAGAAGGACCACCCAGAATGTAGATACCATGATAGTGGTAACTGATCCATCTAAGAGAGGTCTTGGAACTGCAAAGAGGATAAAGAAACTGGCAGAGGATTTGGACATTAAGTTTAAAAATATCTACGTGGTGGCAAACAAGGTAGATGAAAAAACCGCTGACATGGTGGAGAAATACGCCAAGGAACTTGGACTTAAGTTAATTGGAAAGTTACCCTACAGTGAGGAAATCGCCAGATACGATCTCCTTGGTATACCCCTCTTTAAGATAGATGAGAACAACGAGGTGTATAAAGAGGTGGAAAAAATAGTAGAGAGGTATATTTTAAAAGATTAATCCTCCTTCTTACTGTACTTCTCCAGTACCTTCAAGGCGTGAGGTAGTATATCTTCAAGGGGTCCAAAGCACATACTGTCTGCAGTACCAGTTAGGGCCTTGGGATCCAACCTCTTCTCCATGTTGTTAATACCCTCCTCCCTCATCAACTCCAGTATTACACTCATGGCCTCATCTGCCATAGTCTGGGCAAAGTCTGCAGGTGCTCCCAGGATATTTACAACTGCATCCCTGTATGCCAACAGCCCTGCATAAACTATGGCTGTAATTGCAGATCCCATATCACATACTGGACTTATAAGGTTTGCCGGTAACCTGTAGGCGTTACCCCTTGCAATCTTTGCTATGTTGTAAAGTTTATCCAGTGCCTCCTCAGATGCAAAGCCCTCTGCCAGGAATACCTGCCCCTTCATCTCAGGTACTGTCCCTGGATGGTAGGAGGTAATGTTTAGATCCTCTCTTCCCAGGTCCTTGAATATCTGGGCAAACTTTGGGGTGGAGATGGTACAGGCGTGGGTTACTATGGCCCCCTCCTCTATAGCATCTGCAAATTTTTTAATTATACCTGGCTGACTCTTACCCTTTGGTAGCCAGGTTATTACAATATCTGCATCACTTACAGCCTCCCTGTCGTCGGAGGTTGTCTTTAGTCCAACATCCTCTGGGTGTACAAGGTGGATACAGGCCTTTGGTGGTTTTGGTAATTCCTTGGCCTTCTCCAGTACTGCCTCTCTAATAGCTGGCATTATCTTTTCAGGGTCTCCAGATAGGTGGGCCTCCATAACCTCCTGGGGGTCAAACTTATCTATTACAACGAGACCTGGATCCTCTGAGAAACAGGGATCTGAGAGTACAATCTCATCTACCTCTGGGACTAGGTGAAGTAGTTCTGCTCCGTAGGTAACTGAGGAGTGGGTCAGGGTGATCTCTGGCTTGTTTACCTTATCTGCCACCTCAGCAGCCCTTGCAAAGTTTGTGATTCCTGAGGCAGCGTGGGTTCTATAGCACCCTGCTCCCAGTATAGCGATTTTCATAGCCTCACCTATTCCTTTGTCAATTACTGATATCTATGGAAGTTGTTATAAAAAGTTGTCGTTTTGAAATTGTTAAAATAGCTATTAGAGAAATTAAAATACCATATTTGATAAGTTAATAATTATACATTTAAATCTATGGATATAACCCTCTATAAAAAAATGGAGCCAGGGGAGGGATTTGAACCCTCCTAAAGCGGATCTGCAGTCCGCCGCCTCGCCAGACTAGACTACCCTGGCTCTACCTTGAGATATCCATTTAGGGTAGTAATAACATCTTATATATAAACTTTTCGGTTACAGGAAAGGATAGTAATAAATAAAGTGACTTTTAAAGATAACTTTAAAAAACCTAATAGGGGTACTATGACAGAGTACGACTTTAAAATAGAGCATAGACCAGCGTGCTCTCTACTGAAGGTATACCTGAAGGATCAGAGTATAATAGCAGAAACTGGTACCATGGTCTACATGTCCAAGGGTATTGAAATAGATACTGATATAAAGGGAGGTTTAATGGGGGCGTTAAAGAGGATGGTGGTAGGGGAGAGTCTCTTTTTAAATAGATTTCATGGAACTGGTACCTTGGCCCTAGCTCCAAACTATGTAGGGGATATTGTCCATCACAGGTTGGACGGTACCCTCTATGTACAAAGTGGTGCCTATCTAGCATCCTCACCTGATGTGGAGATTGATACTAAACTTGGAGACTTGAAGATGATATTTGGGGGGATGGGGCTCTTCCTTATGAAACTTGAGGGTAAGGGAGATGTGTTCCTCTCCTCCTTTGGAGCCCTTGAAACTATAGAGTTGGAGGATGAGGAGATTATAGTGGATAATGGAAACCTGGTAGGGTTTACAGAGGGTCTTGAATACTCCCTAAAGAGGGTGGGAGGTTTAAAAGCCGCCATCTTCAGTGGGGAAGACAGGGTATACGAGTTTAGAGGGACAGGTAAGATATTTATCCAGACGAGAAATATCTTGGAATTTGGAAGGTTCCTATCTGAGTATGTGGTTAACAAGAATCGTTAAAAATCCTCATAAGATAGTTTCTGGCAAAACAGTTGTTACATCTAACCTTAAACATTTTAACATCTCCTCTGTTGATATTCCCTATATAGAAGTGGCCCTCTAAGGTGGGGCAGGGGTAGACATCTCCAACCTCGTTTACAAAGAGTAGATCTCCACTGTTGAGATAGCAGTATATATCTCCAGGTTTTCTCCTTAGATTCTTGATATAGATAGGTAGATCCCTTACCTTCTCAAGTATCCTTTTAAACTTTTCCTCCTCTGGTAGTAGAGGGAGATGTTCTCTTCTCTTAGGTTTTAACAGGTCGAAACTTATACTCCTTACCCCTATGGAGAGAAGGTAGTATAGTAGATCCAGAAGATGTGGAAGGTTTTTACTGGTAACTACAGTTGTAACTCCAAAGGGTATATTTTTCTCCCTCAGTAGATATATGCCCCTTAGTGTATCCAAGGTGGAGGGCCTACCGTCCCAGTAAGGTCTTAAGGTGGTGTCCCCAGGATCTACAGTGTCTAAACTTACACCTACTTTTATATCCAGCTCCTTAATCCTCTCGATGATCCCCTCCTCCAGTAGAGTTCCATTGGTTTGAAGGGCATAGGAGATACTTTTGTCAGGGTATCTATCCCTACAGTAGTCCACAACCCTCTCAATTAGTGGGAAGTTTAATAGAGGTTCTCCTCCAGTGAATTGGATCTTTACCCTCTCATCCCTCTCTAGGATATAGTCTATAGCATTCCTGGCAGTTTTAAACTCCATATCCCTCTTGCCCCTGTTACACTCCCTGTAGCAGTAGATGCAACGTAGATTACATTTGTTGGTTATCTTCAGTATTAGAAACTTCATCTTATCAATCCCTGTACCTTTCAATTATCTCCCTTAGGTTAAAGGTACCCCTGTGTATCCCTGTACCTATTAGCACACCTTGAATACCCATATAATAGCACCTCTCAAGATCCCCCTCATCCCTTACCCCTCCACCTACATACAGGGGGTTATCCACCTCTCCCCTCACCTCCTCCACTAACTTCCAATTTATACCCCTTTGACTACCTACAGAGGATATATCCAGTAGTATTACAGGGGTGGACCTGTTCAACCCTCCCAGTATCTCCTCCAAGGTATATCCCCTAGGACTTAGTAGTCTACCATTCTTAAAATCTAGGCTAAGTACTACATCCCTCTCTCCCAGTAGATCTAGATCCTCTAAGGTTTCCGTTCCAAGGACGATCTTATCACATATATTTAGGGATCTCAGGTTTTCAAATTCCAACCTAGAGGTGACACCTCCATCTAGTATCTTGTACCCCTCTATCCTCCCAATTAAATGGAAGTTGTTACCCCTCTTCATTATGGCGTCTAAGTCTGCTATGTATATCTTCTCTGCCCCCTCTTCCCTGTATCTCCTTGCCACCTCTAAAGGATCTGAGGAGTTACATAACACTGTTTTTAAGGGTTTGTAATTCTCCCTGTCTCCACCTCTACCATGGACAGCTATGCCATCCATTATATCCAGCACAGGTATTATCTCCATACTATCCCAGTTATTTTTATATCCATTGATCTAATTCCAAAGATAATTAAAATAATTTAGGTGGCAGTGATGGTGAAGAACGTAAACATAGGTATATTTGGACATATAGATCATGGGAAGACCACCTTGGCAAAGGTTCTAACAGAGGTGCCTTCAACATCCTCCCTTGATAGACTACCAGAATCTAAGAGGAGGGGTATTACTATAGATCTTGGATTCTCCTTCTTTCACCTGGGGGATTATCTTATCACCCTGGTAGATGCCCCTGGACATGCAGATCTTATAAGGGCGGTAGTTGGCGCGGCAGAGATTATAGATCTTGCCCTCCTGGTAGTAGATGCCAAGGAGGGACCTAAGACTCAAACTGGAGAGCACCTCCTAATACTGGACTACTTCAATATACCAACTATAGTGGTTATAAACAAGATAGATATAGCCTCTCAGGAGGAGGTGGAGAGAACTGAAAAGTTTATGAGGGCCATACTTAACTCCACGGAGAATTTAAGGGATAGTAGGATAGTGAAGATATCTGCAAAGGAGGGTATTGGAATAGAGGAGTTGAAGGATACTATAAGGGAGATGTTGGAAAATATGGAGATAGTTAGGAATACAGAGGACTTCTTTAAGATGCCTATAGATCACGCCTTTCCAATAAAGGGTATTGGTACAGTTGTTACAGGTACTGTACTTAAGGGAAAGGTGAGGGTAGGGGATGAGTTGAAGGTACTGCCACTGGAGAGTACTGTAAAGGTTAAAAGTATTCAAAGGTGTAAGGAGGATGTAGAGGAGGCCTCTGCAGGGGATAGGATAGGTATGGCTCTTCAGGGGGTAGATGCAAAGGAGTTATTTAGGGGATGTGTCCTCACCTCCCTGGATACCAGGTTGAAGGTTGTAGATAGTGTAGTGGCTAGGGTGGAGATATCCCCTCTATTTAAGTACCCCCTGAAACCTAGGATGAGGGTACACCTGAATATAGGGATGCTGGTAGTACCTGCAAGGATGATACCCTTTAAAAGGGTGGAGATAGATGGGCGTATGGAGAACATTATACTAAGGGAGGTTAAAGGAGGTGAGGAGTGCTACTGTGTATTTCAACTGGAGGAGAGGGCTGTGGCAGAGGTGGGGGAGGATATACTTATAACCAGGTTGGATCTGCCACCAACAACCTTAAGGATATGTGGTAAGGGGGAGATAGTAGATTTCAGGGGAATAGAGGAGTTGAATATTAAGAGGGTAGTCTCCAAGGTGGGAAGGATAAAGGTGGATAGAAGTAGGATACTTGTTGTAGGCCTGACCAACTCTAAAGAGGAGGCTGAAAGACTTATTGGACAGGAGATAGAGATACCTGAAAAAAATATCAGGGGAAGGTTAAAGGGTACCTTTGGAACTAAGGGTTATCTAGTGGCAGAGTTTGATGGGGAGGTGGAGAATAGGGATGAGGTACTCCTGAGGAGGTTGATAAGGTGGAGGTGAAGAAGGGGAGATTGATTGAAACACCCTCTAAGGTTATACTCTTTGGAGAACATGCAGTAGTTGAGGGTTACGGTGCCATCTCCATGGCTGTAGATCTTAAAACTAGGGGAAGGATCTCCAGTGGTGGGAGGGAGATAGTTGTAGATCTGAAGAACCTGGGGAAATCCCTCACCTTGGATATAGAGGACATTCCCAGGTTAAACCTAGGGGCTTACGACAGTAGTGTAAGATATGTCCTATGTGCCCTTAAATCTACAATGAATTACTTGAGAGAAAAAGGGTATGGGGATTTTAAGCCATTTAAGTTGGAGATATCTTCTAATATCCCTGTAAGTTGTGGGTTGGGATCCTCTGCCTCTGTGGTAGTAACTACTGTAAGGTCTTTCCTATCTGCCAACAACATCCACCTCTCAAGGGGGGAGTTATGTAGGATATGTTTCTCCGTTGAGAAGGAGGTGCAGGGGAGGGCCAGTATTACAGATACTGCAACAGTTATCTACAACAGTGTCTTGAAAATTAAGAATACTAATAATTTTGAGGTTTTGGAGGGTACTAAACTTTACAACCTACTAAAGGACTGTCAATTCCTAGTGGTTCACGTTGAGAGGAGGAAGAAGAAAACTGCTGAACTTGTTAAGGAGGTTGCGAGACATCCTAGGAAGGAGGAGATATTTAGATCCATAGGGGAGATAGTGGATCTAGTTGAGGGGGTATCTACAGAGGAGGAGTTAGGAGAGTTGATGGTAAAAAACCATGAGTTACTTAGGGATCTGGGGGTCTCCACCAGGAAGATAGATAGGGTTGTGGAGTTAGGTAGTAGGTATGGATACGGTGCAAAACTCTCAGGTGCAGGTGGTGGAGGTGTTGTTGTAATACTCGTTGAGGAGGATAGGAGGGAGAAACTTTTAAAGTCTCTAAGGGAGTTGAAGGTTTTGGATATATTCCAGTGCAAGGTAGGTGTGAAGTCATAGAAACATATCACTTAATATCCTCTCAGTTTTACCTATCCTAACGATCTCTCCTTTCTCCATATGGACCATCCTATTTGAGAGCCTCCTAGCCTGGAGGAAATCGTGAGTTGTAAAAATCACAGTTTTTCCCCTCTTTATCAATCCCCTTATAGCACCCTCCACCACTTTAATATTCTCTATATCTAAGTTGGAGGTAGGTTCGTCAAAGACGTATACATCTAGATCTAAAACCAGGGCCCTTGCCACGGCAACCCTCTGCTTCTCCCCACCACTTAACTTCCTGGCACTTCTATCTTTCAACTCCAAGATCCCAAGGGATTCCAACATCTCCTCCACCCTCTCCTGAATATAACTTTTACTATACCCCCTGATTTTTAAACCGTAGGCCACATTCTCAAAGACTGTGCCTCTAAACATTACAGGATGCTGAAAAACCATGGTTATACATTTCCTTACCCTCCCTGGATCCCTCTTAACATCTATGCCCTTAAAGGTATAAACACCTCTGAAGTCAGTATCTAAGGCAGATATTATCTTAAGCAAGGTAGTTTTTCCAGCTCCACTGTGTCCTAAAATTGCCAGGGCCTCCCCCTCCTTCACCTCCAAGTTAACATCCCTAAGAGCCACCTTATCCCCAAAGGTCTTAGAAACCTCCCTGAGAAGTATCATGCCTCAACCCACCTTCTCTGTATATAGTTAACTATCATGGATACAAGGTAGACCAGGGAGAGGAGTATAATGCCCAGTGCAATTGCCATACTTATCTCCCCCCTGGTAACGTACATCTGGATGGCGGTGGTCAACACCCTTGTATTCATCTCCCCTCCTTTTATGAAGATGTTCCCCCCTACCATGAGGGCCACTCCAAGTTCTGCAATGGCCCTGTTAAATGCCATTATCAAAGACAGTAGTATGCCAGGGGAGGCCTCTTCAATGATCTTTAACATCATCTGGCTTTCATCTGCTCCCAGGGTTAAGGCCAGGTACCTTATATCCTCCTCTATACTCTCTATGGAGTTTACAGTGACACTTACCACGATAGGTAGAATTAGTATCATCTGACCTAGGCTTATACCGGTAGTTGTGTAAAGTAGATTTAGAAATCCCAAAGGTCCAGCAGGTGCTAAAAAGAGATAGAGAATAAGTCCAAGTACTACGGTGGGAATACCCATCAACCCGTTAAAGATGGACTTTACAAACTCCTTGCCCTTAAAGTCTGAGAGCCCTAGAAGAACCCCTATGGGAACACCTATCAAGCCGGCGTAGAGGGTAGCCAACCCAGATACCTTTATACTTCGAAGGAGTATGTCGTAAAGTTCTGGATTTCCACTGATTATAAGTTTAAAGGCTTCAAGAAGCCCCTCAAATATATAGTCCCAGGCCATGCTACCTCTCTAGAATGTTTTTAACATCCTCCTTCCTAAACTCAAAGAAGGTGAGATCCTCCCCGTATCTAAACCTCTTTGGACACTCAGTTAGGACCTCTCCATCCTCTATAAATCCATACTTTAATATCCAGGTGAAGAGGGGCTCCTCCCTCTTTTCAAGTACCTCTACAATAGGATGAAATAGAGGCTTTCCAAACTCCTCCCTCCCAAATTCCCCCATTACCCTCTGTCCCTCCTCTCCAGTTAGCCACTTGGCCAGGAAAATAGCATCTTTGTAATTTTTTCTATACTTCTCAGGATTTATCACTATAATACTGTAGATGTTTATCATCTCACTACCTTTATCCACAAGAACATCCAGGTTATTCACAATACCCTCCCCACTGTACTTGAGATAGGTTGCCCTATCTGAGAGGGTATAACCACCCTTGGCATCAGTTATCTTAAGGGTCTCACCCATTCCAGACCCTGTCCTGTATACCCATCCCTCATTTTTTATCTCTGAGTAGTTGTAACCTGCCAACCTCCAGAGGTTTATCTCCTTGGTGTTAGTCCCTGAACCGTCATCCCTTGTAACCCATATTGCCCTACCTTCCCTCCCAGCCTCTGCAATCCTCTTAAGGGCTTCAACTGGTGGAAGTCCCCTAATACCTACAGGATCATCCTTGGGACCTACTATGACGAAGAAGTTGTATGCAAAGACCTTTCTATTTACCCCGTAACCCTCCTCCATAAACTTCAACTCCTTACTCCTGGCATGTACTATGATGGCATCACATACTCCATTTTTAGCATCCTCAATAGCTGCTCCAGTTCCCTTTGGAATAAACCTTAACTCTATGTTGTACTCCCTCTTGAATATCTCTCCTATGATATCTAAGAGTCCAGTGTCGTATAGACTTGTTGTTGTGGAGATTGTAAGGTGTCTAACTCTACTCTGGGTTTGATAGTTGTAGAGGAGAAGACCCCCTGTAATTAGTATTACCACCCCCAATACCACAAGGATAACTCTCTTCATACTATCCCTCGTTAATCAAATTTAATTAACTTTATTATAAAAGTTAATGCTATTTATAGATGTCATACTGGATCTTAATAGAAAAATTTAAAATCGGTGTTAAAGTCGCACTGAAAATAGAGGAATCTAGACGAAATACGGATAATTAAATTAATATAGATGGAAGAGAATAAAGTTAACTGTAAAAGAGCCCCAAAGGTGATAAAGTGAAGGCAGACGCCGTCAAGATAGCAGATGGAGTATACTGGGTAGGGGTATTGGACTGGGACATCAGGAAGTACCATGGATACACCTTGAAGGGTACCACCTACAACGCATACCTAGTATTTGGAGATGAGAAGGTTGCCATAATAGATAACACATACCCAGGGACCTCTGCCCAGATGTGGGGGAGAATCAAGGACGCCTTTGAGAAGGAGGGTAGGGAGTTCAAAATAGATGTAATTGTACAGAACCACGTAGAGAAGGACCACTCTGGAGCACTGCCAGAGATCCACAAGAAGTTCCCAGAGGCACCAATCTACTGTACAGAGGTTGCAATTGAGGGGTTGAAGAAACACTATCCATCCTTAAAGGATGCACCATTTAAGGCTGTAAAGTCCCTGGATAGTGTAGACCTTGGAGGTAAGACCCTTACATTCCTGGAGGCACCCCTTCTCCACTGGCCAGACAGTATGTTCACCTTCTACAACGAAGGGGGAATACTCTTCCCAAATGATGCCTTTGGTCAGCACCTCTGCTATCCAGCACATATGAGGTTTGACAAGGACATCCCAGAGTACGTTCTCATGGATGCAAACAAGAAGTTCTACGCAAACCTCATTACACCACTCTCCAAGTTGGTACTTAAGAAGTTTAAAGAGGTTACTGACCTAGGTCTCTTGGAGAAGATAAAGATGATAGCTCCATCCCATGGACAGATATGGACAGAGCCAATGAAGGTAATAGAGGCCTACCAGAACTTTGCCACTGGTAAGTGTAAGGACAAGGCTACAATAGTATACGATACAATGCACTACTCCACCCAGAAGATGGCTCACGCCTTTGCAGAGGGCCTTATGAGTGAAGGTATAGAGGTAGTGATGTACTACCTCCACGAGGACGAGAGAAGTGAAATTGTCAAGGACATCTTGGACAGTAAGGCAGTACTCTTTGGAGCACCAACAATCTACGATGAGCCATACCCATCCCTGGGAGACCTGATATACTACCTGAGAGGGTTGAAGTTCCAGAGAACAGGGTTGAAGAGATTATCCATAGTCTTTGGATCCATGGGAGGTAACGGTGGAGGAGTAGAGATACTGAAGAAGGAAGTGGAGGCCTGTGGCTTCAACGTCGTGGATACCTACGAGTTGTACTACGTCCCAACTGAGGAGGAGTTGGAGAAGTGTTACAACATGGGTAAGAGACTAGCTGCTAAGATAAAAGAGATGTAAAATCCCCTTAACCTTTTTTTAATATTTAATTTAAGATACTCTAATATCTATTAAAATTTTTAATCATTCATTAACACTATTTTTAAGCTATCAACTATTTATCCCACCTTATCCTATCTATTTTGAGATAAAATTGCTTAGGGGATTGACGTGGAGATAATAAAATGGTCCAAAGATCTAGAGACTGGTGTAGAGGCATTTGACGAGGAACACAAGGTACTTATAAAGACCATAAACCAGGTATACTCCTTCATGAGGGAGGGGAAGAAGGAGGAGGCTAAAAAGGTACTTATAGATAAGGTAGTTGCCTATGCAGATAAGCACTTTAAGCATGAAGAGGAGGTTATGGAGAGGTACAACTATCCAAAGGATAGGTTAGAAGGTCATAAAAAGATGCATAACTTCTTTGTCAAATACCTTATAAAGACACTACTGCCAAAGATTGAGAGAGGGGATGACAAGAAGTTTAACGAGGCCCTAAATTTCATAGTTGGATGGTTAATTATGCACATAAAGAATATGGATGCAAAGGGATATGGTAAGTGGTTCAGGGAGAAGGGTATAAAGGTACCTGACAAGATGGTGGAGATATAGTTACTTCAACTGTTCCAGTATTATTGCAGGGCATGCCTTCTTTATACCCTTTATCTTAGCTAACTTGTCAAAGAGTATCTCAGATAACTCCTGACCATCTCTCGCCCAGATCTCAGTCATGATCATATGGTCGCCAGTGGAGGTCCATACCTTTTTTACCTCATCAAATTCACAGAGTTTCTTTGCAACTGAGAGGAAGTCCTCTGGATTGGTATCAAATCCTGTCAATGCAACTACGTTATATCCAATTTTAGTGGGATCTATCTCTGCCCTGTATCCCTTAATAATACCCTCCTCTTCCATTCTTTTAATTCTCTTTCTCACGGAACTCTCACTTGTATTCAGTATCTTTGCAATCTCTCTGTAGGATTTTCTACCGTCCTTCATCAGTATTTCAAGTATCTTCATGTCCTTTTCATCCATACTACCACGGTGACTTAATATAGTTTAAATAAAAAAATCCCACAATTATTTATAAATTTTTTACCTCAGGTGATACCTTGGTGGTGAAGATAGTGGTAGACAGGGAGAAATGTATAGGATGTGGAAGATGTTACGAGGTATGTCCAAAGGGTCCATTGATATGGAGGGTAGATGAGAGCAATAAGTACTACGCCTACGATACAAGGTACTGTCACAACTGTAAGTTATGTACAGCTAGATGCCCTACTAACGCCATCTCTATAATCAAGGAGGGAGTTTAGTGATAGGCTATGGAGGTTATCCAGAGTTTAGAGACCTATAGGGTATGTCATCCCAGGGAGACCTGGAGTAGAATAAGTCCTATTCTCGGTAAGATAGGAGTTAAAGGGATGGAGAGGATAGATCACCTAGATAGGTTAGGTATTCCCGTATATGCTCTAGAGAGGGTAAGTGGGGAGGGTGTGATATATCACCTTGGAAAGGGACCTACAGATATACAGGCAAAGGTTTCTGGATCCATGGAGGCTATAGAGAGGTACTCTGCAGAGTTAAAGCCAGAGGATAAGGAGAGACTTAAAGACAAACCTGAGAATCCCTTGGATATAGGGGAGTTAATCCTACCCCTGGATATATACAGATCCCCTGGAGGGAGAGAGGGTATAAGGGGTATCAAGTGGGTTGAGGGATTTGACCTTATAAACGATTGTGTTGTAGAGGTGCCTGCAGAGGGTGTGTTCCATCCCTACAGGGGAAGACTGTTTAGAAGTAATACAAATGGTATAGCCTCTGGCAACAACCTCTACGAGGCTATTCTCCATGGAGCCCTTGAGGTGATAGAGAGGGATGCCTGGAGTATTGCAGAACTCTCTGGAAACACCTACAGGAGGATAGATGTAGAGGGGGCGAAGAATCCCCTTATACATGAACTTTTAGAGAGGTTTGAAAGTGCCAATGTAAATGTAATACTTAAGGACCTTACAAGTGATGTGGGTATTCCAACTGTGGGGGCTGTATGTGACGAGGAGGTGTGGAGGGATCCTGCCCTCCTATGTATAGGGGTGGGGTGTCATCTCCACCCTGAGATTGCAGTTATCAGGGCTCTAACTGAGGTGGCTCAAAGTAGAGCTACCCAACTTCATAACAGGAGAAAGGCTGCTGTAAGGGGGAGTATAGTAAGGAAGGTTGACTATGAGAGGATGAAGAGGATCCACAGGAGATGGTATGAGTACAGGGAGACTGTAAATATCGAGGATATGGAGAACTTTGCAAGTTACAATCTAAAGAGGGATCTTGAAAGGGTGAAGGAGAGGTTGCTAGAGGTAGGTTTTGACAAACTTATATACGTGGATCTGAAGAGAACAGAGGTGGACACTGTAAGAGTTATAATACCTAGGATGGAGGTCTACTCCATAGACAGGGACAGGATATCCCCCTGGATAAAGGAGAGGATTAGAAAGGTTATAGGATAGTCACCTTCCCGTTGTTCCACTCTATATAGACGTCACCCATCCTTGACATATCCACTATAGGTACCCTTCCAGGTGTTGGGTGAATACCCATCTTCTTCTGGAACTCGGTCTGCTCCTGGAAGGTTCCACTGTTTATCATCACAGTACCTTTGTAGATACCGTAACCGTTGATATGTATATGTCCAGCGTGGAATACATCAGGCTCCATGTGGATAACTAGGTAGTCTATATGTTCAGGGGCTATAGGACATCTACCTCCATATGTTGGACATAGATGTCTCCTCTTCAACAGCTCCCTCATTATAGATGGAGGATCTGTATATTTGGCAGAGGGTATCTGTCCCACGATATCGTCAAAACTTCTTCCATGGTATATTAGAAAGTCCAGACCATGTACATTTACATAGCTAGGGTTGCCTATAAAGGTGACGTTATCCAGGGAGTCAAATACCTTTAACACCTTCTTCGGTAGTGCAGGCTGAGGTTCTGCAGGTCTTACAGCGTCGTGGTTTCCAGGGGATATGATTATATGTATATGCTCAGGTATCTCCTCCAGGTAGGCTGCAACTTCGGCATACTGGGCCATAATATCTATCTCGTAGAGGTCCTCCTCCTGTCCTGGGTATACCCCTACTCCATCTATAAGGTCACCTGCTATAGAGATGTACTTCAACCTACTGACGATCTTCTCCTCGATACCCCTACTGATTCTACCGTTTAGTAACTCTATAAATCTCTTAAAGGTCTTCCCCAGGAACTCCCTACTTCCCACATGTATATCAGATAGGAAGGCGGTATATATCTTCTCCTCGATACTTCTAGGTGCCTTTGGAGTTATATCTGGCCTTATACAGCTATCTGCAAATAGTATATCCCCACTGTTTGAGACATAACCTATGAATCCAACAACTTCATCTAGTAGAATATCCTCAGGTAACTCCCCCCTTGCAATTTTATCCTTCATAAGTATTACTGTAATACTGGTTTTCTCATCCTCTATCTCCACCCTCTTATGTCCCTTCTTAGTAGTACTTACATCAGAGACCATCCCAACGACGAATACATCCCCCTTACCCTTCACCTTATGTAACTTCTCCAGGGGATAGGCCTTCCTCTTCACCTTCCTCTCTATCATACTCTTTATCCTTCTGTACCTGTCCCTGAAGTACTTTATAAAGTCCTCTATAGTACCTTCACATGTGGATTTACCTGTAACATCCCACTCCTCGTACACCTTTACCCTGGTCTCAATATCCCTGGCTATGTAATTTATCCTACGATTGATACTGTTCCTTATAGTCTTTATCTCAGATAGTCTCTTCTTTCTCTCCTCCTCCATCTCCTTTAATGTATCCTGGCTTTCCTCCACAACCTCCTGTGATGTATCCTCCACAGTCTCACAACTATCTTGGGAGGGTGTACTATCTATCACCTCCACAGTAGGGGAGGGTGTACTGTCCAGCACCTGGGTATCACCCTCAAGGAATCCATTCCCCACGTAGTACTTGAGAAAATTACAGTTCTGATAGGTCCTTATAATATCCTCCAGGTTGTGATTTAAAAAGATGTTTAAAAAGTAGTCGTCTAAAAGTATGAAGGTATCGTTTACACTTTTAAATTCTCTAACTTTCTCCAGTAGAACCTCCCTCTCCTCCTGAGACATACCGTTTATTCTCCTGTAGGACTCTGGAGTTAGGAGAACCTCAATATTTAAAAAATCCTCTAGCATAACACTCCCTTTTTAACTGGTAAAAAAATAGGAGAGAAAATAATGACTCACTAATTATAAAAATTTTATTAGTCCAACTCTATGTTGTAGAGCTTTTCAATGTTTTCCTTGTGGATCCTGTAGACACCTTCCTCGTTGATTATACCCATCTCCAAAAGCTTTCTCGTCCTTCTTGGAACTGTCTTTATCCCTAGAACTGCTCCAGGGCGTCTTAAGTCGTCTATGTAGTCAGTCTCCATTACAAACCTTAGAGATTTCTTCGCAGCCTCTACAACTGGTTTAGAGGCAAGAATAGAGGGAAAAATCCCGTATTTCTCTCCCTCCAATACGTTATCTCCACAGTGATGTTTTATAACCTTTTCAGGGTTGAGATTTACAGATCTGGCCATATCCCTGAACTCCCTAAATTGCTCCTCAGATGCACTCTCCCCATGGATCTGGAGGGCACATCCAATATCCCTGGCCATCTCCATACAGTATAGAAGTATCTCGTTGGAAACCCTCCATATCTCCTCACTTACTTTAAAGTGAGGTCTCCCCACCTCCCCAATGCCCACTAAGAAGTCATACTCCTCTACAAGTTTTCCTGCATAGTTTAAGGCCTCTATCACCTTCTCCTTGATATACTCTAAACTCTTCCCCCTCTCTGCCATGGTGGTGATTTCACAGGGGTGTACCCCTACCAGTCCAAATACCTTTACTCCATCTACATTCTTCCTTATCCTCTCTATATCCCTGATCAATGTGTCCATGGAAGTGGTTAGATCTCCAGTAAAAGAGGGTTTATTAAGTATTATAAGTGTTTTTCCTCCGGCGCTTCTAAATATCTTTGCCACCTTTTCGGGGCCGTAGCCCCTCTTACTATCTACATGGAGATGGTTATCCGTTATAGGTAGGTTCTTTAAATCCATATACCTTCCCTAAAAAAAGTATTTTTATTCCCCTCCCATGAAACCACGTCCACATCTCCTACCTCCCCTATCAACCCTGTGGATGTAGTGGGCAGGGGCGCCACAGTGTGGGCAGGTTTCAGGTTTTGGGATGCCGTAGGGCACCTCAATTATCTTCTGGCAGTTGCTACATATGAATCTTTTCATCTCCATCCTCATCCCTTACTCCTTCTTCTTTTTAATATTTTTCAACTCCTCTTCTAACATCTTTAACTCCTCTTTTAAGTATCTTATCCTCTCCTCTAGGTACTTCTCCCTCTCCTCCTCAGGGATCTCTTCAAGGAATAGATCCCAGGCATGGATCAATCTCCCCATCTCATCTAGGTAGAATGCATGGGGGCCACATCCACATCTACATGGTCCTACATATCTAAATCTACCAAATATTCTTGGAGCTAGGAAGTGTCTGCACATTCTTCCGAAAAACCTTCTTCCAAACATCCTATCACCTCTTATCTTCTTCTAATAATGCACATATGCGTAATAATATATAAACTTTTCGGTCTTTAGACTATAGCCCTCCTGTATATAATTAGTGTATCCTCTGAAAATCTCCCATAGGTGTCCTCTAGGCGTTCAAAGTACTCCCCCTCTATATACTCCTTTAACTCCCTTCCCAGGGGACCTACCAGTACATAGGTGAAGTGTTCCCTGTATCTATTTAACACCTCTGCCAATTTTCTACTATCTATCTCTTCACAGGTACATCCAAGGTCTCCACCTATTATCACAACCCCCCTCTTGAAGACACTTTTAAAGTCCCTTAGTGCATACTCTATGGATTTCACGTCAAGTCCAGGGTTTATGTTTTCTACGACAGTGGGGTTGTGGGACAATACCCTCATTCTACCCTCTATTTTGAAGGAGTAGATTCTCTCGAGGATATCCTCTATATCTAGGAAGTTCCTGGAGATCTCAATGGCGAAGAGGGAGTTCTCAATGTAGTGGGTTCCAAATATCTCTTTGTTAAACCTTACAACATAGTCCCTGTACCTGTAACTCAGGGGGTACTTGGAGAGTACCTCCACATCTTCATCCCCTATTTCAACAATATTATCTCCTACCTTACCTCCACACTCCTTCACAACCTTCTTATTTACGTATACCCTCTCCCCTAAATCTAAAGTGGACATCTTTGCAAGGAGGGCATTCCTCAGACCCCCTGCTATAGGGTAGTTCTCCAGGACATTTGTAAGGGCTCCGTATTTACAGGATGTTATACCTAGAGATACCTCGAATACAAAGAGGTCGTAGTTATCCAGGGTATTATCCTCCCATAACCTATCAATACTTTTTAGCACTGACACCGGTGTTATAGAGCCTCTATTACTGTTGTTTATAAAGACATTATATTCCCCGCCTAGTATGTGGTAGAGGAGCTCAGTTGTTGTGGTTTTCCCCTTCACCCCAGTAACCTCGATAAACTTCCTGTGTATGTTGCCGTACTTCTCCCTCAGGATCTCTGAGATGGCATGGTGGAAGGAGGTAAATCTACAGTTGAGGGGGCAGTGTATAGGAGCTATTATCTCCTGGTACTTGGAGGTATCTGGTCTCTCTTTACTTGGGATTATTTTTAAATATTTAATTATATCACTATATTGATTTAAAATATTTTTATCCCTCTCTAACTTTCCATAGATATCCCAGATGTGAATGTCCCTGTATCCCAGGTTGTAGTACTCCCTTGCAACATCCAGGGCACCATGGTTTACATCGACAATAAGTATCAAAATTACCACCAAAAATTAGAAGTACTTATCCACCTCCCCAATACATCTCACTACCAATTCAACGGCATTCTCAAGATCAGAGAGGTCTATAACCTCCACTGGGGTGTGGATATACCTGGCAGGTACAGAGATCACCCCTGTAGGTATACCCTCCCTTGTAAGGTGTATTGCAGTTCCATCTGTTGTACCTCCCTCACCAACCTCGTACTGTACTGGGATGTTATATCTTTTAGAGACATCCTCTATCATCCTCAGTACATCCCTGTGGGCGATAAGCCCCCTACCTTCACCATCTACTATACATACAACAGGACCCTTTCCCAACTCTATAGGAGCCTCTTCTATCTTGATCCCTGGGTGATCTCCACAGATTGTCACATCCAATGCAATGGCCACATCTGGATTTATCCTGAAGGCAGAGGTTCTAGCACCCTTCAACCCCACCTCCTCCTGCACTGTACCTACAAAGTACACCTGACAATTTAGATCCTCTTTCTTCAACCTTCTGGCAACCTCCAAGAGGATGGTACAACCTACCCTGTCGTCAAAGGCCTTACATGTTACCCTGTTGTTTCCAAGGATGTCAAACTCTGATTTAAAGGTGGCCCAGGCTCCAACATCTACACCCATCTTCTTGGCATCCTCCCTGTCCCTGGCCCCAATATCTATAAACATATCTTCATATTTTATCATCTTGTTTCTCTCCTCCTCCTTCATCTTATGAGGTGGCTTTGAACCTAGGACTCCAACAATTCTTTTACCATCTTTTGTATGGATTACAACCTTCTGATTTAGAAGCATCTGGTCGTTGATGCCCCCTACTTTTATAAATCTTAGAAACCCCTTCTCATCGATGTACTTTACCATTAAACCGATCTCATCCATATGGGCAGCTAGCATAAGTTTAGGACCTCTATCCCCCATCCTAGCTATAAGGTTTCCAAACCTGTCTGTAAATACCTCCTCACAGTACTTTTTAAGCTCCCTCTCCATTATACTCCTTACACTGTCCTCCCTACCGGAGATACCATCTGCCAGGGATAACTCCTTAAGGTACTCCAACACACCCATTCTATCACCCTATAGATAACCCTGAAGTTCAAAGTACTTCTTCTGTTTAACAACTACTACAGGGATGCCCATCTCAAGGAGTCTTCCCTTTAACTCCTTGTCATTTGTACATACTACAACCTTCTTCCCTCTCTCCCTACATTTCAGGGCGTAATTTACTATTATCTCGTCGGTGTATTTCCCAGGGACATCTTCATCTTCCTCCTCATACCTCCTGATAAGAGAGAGGAGGAGAGATACAGAGTACCTCTCCTTACCCTTTAATCTACTTCTAAGTTTCTCCAACTCCTCCCTTACACACCTTAGTATTACAACCTTATAACAGTTAAATAACCTGTCCAACTCGTAGTCTATATTGATACTATGTTTTACTCCGTATATTAGGAAGTTGGTGTCAGGTACCACCAGGATCATGTTATCGCCGGAAGTGCCTTGGAGATACCTCCCCTCTTGGTGACGTAGATGACGTTATCTGCTATCTGCTCCAACTCCTGGTGATGGGATATTATAAATATCTGGGATATGCTCCTTATGCTTTTAAATATATTTAACAGTTTCTTACGTCTCTCCTCGTCTAGGAAGGCTGTTGGTTCATCCAATACGATAAATTGTAGGCTGCCACATAGTGCCTTTGCAATACCTAAACGTAGTGCCAGAGAGACTGCGATCTGCTCCCCTCCACTTAAATTCTTTACAGGCAACCCATCTACGAGGATGTTGTAATCCTCATCTATCTCTATGTGGTGATAGGGCAATTCAAACTCACTGAAAATCTCATTTGTATACTTCTGGATAAGGGGTATGTACCTCTTCCTAAGGTACTGTTGAAATCCATCCTTTGAGAATACCTGGTCTCTGATATCCTCCAGATATTTTATATACCTCTCTAACTTCTCCTTTTCCCTCTCTATCTCCTCCAACTCCCTTAACTCTTTAAGGAGTTTGTTTAAATTTTCCCTATCTGAATCCAGGTGTCCCTTCCACTTCCCTATCTCATTCCTTTTAATTTCCAAGTTGTGACGGATCTCTTCAACCTCCTCCTCAATCCTTCTATGCTCCTCCTCACTGTATCCTAGAAACTCTATATCCTGTATACACTCTTCCCTCCTACTTCTCAAAGTTGCCAACTTCTCCTCAATCTCCTCTATCATCTTTTCCAAGGTGTCTATTAGCTTGGAGGGGTCCACCTTGTATACCTTAGCGTAATTCCTCAACACTGCAGAGGCATTTATATATCTGTTGTAGTCCTCCCTGTATCTCTCAATCTCCTTCTCTAGAAGTGCCTTCTCTTTCTCCAGATCCTGATATAGCTTGGCGTACTTTTTTATGTCCTCCATCTCCCTTAGTATGTCACTTAATTTCTCCTCCTTCTCCCTCCTATCCACTATTAACTTTTTAATCTCATACCATCTCTTTAACCTGTTACTAAACTCCTCCTTCTCTTTATTCACCCTCTCCCTGTTGTAATCCCCTACAACCCTTAGAAGTTCCTCCCTTTTCCTCATTAACTCCTCCCTATCTACCTCTTTCAGGAAATCCTCACAGGTTTGATACCTCCTGTATACCCTTTCTAGACTCTTTTTCCTCTCTACTAGTCTCTCCCTCTCCTCCTCCACACCTCTGTATCTCTCTATCTCACCCTCTAAAATCTGGAGTTCTTTAACATACCCCTCTAACTCTACGTATTTATCCTGGAGGATTTTCTCCCGCTCCTTCAACCTGGCAAGTTCATTCTTTAAGTCACCTATCTCCTGTAGTAACCTCTCCAACCTCTCCATCTCTTCCCTATATCTAGTCCTCTCTTTGTAAAGTGTTTTCAACTCCTCCTCTATCCTCTGGAGTTCCTCCCTGTATTTCCTCAGGAGGTCATCCTTCTTAGAGTCGTCTATAGGGGACTGACAGAGGGGACACTTATTACCTGCTCTGCTAAGTTTCTCTACAACCTCCTCTAACTCCTTTGCCTTACTCTCCCTCTCTCTTATCTTACCCTCCACTACCTGGAGTTCCTCCCTGCACCTGGCTAACCTATCCTTTAACTCCTCCTCTTTTTTTATCCTTTCCTCAATCTCCTTTAAGGGTGCCAGCTCCCTCTCCAACTTTGAGATCTCCCTTCTCAACCTCTCTATCCTACTTTTTATCTCCTCCCTCTTCTCCTTCAACCTCTCAAGGTGCACCACCTTATCCTCTAGATCCCTTAATCTACTCTCAACCTCTATATACTCCAGGTACCCCTCTTTACACCTCTCCAGCTCCTCCCTGTATCTCTCTATCTCCTTCAACTTACTGTTTACATGCTCCAGTTCCAGGAGTTTTTTCTCTATATCGTCCAGCTGCCTCAATTTCTCCTCTGNACTTTCAATCTCCCTCTCAACCTCCTCCAGTTGAATACCTTCAACACCCTCCTCCCTTATCCTCCTACTGATCTCCTCTATATCCCTCTCCAACATTTCCTTTATCTCTATAAGGCTCCTGTACCTGTTGAAGTATCCCCTGTATCTCTCCATCTCAGAGGATGCTCTCTTCAAATCCTCCTCGATCTCACAGTATCTCCTGTAATTCTCCCCTGTATTCTCAAGAACCTCCATAAGAGTTCTAATATCCTCTAGATCCTTCTCCAAGTTGAACTTCCTATCTTCAAGCCCTGTAATCTCCTTCTCAATGTCCCTGATCCTGTCGTTTAACTCCCTGAATCTCCTCTCTTTTTCCCTGTACTCCTCTAAGATCTTTTTCCTTTCTTGATAGATACTCTCTATCCTTTTATACTCTCCCTCCAACCTCTCCAACTCTAACTCCATATTTTTTATCCTCTCCTCTATCTCCTTAATGTATCTCTCTACCTTCTCCTTCCTTGAAAGTTGCCCCTTTAGATGCTCCAACTTATGTTTAAGTTTAGTGATAGCCTCTCCCATCTCCTTCCAAACCTTCTCAAATCTATCTATCCCTAGGATCTCTCCAATGACTCTCTTCCTTTTACTAGGTTCAAGATTGATTAGCCTGTCTATCTCCCCCTGTTTTATATAGATAGCATTTAGGAACACGTTACGCTTTATACCCAAGATCCCCTCTATCTCCCTGTTGACCTCTTCATAACTTCCTGCTGTAGGCTTTCCATTTTTAAACAGTAGGTTTAGATTGTCCCCATGGAATTTTCCCCTACTTCTAATCACTTTGTAGGTGTTGTTACCCAATTCAAAGATAAGTTCCACCCTAAATCCCCTTGTCCCCCTCCTTATTAAATCCTCTATCAGGTAATTTGAGGTTCCATATAGGGCAAAACTTATGGCCTCAAAGATGGAGGACTTCCCACTTCCGTTAGGACCTATAATAGTGGTGATACCCCTGTTAAAGGATAAGTTGGTATTCTCATGACTTCTGAAGTTTTTCAAGGATATACCCTTCAGTATCATATCCCATCCCATGATCAGTAATTTTTATAACTACTGTAACAATTTTTATCATAAAAATGATTAGGGTTTACTATGAGGGTTTCAATCATCGGAGGAACTGATGGACTGGGAAAGTGGTTTGCAAGGTTTCTAAAGGGTAAGGGTTTTGATATAATAGTTACTGGAAGGGATGTGAATAAGGGGAAGAAGGTAGAGAGGGAGTTAGGTGTGACCTTTACAAGGGATAACGTAGAGGCTGCAAAGAAGGGGGATGTGGTAATAGTTGCAGTGCCTATAAATGTTACCGAGAAGGTGATAAGGGAGGTTGCACCCCATGTTAGGGAAGGTGCCCTTCTCATGGACATTACATCCATAAAGGAGATACCTGCAAGGACTATGGAGGAGTGTGTTAAGGAGGGGGTATGTGTTATACCTGCCCATCCCATGTTTGGACCCTCCACCCCATCCTTGAAAAGACAGGTAGTAATACTTACACCCTCTGAGAAACATATGTCAAATCCCTGGTTTAAGAGGGTAAAGAACTTTCTAGAGGAGGAGGGGGCAAGGGTAGTGGTGATGTCCCCAAGGGAGCACGACAGGATTATGGGTATTATTCAGGGTCTAACCCATTACGCCTATATAGCCCTTGGAACAACGTTGAAGGAGTTGAACGTAGATATAAGGGAGTCAAGAAAGTATGCCTCACCTATCTACGAACTTATGATAAACATTATAGGGAGGATTGTTGGACAGAACCCCTACCTCTATGCAGATATCCAGATGTACAACCCCCAGATAGGTCATATCCACGAGACCTTTATAAGGGAGTGTATGAAGTTAAGGGATATAGTGGCTAGAAAGGATAGGGAGTCCTTTGTCAATGTGATGAAGGAGGCTGCCAGGCACTTTGGAAGTGAGACTGTAAGGGGGATGAGGTATTCAAACAAGGCTGTTGGTGCAATTATCCAGGAGTTGGAGAAGCTGGAGAAGTCTATCGGCAAGGAGGTGGCCCTGAGACATATAGAGACAGGGAACGTTCACTACGGTATTTTAAAGGATATCCAAGATGACACGGTGATTTTAAATAAAAATGGAAAAGAGGTGAGGGTAAATATAGCCAACGTATCCCTTATGGAGGAGGGGGAGTTAGAGAAGTGGAAGAGGGAGAACCTAAATAGATACTACTACGATATCTCTGTACTCTTTCGGGAGGATGTAGATGAGAGGGTTATACTGAAACTTCTAAAGGGGATCTTCGATCTCGAGATCTTAGATGTCTATCAGGGACAAGGTGTGGAGAGGGGGTTTAAAAGTGTCACCTTTAGGATCTACAGTTATAAAAGGGAGGAGCTGGCCAATTTGAAGGAGCAATTCCTTGAAGTAATTAGAAATATAGGGGGGAGGGAGCGATACAGGAGTTTAAGAGAAGAAGAGAAGTAGAATTAGACCAAATACTATCCTGTATATTCCAAAGGGGACAAAATTATATTTCTCCACATACTTTAAGAACAGCCTAACTGTAAGGAGGGTTGTGATGAAGGTAACTACAAACCCAACTATCAGGATATAGATATCTCCAGTGTCGAGATTCTCCAGGTTTTTATACATACTAAAGAGTGTGGCTGTGAGTATTACAGGTATGGCACATAGGAAGGAGAACTCCGTGGCAGCCTTCCTATCTAAGTTAGAGAGTAGACCTCCTATAATGGTGGCACCTGAGCGGGAGGTACCTGGGATGAGAGAGAACACCTGGGCAACACCTACCATCAAAGACTGTCTATAGGTTATATCCTCTAGACTCCTTGTGGTACATTTGTCCTCCCTGTAGAACCATTCAACCACTAGAAACACTATACCTCCTAGGATAAAAGTTAGGGCTACCGTGGTAACAGAGAAGAGGGCTGTTATCTCCTTATAAAAGAGTAACCCTACTATCCCTGTTGGTATAAAAGATACAAGTACCTTCTTCCACAGGTCTAGACCTCTTCTAAGTTTATCCAGGTACTGGTAACATACTGCAAGTATAGCTGATAACTGTACAGCTATCTCAAAGTTTACATGGGTACTGTTCTGGGGAATATTCATTAGATGGGACACCACTATCATATGACCTGTAGAGGAGATAGGCAGGAGCTCTATAACTCCCTCCACAATACTTAGAATTATAACCTGGAGTATGTCCATGGAAAGTCCACCTTAGATACCGGTGTCACCTATGGATTACACAAAAGAGGAATTAAAGACATTTATGCTGAAGGAGATTGAAATAGATGCATATTTCCCTCTGGCAGGAGCGGTTATACAGAAGACTTTACAACTGGGTTATAAAAAAGAGGATACATACAGATAGGTATCTTTTCGACATGAATCCCTACCGGTTTAAAGATGAGGAGGGACCGATACTGAAGGTAATGTTTTCAACCACTCTCATATTATTTTACTCCCTAGTATCTTCTCTACCTAACCTCCATCTCAAACCCTACAACTGGATACTCCAACTGGAAGTTAAGTATCACCTGGGGATGTATCTCTCCAAAGTATCCAATAACTCTGTTATCCCTTAGATCCACTATCTTCGCACATCTACCTGGGAGGAAGGAGGGGTGGTTGTAATTCTCCAGTTTATAATCAATATTTAACTCCCTAAGTACACTCTCCCCATAACTCTTTACCTCGTTGAAGTTTGCACTTGGATGGGTTATAACAAAGGCCAACTTTGTAACCTCTCTCCAACCTCCCTCCCTATCTATCTCAACAACATCTCCCACCTCGAATATCTTCTGAGGCAGGTCATTTACCTTGTTTATATAGAGGGTCTCTAGGAGGAGAGGCAGTATCCAGGTTCTAACAACCCTGTGCTCTATAGATGCAGGTTTCAACACCTCTATATACCCCCCCTCCTCTACCTCCATATTCATCCTCCTGAAGAGTATCTCCTCGTTGGAGAGAGTTAAGTTGACAACCTCGTAGAAACCGTGACCTATCATGATACTTCTGATGTACTCCAACCTCTTCTCCAGGGGGTGCTTCTCCCCTATTGTAAATACCTCTGGAAGTGACCCTGTGAATCTATGGTATCCGTAGTGTATTGCAACCTCCTCTATAAGGTCTACCTCCTGAAGTATATCCACCCTGTAGGCAGGCACCTGGACTGTTATACTCTTTCTCTCGTAGTTGTACTCCCCCTCCATCCTGGCCCTTCTCAGGGTGTTTATTATCTCTCCAGGATTTAGGTTTAAACCTAACCTTTTATTTACTAGATCTACAGAGACCTCATGGATCTCGGGACTGAGATCTGGATACACCTTGGAGCCCTCCCCCTCCCTATTTACCTTAACTGAGTGAATGTCCCCTCCCCTATCTGCCAGGGCACATACTATAATATTCAGGGCACTCTCAACTCCATAAGGATCAGTTCCAGTAACATCTATCAGTAGGTTTCTCGTCTCGGTAGTTACCCTTGTAAGGTTTCCATTTATTATAGGTGGCATGGAGAGGACATTTCCATCCCTGTCCACTATTAGAGGATACCTGTCTCCAGAGATCAGGTGGCCATACCTTATACCCTTCTCATGTTTCTCCAGGATCTCCCTAGGTGTCATCTCCCTATCCCATCCAAGGGGTTCAAATCTCACCTCCTCTCCAGACACCTCTTTATAGTAGAAGGGAGGGGTTACCTTATCTAGATCGTGGATACCTATTGCAACCTTTCTCCTATCCCTTCCTATTGTCCAGTGTAACTTCTCCTGGAGGTCTATCATACTCTCTAATACGTAGTTATCTATTCTCAGGTTTTTCACTATGGCAAAGGCACAGTAGGGCCTACTTCTTACACCCTCAACAAATACCTCTACCTGGGAGGGGTAGACCTGATACCTAGGCATGCCCACCTCTATACCTGTAAAGCCCCTGAAACCCCTTGCAAGGCCCTCAACACTTAGGTAGTCAGGTCTGTTTGGATTGACAGAGAAGTGTATTACCTTCTCTTTCCTGCCCTCTCTAACCTCCTCGTATATCCCCTCCACCTCCACACCCATCATGGGGAACTTCTCCTCTATCGTACTGTCTGAAAGACTTATATTGACAAGATTCTCCAGGTCCCTCTTTACAACCTTCACAGTTGGCATGGCATCACCTTTATCAGTAGTCAGACTCCATTAACCTCCTTATTCTATTCACCCCATCTATCTCTTTAATAACCTCTACAACCTCCTCAGGTACCAGGTGCTCCCACCTCTCTCCCTCCAACATCCTCCTCCTTATCTCCCTTCCAGAGTATTCACTTCTATTGTATAACTTAGGTCTTTTGACGGTGTATCCCCTCTCCATAAAGAGTTCCCTCACTAGGGGATTACCTGTATATACTAAGTCAAAGGGCGGGGTTAAGGCCTCTACGTAGGATACCCATATGGCGTTAAACTCTATGTCCTTTATAGGGATAACGTAGTATGGGAAGTCATATCTCTTAAGGGTTTTAGTTATCATCATTATTCTCTCTCCCGCTGTAAAGGGATCGTTAAGGGTATGACTTTTTTGAGCACTTCCTATACCTATGATAATCTCATCTACCTCCTTGGATATCTCCTCTATGATGGAGAGATGTCCCTTATGGAAAGGTTGCCACCTTCCTATTAAAAATGCCCTCAACCTTTCACCTGCTGTTGAGTATCCTTTTACACCTGGGGCATATCACCTTTGAACCTACGTAGTAGAACCTGTATCCACATTCACATCTCATCTCTTTAACCTTTAGATCCTTTAAGTTGATAACTAGGTATTTATTTATATCCTCTGTCATTGAGACACCTGGAAGGCCTTTATCCTCTGGTAACAGAAAGTGTTATATATCAAATATGGTCAAGATAGAAAGCAACGACTGACAACTATTTTTTCAAAGAATACCCTCAAATTACGGTGAAAGAGAATGGATTTAGAAAAAAAACTGGAGAAAACCATACTACCTCTTTCAATAAGGAGGGAGTTAATAGAGAGGATTAAGAAGGAGAATATTACAGACGAGGAGATTATAGATGAGATTATAGCTGAGACTGAGGAGGCCTATAGGAAAACACTTGTAGAACCTAACGAGGCTGTAGGTATTGTAGCTGCCCAGTCCATAGGGGAGCCAAGTACCCAGATGACCATGAGAACCTTCCACTATGCAGGGGTTGCAGAACTTAACGTTACCCTAGGTCTTCCAAGGATGATAGAGATTGTAGATGCCAGGAAGGAGCCCTCAACACCTATTATGACCATCTATCTAACTGAGGATTACAGGTACGACAGGAAAAAGGCCGAAGAGGTTGCAAGGAATATAGAGAGTATAACAGTGGAGGATATTGCAGAGGATATAAGCATCGATCTAGTTAACAACTGTATAAATGTAATCCTAGATGAGGAGAAGATGACTAAAAGGGATATTACAGTGGACGAGGTAGTCAACGCCATTAAAAAGAAGATGAAGTTGAAGATAGAGGTAGAGGGAAATATACTGAGACTGATAATTAAGTCCCCATCACTAAGGGCTCTCAGTAAGAGGATCCCCAAAGTTAAGTCCATACATCTCAAGGGGGTGCCAAACATCTCCAGGATAATTATAAGAAGGGACGACACTACAGGGGAGTACGTCCTATACAGTGAAGGTTCCAACCTAAGGGAGGTGTTTAAAGTAGAGGGTGTAGATACCACCAGGACTATTACAAACAACATTATAGAGATCCAGGAGGTGCTAGGTATAGAGGCTGCAAGGAACGCCATTATCAATGAGATGAGGGACACCCTAAATCAACAGGGGCTTACAGTGGATATCAGACACCTTATGCTAGTTGCCGATATTATGACGGCAGATGGTGTGGTAAAACCTATAGGTAGACATGGTATCTGTGGAGAGAAGGCCTCAGTTCTTGCAAGGGCGGCATTTGAGGAAACTGTAAAACACCTCTACAACGCAGCCCAGAGAGGAGAGGTGGATAAATTAAATGGGGTCATAGAAAATATTATCGTTGGAAAACCTGTATCCGTTGGAACTGGATGTGTGGATGTTTACATAGAGAGGGATTACGAAGAAGGGAAGGAGAAGGAGAAGCAAAAAGTATAAATATTTAAATAAATAATAGGGGAGAATTGATTATTTTTCCTAACTCTTTTCTCTTTTTATACTGATTGTTTAAAACTATTTTATCAATATCTATCAAGATGAGGAGGTAAGGGAGTATGGACATCAACAAGGCTATAAGAACTGCCGTTGACACTGGAGAGGTAGTACTAGGTTCTAGGCAGGCTATTAGATCTATCAAACATGGAAAGGGTAAGTTGGTAATTGTAGCTGGGAACTGTAAAAAGGACATTATAGAGGATGTTAAGTACTATGCCAAGTTGTCCAACATCCCTGTTTATATCCACGATGTAAACTCCCTGGAGTTAGGGGCCATCTGTGGAAAACCTTTCCCTGTCTCTGTAATGGTGATACTGGATCCTGGAAACTCTGATATTCTAGAGATGGTTAAAAGTGAGGGATAAGGTGATAGTTGATGAAGGTTAAGTTGACAACAGATGATATAATGAAGATCAACTTCTTTGAAAAGTTAACTGGGGCAGAGGTAATCGACTGTGTATCTGACGACGAGAGGATAGTCTTCGTTGTTAAGGAGGGAAACATGGGTGCGGCAATTGGTAGGGGAGGGGAGAATGTTAAAGCTGCCATGGAGAAGTTTAACAAGAAGGTGGACATTGTAGAGTACTCCAAGGATTTAAAGAAGTTTGTAAGGAATATCTTTGAGCCTCTGAAGTTGGAGGATGTATGGGTAAAGAAACAGAACGGTAAGTTGGTGGTTTATATCAAGGTGGACCCAAAGCTCAAGAGAGCTATTATAGGGGAGAGGGGGAAAAATATAAATAGAGCAGTAACTATAATGAGTAGGCTCTCCGATGCCAAGAGTATTAGGGTGGTCTCTGGGTTTAGAAAATCTAGGATGCCACAGAGGAGGTTTAAAAGAGGACCTGCAAAGGATTTTGTTAAGAAACCTAAAACAAAGGAGGAAACACCTGATAAATCTAATCAGGGAGAAAACCAATAAGGAGGTGATGATATATGCCAGGAAGTAAAGCTCCAAGAGGAGAATTTGCAGGAAGGAAGTTGGTATTAAAGAGAAAGAAGTGTAGATGGCACGACTACAAGTATGTAAGAAGGGTCTTAAGGTTAAAGGAGAAGTACGACCCCCTTGAGGGGGCTCCTATGGCAAGGGGTATAGTTATTGAGAAGGTAGGGTTGGAGGCAAAGCAGCCAAACTCTGCAATTAGAAAGTGTGTTAAAGTACAGCTGATCAAGAACGGTAGGGTAGTTACAGCCTTTGCCCCAGGAAACCACGCTATAAACTTCATAGATGAACATGACGAGGTAATCATCGAGGGTATTGGAGGACCAAAGGGTAGAGCTAAGGGAGACATCCCAGGTGTTAGATACAAGGTAGTTATGGTAGGTAAGAACTCCCTAAGGGAGCTTGTTAGAGGTAGACAGGAGAAGGTTAAGAGATAAATATGAGGTGATAAGGTGGAAATCAAACTCTTTAACAGGTGGGATACCACAGAAGTTGTTGTTAGGGATCCAAGTCTAAGGAGCTATATAAATATCAGGCCTATTATTGTACCTCATACTGCAGGGAGAAACACCAAGAAGATGTTTGACAAGGTTAAGATGAACATTGTAGAGAGACTTGCAAACAATCTCATGAGAAGGGAGCAGAACACAGGTAAGAAACACAAGGCCCTTAAGACAGTGGAGGAGGCCTTTGAAATCATAGAGAAGAGGACAAAGAAGAACCCTGTCCAGGTACTCGTTGACGCCCTTGAAAATGCAGGGCCAAGGGAGGAGACAACTAGAATCTCCTATGGAGGTATAACCTTCCTACAGTCCGTGGATGTTTCACCTTCCAGGAGGTTGGACATAGCACTGAGGAATATAGCCCTAGGGGCACAGTACGCTGCAAGAAAAAACAAGAAATCCTTTGCCCAGTGTTTAGCCGAGGAGATAATATACGCTGCAAGGGGAGATATTCAGAGAAGTTACGCCGTGAGAAAGAAGGAGGAGAAGGAGAGAGTAGCAGAATCTGCGAGATAATTTAAATACTGGTTTTTTTTTATTATAACTATCATAAAATTTGGTAAGGAGGAGATCATGGGTAGAAGAGCAAAGATGATTGAAAAGGTTAAGAAATTAATGGAGATGCACGACAGGATTAGAAATATCGGTATCTGTGCCCACATAGACCATGGTAAAACTACACTCTCTGACAACTTACTTGCTGGAGCAGGGATGATCTCCAAGGAACTTGCAGGGGAGCAGCTGGCCCTGGACTTTGACGAGGAGGAGGCTGCAAGGGGTATTACTATCTATGCAGCTAACGTCTCCATGGTCCACGAGTACGAGGGTAAGGAGTACCTGATAAACCTCATAGATACCCCAGGACACGTAGATTTTGGAGGGGACGTTACCAGGGCTATGAGGGCTATAGACGGTGCCATAGTAGTTGTATGTGCTGTGGAAGGGGTTATGCCTCAGACTGAGACTGTACTAAGGCAGGCACTTAAGGAGAGGGTTAAACCTGTCCTCTTTATAAACAAGGTAGATAGGCTGATAAACGAGTTGAAGTTAACACCTGAGGAGTTGATGAACAGGTTTGCAAAGATCATAAACGACATCAACAAGTTAATACTCAAGATGGCTCCTGAGGAGTTTAAGGACAAGTGGCTTGTAAATGTAACTGACGGTAGTGTAGCCTTTGGTTCCGCCTACTACAACTGGGCAATATCTGTACCCTTCATGAAGAAGAGGGGTGTAACCTTCAAGGACATTATAAAGTACTGTGAGGAGGACAGACAGAAGGAACTTGCAGAGAAGGCTCCACTTCACGAGGTAGTCCTGGACATGGTAATTAAACACCTGCCAAACCCACCAACTGCCCAGAAGTACAGAATTCCAAATATCTGGAAGGGAGATCTGAACTCGGAGATAGGTAAGGCCATGATAAACTGTGACCCCAACGGTCCTTTGGCAGGTATTGTAACAAAGATTATAATGGATAAACACGCCGGTGCAGTTGCCGCCTGTAGACTATTCAGTGGTAGGGTGAAACAGGGAGATGAGTTATACATGGTAGGTATAAAGCAGAAGGCAAGGGCTCAGCAGGTTGCCATATTCATGGGTCCAGAGAGGATACAGGTACCAAGTGTCTCAGCTGGAAACATCTGTGCAATCTCTGGGTTGAAGGAGGCCAGTGCAGGGGAGACTATCTGTAAGCCAGAGTGTATTATAGATCCACCCTTCGAGTCTATAACCCACGTCAGTGAGCCTGTTATTACAGTGGCTATAGAGGCAAAGAATACCAAGGATCTTCCAAAGTTAATAGAGGTCCTTAGACAGATAGCAAGGGAGGACAACACTGTCAAGGTGGAGATCAACGAGGAGACAGGGGAGCATCTAATAAGTGGTATGGGGGAGCTCCACATAGAGATTATAACAAAGACTAAGATAGAGAGGGATGCAGGTATCGAGGTAGAGGTTGGGGAGCCTATAGTGGTATACAGGGAGACTGTAACTGATAGATCTCCAGTGATAGAGAGTAAGTCCCCTAACAAGCACAACAAGTTGTACTTCGTAGTGGAACCCTTGGAGGAGGGTGTACTTAAGGCCTATCAGGAGGGTAAGATTAAAGATGAAGACTTCAAGAAGAGGCCATCACCTGAGGTAGAGAAGGTACTTGTAGAGGCTGGTATGGATAAGGAGGAGGCTAAGAGGGTAATGTCCATATACGGAGGAAATGTATTTATCAACATGACTAGAGGTATCGTCCACCTAGACGAGGCAAGGGAGTTGTTAATTGAGGGTTTCAAGGAGGCTATGAAAAGTGGTCCTTTAGCTGGTGAGAAGTGTCTCGGAGTGAAGGTTAAACTTGTAGATGCTGTATTCCACGAGGATGCTATCCACAGAGGTCCATCCCAGCTGATACCTGCTGTCAAGTGGGGTATAAGGGAGGCTATGTTAAAGGCAAAACCTGTACTCCTAGAGCCTATCCAGATGGTATATATCAACACACCTCAGGATTACATGGGAGATGCAATGAGGGAGATAAGCAACAGAAGGGGACAGATATTGGATATAGAACAGGAGGGGGATATGACAGTTATAAAGGCAAAGACACCAGTTGCAGAGATGTTTGGATTTGCCAGTGCAATTAGAGGTGCTACCCAGGGTAGATGTCTCTGGAGTACAGAGTTTGCAGGTTTCGAAAAGGTACCTAGTGAGTTGCAGGAGAAGGTTATAAGGGAGATAAGGGAGAGAAAGGGGTTAAAGGTGGAGTAAATTTACCACAAAATATATATATCTCTTTATGATAATAGGTATAGCAATCTTTTCCACACCTTTAAATTTTTAATTTTTATTAAAAATAAAAACAAAACGAGGTAGGAACATGGCAAAGAAGAAGCCAGTACTAAACGTAGCATTTATAGGCCACGTAGATGCAGGTAAGTCCACAACAGTAGGTAGATTACTACTGGACAGTGGTGCCATAGACCCACAGGAGTTGGAGAGGTTAAGAAGAGAGGCTGAGGAGAAGGGTAAGGCAGGATTCGAGTTTGCATATATAATGGACAAGTTGAAGGAGGAGAGGGAGAGAGGGGTAACTATAGACGTTGCCCACAAGAAGTTTGAAACTAAGAACTACGAGGTAACAATTGTAGACTGTCCTGGACACAGAGACTTTATTAAAAACATGATTACAGGGGCATCCCAGGCAGATGCTGCAATACTGGTAGTTGACGTAAACGACGCAAAAACAGGGATTCAGCCTCAGACAAAGGAGCACCTCTTCCTAGCTAGAACCCTGGGAATAAGCCAGTTGGCAGTTGCAATAAACAAGATGGACACTGTCAACTACAGTGAAGAGGAGTACAAGAAGTGTAAGGAGATGATCTCCCAGTTGTTGAGGATACTAGGTTACAACCCAGATGCCATCCACTTCGTACCAATAGCAGCCTACCATGGAGACAACGTTGTTAAAAGATCAGACAAGATGCCATGGTATAAGGGTCCAACACTGGTAGAGGTTATAGACTCCTTCAAACCACCAGAGAAACCAATTGACAAACCACTGAGACTCCCAATCCAGGATGTATACTCTATTACTGGAGTAGGTACAGTTCCAGTTGGAAGGGTAGAAACTGGAGTCATGAGAGTTGGAGACAAGATAGTATTTGAGCCTGCTGGAGTCTCAGGAGAGGTTAAGTCCATAGAGATGCACCATGAGCCAATAGAGCAGGCAGAGCCTGGAGACAACATAGGGTTCAACGTAAGAGGTGTCAGTAAGAAGGACATTAAGAGGGGAGACGTAGTAGGACACCCAGACAACCCACCAACAGTGGCCTCAGAGTTCACAGCACAGATAATAGTCTTACAGCACCCAACTGTAATTACAGCAGGATATACACCAGTGTTCCACGCACATACAGCCCAGGTTGCATGTACCTTTGCAGAACTACTTAAGAAGTTAGATCCTAGAACTGGTGAAGTTATAGAGGAGAACCCAGACTATCTAAAGACAGGGGATGCTGCAATAGTTAAGATCGTACCTACAAAACCAATGGTAATTGAGAATGTAAGGGAGATTCCACAGCTTGGTAGGTTTGCAATAAGGGATATGGGTATGACTGTTGCAGCAGGTATGTGTATAGATGTTAAGCCGAAGAATAAATAATCTCCCTTATTTTTTTAATTATTTTTTAGGGGATGGATTATGCAGAGGGCTAGGATAAAGTTGTTTAGTACAGATCACAGGGAGTTGGATGATGTCTGTAGGCAGATAAAGGAGATCGCGGAGAAGACAGGGGTAGATATAGCAGGGCCTATCCCACTACCAACTAAGAAGTTGAAGGTTGTAACGAGAAAGTCCCCAGATGGAGAGGGTTCCTCCACCTTTGACAGATGGACTATGAAGATACACAAGAGGCTTATAGATATCGAGGCAGATGAGAGGACCATGAAACGTATTATGAAGATAAGAATTCCAGATTCTGTTCAGATAGAGATTGAACTTAGAAGCTAATTTTCAAAGAATTAAATCCTCTTTTATCCTTATCCCGTAGTGGATAAGGAGTATAATAACCTAGGACTATATCCCGTAGTGGATATAGTGGATCTATTTTTTTATTTTTCAAACTTTTTTAGATGATTTTTAACCTCTTCTAGGAATCTATCCACCCCAACCCTGGCCATAACTGCACATAACCTCTCCCTCTGGGGTTTCTCCACATACTTGGAGTACACCTTCAATACACCCTCTATTAGGTCTAGTATATCCTCCCTATCTATCAATCCAAGGGGTACCCCCTGTACTACCTCCCTTCCAGATTTTCCACCTACATACACCATAAGTCCCTCCTCTTTTACATCCCTTCCCTCGTTGGGGCAGCCCCTAATACACTTTCCACAACCTATACAGAGGTTGTAGTTGGTATAGGAGGTCTCTCCCCTAACATCTATGGCCTCAACCTTACAGAGGTCTGCACATCTTCCACATCCGTTACACTTCTCATTGGTTACTGGGTACTTAACACCTACCACTCCAACGTCATGTATCTGAGGTCTAACACACTTATTTGGACATCCACTTACTGCAATCTTAAATTTGTAAGGTGCAGGATATTCCCTAAACCTCTCCTCAATGAGGTTACATAACTCCCTGGTATCTATCAATCCACTACTACAGTTTCCACCACCTGGACATCCAAGGACACTTCTAACTAGGGGACCCTCAGAACCTGTGATGAAACCTCTCCTATGTAACTCTAGGACCATCTCCTCCACATCCATTGGATGGATGGAGTGGATCTCAAATGCCCCCCTATCTGTTAACTTAATCCTCCCTCCATACCTCTCACTTATTGCCAGTATATCCCTTATCTCCTCTGTGGAGTACCAGCCACAGGGTTTCCCCCTTATCCTTATAAAGTGTGTATTGTCAGCCCTTTTACCTACCCCTCCATAGTCTGTAATCCAGTAGTAGGATATCTTCTTTCCCTTTTTCCTCCTCTTCTCTATCTCCTCCCTAAACCTTTTCATCTTTAACCTCCTCATCCTCTCTATCTCCTCCACATCCACACCTTCCTTCAACTCCAAGGCCTCCTTAATATCCTCCCCCCTTACACTTCTCACTATTACCGTGGAGTATCCCTCTGGACTTCCCACAGATCCTACAGAGACATCTGCCAAGGTGGCATCGAAATCCCTACAGATCCTACAACCTTCACAGTGTTCAAGTTCCTCCAGGGGAACAGTATACCTCTCCCCCTCCCTCGTTATCATTACAAACATCCCCCTCTCAATCTTGAACTTCTCTATATCCACCCTTCTAAGGTTCTTCCTCTCAAGGATTCTATCTATATCTTCCCCCCTGAATTTACCCATACAGAAGAGTCCAATTAAGTACTCTATCTTTGGCCACTTCAACATCCTTCCATCTCTCCCTATCTCACCGTTATACTTGGCCAGGTATGGGAAGTACTGGAGTTTTCTAAGACCAGATATTTGACAGGGAAGACCTACAACTGCAACCCTTTTAATACCCATCTCCCCTGCCCTTCTAAGAGCCTCAAGGGTAGAGGTTGTATACTTGGATTTTGCACATCTCCTTATATCCTCAGGATCCTGGACTACCATGGATACAGGTTTCCAGCACTGATCACCTACCACTACAGCACCCTCTATCTTTCCCTCCTCCAGGAGATACCTTAAAAAGGTGGTGACCACTCCTCCATCCTGCCCCTCAATCTCTCCCCTTCCATAGTAGTACTCCTCCCTCTCCTTAAAGCCTGCCCTTATCTTTATCTGATAACCTCCTGAAGATACCCTGGGACATACATCGTAACACATCCCATCTCCCTTCCTTAGACACTCCTCCTTTAACCTTGGAACATCCTCAAACACTACTATACCGTTGGGACATACAATGGCACAGGTACTACACCTGGCACATAAGCTGTTATCTACTATCTCACTTAACTTCCACTGGTACATCCTTTCACCTTTAAAAATAATAAGAGTTATAATAGGACTCCGAATTTTTAAAACTTTTTAACTGGTATAAACATGATAACTATAGTCAGTCCAGAGGGTAGTTCTACAACCTATGCTCTAAAGAGGGCTATAGAGGATCTAGGAGGGAGATGTGAGGTACTACTACTGGCAGGGGAGGATTTACTGGTGGATAGAGACTTCCACCTGGATTGCGATCTGATACACCCTAGGTGTAGTATAGGACACTACCTAGGTAGGTTAACACTGTACTCCTGGCAGGTGTTAAATGCACTGGAGTGTGAGGGACATAGGTTTATAAACAGTTTAAAGACCCTTTACAACTCCTCCGATAAGTTTAAAACCATCAAGATACTCTCCAAAAATAAGATAAACACTCCAAAAACAGCTCTAATAAGGGATTACCAGGATGCAAAGAGGTTTATGGAGAGGGAAAATCTAGAGTACCCTGTAGTAGTGAAGAACTCCTTTTCAAAGTGTGGGGTCTCAGTTAGAAAGGTGACATCAGATGAGGAGTTAAGGAGGTATACAGAGAATGCCATATGGGAGGGAACTATAATCCAGGAGTACATAGACTTCAAAGTTGGAGACCTCTATAGGGATATTAGAGTACTGGTAGTTGGAGGGGAGGTAGTTGGGGGATACAGTAGGGTCAGTAGAGATTTTATTACAAACCTATATATGGGAGGTTCCATTAGACCTGTAGAGATCCATGAGGAGTTGGAGGAGTTGGCACTGAGGTGTGCCCAGTCCATAGGGGGAGATATAGTAGGGGTGGATATCCTCCCCTCCAGGGAAGGTTACTACGTCATAGAGACAAATGCCGCCCCAGGTATAAAGGGATTCCAGTACCTAGGTATAGATGTGGAGTATAGAATTGCAGAGTTTCTATTAAGATGTAGTAAGTTATAAGCAGGGATTTCTATGGTGGAGTTGATCTATGGTTTTATCTTTATTCTTATTGCTGTGTTTCTCTCTATCAAGGAAGATATTGGATTGGAAAGGGAGATACTCTACGCCGCCTTTCTGGCACTTGTCCAACTTATAATGTTAGGTTATGTTCTCCTCTATGTCTTCAACTACGGGATGTTACTCACCTACGTTATGATCCTTATCATGATCCTTACTGCTACCTATATTATCTACAGTAAGATTGGTGAGAAAGTTGGGAGTAAAAGAAATATGTTTATCTATATCCTCCTAACACTTATAACAGTTACCCTTTTTACCCTGGTGATATTGAAATTATCCTCTTTAATACCCTATAAACCTAGGTATATCATCCCCCTTATGGGTATGGTTATTGGGAATTCCATGAATACCCTTCACCTGGCACTGGATAAGATTGTAGACCATATAAGATCCAACAGGGAGATACTCTGGGGATATCTGGCCCTAGGTGCCTCTGAGTTTCAGGCATTGAAACCCTTCATGAAGGTGGCAATTACCTCCGCCCTTATACCTAAAATGAACATGACCAAGTCTGTGGGCATTATATTTATCCCAGGGACTATGACAGGTATGCTACTTAGTGGTGCAGATCCCCTGTATGCTGCAAAGATCCAGGTTATAATTATGTGGATGATACTGGGAACTGCCCTACTTGCCAGTTTGATACTTTGCTATCTCTCCTATAGGGAGTTAATCAGGATATAGAGGGGAATTATGAAGGTAACTCTACTATCTGGAGGTACAGGTACCCCTAAACTTCTCCAGGGGTTGAAGAGGGTCCTTAAGGAGGAGAACATCTCTGTAGTTGTGAATACTGGGGAGGATACCTGGGTGGGGGATCTCTACCTCTCCCCAGATATAGACACTGTACTCTACACCTTCGCAGACATGATAAACGAGGAGACATGGTATGGTGTTAAAAATGACACCTTTATCACCCATGAGACCTTAAAGATGTACCAGTCTGAGGGTTTCTCAGAATTCCTCAGGATTGGAGATAGGGATAGGGCTCTCAAGATCCATAAGACCTACTTTCTAAGGAGAGGTTATCCCCTATCCAAGGTTGTAGATATGGAGAGGAAACTGTTGAAGGTTAGGGGCAAGGTATTTCCCATGACAGATGACAGGGTGGAGACAAAGATACTGGTGGAGGAGGAGATCGATGGTAGAAAGGAGAAGATCCTCCTGAAGTTCCATGACTTCTGGATAAAGAGGAGAGGGAGGGCAAAGGTATTAGATGTGTTCTATGAGAACTCCCAGTACGCCAGGGGTGTAGAGGGGGCTTTAGAGTCTATAGAGGAGGCAGACTTAATAGTTATTGGACCCTCAAACCCTGTAACCTCCATAGGTCCCATACTTAGTATAAGGGATATTAGGAGGGCCCTTAAAGGTAAGAGGGTGTTTGTGGTATCACCTATAGTAGGGGATAGGGCTGTCAGTGGGCCGGCAGGTGTTCTCATGAAGGCCAAGGGCTACCCTGTTAATATCTATGGAGTTTACAAGTTCTACGAGGACCTGGTAGACACCCTTATAATAGATAAGAGGGATAACCTGGAGGAGAAGAAGGAAGGTATAAAGTGTAAGGTAGTGGCCACAGATATTATACTTAAGAATATGGAGGACAAGGTAAATCTAGCTAAGAGAATATTGGAGGAGTACAAAAGGGGTTAGTGGGATTATGAGATATCTAATACTTTACTCCAGGAGGGATCCTGCTAGTATGAATATCAAGGAGAACTTAGACACTATTTTAGAGGATAGTGACGTTAGAAGGTACATCTCATATTTGGAGAGGGAGGAGGATCTTACATCACTTAGTCAGGAGGATATCCCCAAGGGGTATGACTACTATATATTTCTCTCGAAGCATAGGAGTGGTGGGGAGAATCCACCTCCAACTTTAACTGTACATACCCCTGGAAACCTTGGCAGGGAGAATATACTTGGAGGTAACCCAGAGGAGGTATGTCCCTGTGACAGCGTCCTAAACTCCCTCCTTCTAAGGAGTATCGCTAGATTCAATGAGGGATATAAAGATCTAAACTTCCAGGTCTCCTTTGAAGGTGTCCATCACGGTCCTTCAGATCTTGTCGCCCCTACAGTATTTGTAGAGATAGGGAGTACTGAGAGGGAGTGGAGGTTAAGGGAGGGAGGGGAGATAGTGGGAAGGGCCATAGTAGATACCCTCCAAAAACTTGCATCTAAAGATTATCCCCCTCTAGATAAGGTAATTGCCTTTGGTGGTGGACACTACGCTCCAAAGTTTACAAAGTTAGTTCTAGAGGGTAGGTGCTACGTAGGTTATATAGTTCCAAAGTATGCCCAGGTTTCAGAGAGGGTTTTAAACCAGTTAATTGAGAAACAGGATTTTGACTATGTAATGCTAGACTGGAAGGGTCTTAGAGGTGAGGACAAAAAAAGGTATATTAGATTCTTCCAGGATAGGGGTATACCCTGGAAGAGAGTTTAAAAGGGATTGTCTATGTACATCGTCATTGCAGGTATAGGAAGGGTAGGTTTTGCACTGGCAAAGTCCCTTGCCAAGAAGAACCACGACTTAGTACTTATAGATGTATCAAAAGAGGTCTGTGAGGAGGTAGCCTCTGAGATAGACGCCCTTGTAATAAATGGAGACTGCACCCGTGTTAAAACCTTGGAGAGTGCAGATATTGAAAGTGCAGATATCTATATAGCAGTTACTGGGCGGCAGGAGATAAACCTTATGAGTGCATTACTGGCTAAGAATTACGGTGTCCCTAAAACCATTGTAAGGGTTAGGGATCCTGAGTACAAGGAGGTATTTGAAAACCTGAACATAGACGTTGTAGTTAGCCCTGAACTTGTAGCTGCAAACTATATAGAGAAGCTTATAGACCTCCCTGGTATAGTGGACCTGGCTGTAATAGGTAGAGGTGATGCAGAGATCCTGGAGTTGATTATCGGGGAGAACTCCAAGGTTGCCAATAGACGTATAAGAGATCTGGAGAGAAATAAGGATTACCTTATAATAGCAGTCTATGAGGATGGGGAGTTAAAGATACCAGATGGTGATACTAGGTTGAAGCCTAAGAATAGGGTTATAGTACTGGCTAAGAAGGATGCAGTAGATTACGTTAAAAAACTCTTCCTCTGAAGGTGGTAGTTTGATACTCCTGGCGGTACCTAACAAGGGGAGAATATCTGAACCTGTTATCAAGATCCTTGAGAAGGCAGGTTTGAAGATGTCTGTCAAGGGAAGAAGTCTCTTTGCAAAAACTGTAGATGAGGAGATAAATGTAATGTTTGCCAGGGCCAGGGATATCCCAGAGTTTGTAGCAGATGGTGTTGCAGATCTAGGTATTACAGGATACGACCTAGTACTTGAGAGAGGTGTGGAGGAGAGAGTAGAGTTTCTCCTAGATCTCAACCTTGGAAAGGCAGACTTAGTTATTGCAGTCCCAGAGGATTCCAACATCCACTCCCTGGAGGACTTAAGGGAGGGCATGAGAATAGCAACAGAGTTCCCAAATATTACAAGGAAGTTCCTAGAGAGTAGGAATTTAAAGTTGGAGATTGTGGAACTTAGTGGAGCCACTGAGATAGCACCCTTTATAGGGGTTGCAGATCTTATATGTGATCTCACATCTACAGGTACCACCTTGAGGTTAAACAGGCTGAGACCTATTGCAAGGGTAATCTCCTCTACAGCAAGGCTAATAGGGAATAAGGAGAGTATAAGGGATCCTGAGAAACAGGTGAAGATAAATCAGATAGTTACAGGGATAAAGAGTGTACTCCATGCCCAGACAAAGAGACTTATTATGATGAATGCACCTAAGGAGATACTAGAGGATATTAAAAAGGTACTTCCTGGTATGAGTGGACCTACAGTTTCCCAGGTACTCTCCGATGAGGACATAGTGGCTATCCATGCAGTGATAGATGAGAGGGAGGTCTTCTCCACAGTGGCTAAATTGGAGGAACTTGGTGCCAGGGATATACTTATAGTACCTATTGAGAGGATACTGAAGTAATTAGAATACCTTCCGTTCTGGTTATCCACAAGTAGCGGATAACCTTCCCTCTTATCTGAGGGCTTTCGGGGGAAGAGGAATTCCCCACATCTTGGGATATCTAAATGTTACAATCCTATAAAACAGCCCTACCACCCCTTGATAACTTTAAAAGGGAGGTAACCCCCTCTGATCTATTCTCCCTCTCAAATCTCTTAATCATCTCCCTTATATTCTTCCTACCGTTGTAGAACTTACACAACTCCCTTAACCTTCTGGCGTTCCTGGAGTATACTGGGTTACTTAACATCTCATCTATAGCCCACTCCAAGGTATTCTCTAGATCGATATGACTGAGAGCAATTCCACACTTTAACTCCCCTATCTTTTTACTGTTGTTCTCCTGTTCAGGGTGATAGAGATCTGGGATTGTTATAACAGGTTTTCCAAAGCTTATAGCTTCCATGAGGGTGGAGTGTCCTCCATGACATACGATAAAGGAACACCTCCTTATAAGATCCTCCATATTGGTGGTAAGGGGTATGATCTCCACATTTGGAGCCTTTACCCTTCTAAGTTTCTCTGCAACCTCGTAACTTCCACATACCATCTTTACCTTGATACCTCTTTTTCTCGAGATCTCATTTAACAACTTTAATATCCTGTACCTGTATTCAAACCCCCCAATTACACTGAGGATATATCCCTCATCTTCCTCGTAGTCCCAGTAATCCTCTACCCTGTATCTAACTAGGGGTCCAACGAAGTGAAGGTTGTTGAGTATAGTTAAGTTGTACTCACAGATGGTGTAGGGCATTGGAAGGTCAGGTACTATTACCCCCTTAGCCCTCTTATTTATTATATTTAAAAACCTCATAACAGGATAAACGATGAATCTTCTACTATCCTGGGATCTGGTGTAGTTCTGATTTGTAACGATATAGAAGGGGATATTCAGTAACTTTGCAATGAGGGCTGTACTGTACTTACAGTCCACTATTATAAGGTCAGGTTTGTACCTCTTTACAATCTTTAACTCCCTCTTTATTGCCTCTGTAGGTTTATGCTCCCTGTTGAATATACTTCCCTTAATATCAAATCTACCTTCGTACCCAGTTAATTTAATCTCTGGGCAGGTTTCAAAGACCTCAAAGTTACATCTCTTTATATACTCCATGCTTTTTCCATAGGCTATGAATTTAACCTCATGTTCCTTAGATAACTCCTCGCCTATAGCTAGACATCTCGTTGTATGTCCAAAGCCCTCCCCACATACAGATATAAGGATCTTCATGCCAATCCCAGTTTTATTTTTATTATCTTTATAACTCCAGTTCTATTTAAAATTTCCATCTACATACATCTCCAGACAGGGGTAGGGTATGTTATACCTTTCAACAGGGATATTTTTAGACCAGAGTTGTGTCTTCGCCTCGTATAGAGCCTGTTTTAAATCTCCGCTCCTTCTGTATAACTCCAAAGTTCTCTTAAGGACCAGGATATCTACGGCGACGGTAACACTACTGTTAATAGGATCCTTCTCAAAGGAGATAACACCCTCCTTTTCAAGATCCTCTGAGGAGTATACTACAGGTATGTCCAAATACCTGGAGAGTAGTACTCCAGAGGGTGTATTCTCCTCAACCACTACAAGGTATCCACATGAGGGGTCCAGGGGAACACCTTCCAGATCCAACAACTTATATCCAAACTTAGCTATATACCTGTTATTTGTAAACTTCACATCCATATCTGGAGATCTACCTAGAACTAATATCTTCCCAGGTATTTCTAAAACGTATTTCCTGGGATATTGGCCTATAAGTCTTCTACTTTTAAAAGAGTATAACTCAACTATGCCGTCCTCTCTATAAACCCTTACAACATCCTCTGGGTCGTAGATATTTATAAAACAGTAGAGAGGTGAGTATCCCCAAGAGATTACCTCTAGGGCTTCTCTGAAGTTGGTACCATTTACTAGCACTAGATCTTTTTTCTCATCCACCCTCTTCAATACCTCCTCCCTGGTCTCCACCCTTGTAGGGCCCCATACCCTTATAACATCTCCGTAACTCTTTAACCTCTTTTCAACATCGTAGGAGACTGCCAGGGGCCCTCCAACAATAACTATCCTCTTTGGCGCAATAGCCTTAACAAGGGATTCAACAGTGGGATCTAGACGATCACCATGGGTCTGGAGAATTACCCCATCCATGTTATGTGCATACTCTACAGCGGCGATACAATCTGGCCACTTCTCGTTGGTAATAACTACTGTGTCTAGGAGGGAGGGCCTCTCCTCTCCTATGACCAGTCCCTCCACAGCAGGTAGAAGTAATAAAAAAATAAGAAGATATCTACTATCCATTACTCCCACCTAAACCTGTCTGTCAAGGTCAACTTATTCACCCTGCCAATTTTGATCTTTTTTACTATCCCTCTACTTTCAAGATCTGCCACTATCCTTGAAACTTTTGGCTTACTCATACCTGTGATACTTACTATGTCCTTCTGGGTGATCACCCCATACTTCTTTATTAGGTTGACAATTAGTTTCTCCTCATCTGTCAGTATATGCATGAGGAATTTGTTTATGGTGTTTTCATACTCCTTTATCTTCTCCTTTAACTCTTCGATGTTACCCTTATACCTTTCCAGGGTGTTCTTCAGGTCCTCGATAATCTTCTCCTTCTCAGAGATAACCTTCTTACTCTTCTCCAACTCCTTCATGTATCTTCTGTTTTCCTCCTTCAACAGCTTAACCCTTAACTTTATAACTTCCTCCTTGTAATCCTCAAGTTGACTTTTTAGATCCTCACAGTTTTCCTTAAGCTCCTTTATCGTCTTGTCCTTCTCTATACACTTTCCCTTTAGGGTATTCAACTGGGATATCAGTTTATTTATCTTTTCCAGTAACTCACTGTTTTTCCTTTTTAACTCTGTGATGATGTTTTCCTTACCTTCCAACTCCAACTTAAGTCCATTTAAGTCATTGAGGAGGCTGTTAACCCTATTTGATAACTCCTCTATAGTCCTCTCCCTCTCTGCAACCTTCCTTTTTTCATGGTAGATACCGTAAAAGGCTCCAATTACCATTAACGTCAGTGCCACTAGAAGAAAGTTGTAGTAAAAATCCTTCTCTATCACTCCACCTATGGGGTTACCACCCTCTATAATATAGGACACGGTAGCTGTAAAGTATCTATCCTCCTTACTTAGACGCCTATGCCACCTGATGTATATCCTCTTTCCATCGGTGTCTATAGTGTAATCCTGAGGGGTTATACTCAGGAGGCCCTCTGCAGGGGATACTACGGTAGCACCCCTTGGTAGCATTACCGTCATACTGAAGTTGGCATCTACTGCAGGTATTGTCACTGAAAACATCTTTTTCCCATAGTTGTCCCAGATCATGTTTCCATCAAAACTTATGTTGATGTAACACCTCTCCCCTTTTTTTATAGGGTTTTTAAACTTAATCTCTATCCTTGTGGAACCCTCCTGGTGATCCTGTCCTACAAAACTTATTTCCTTGTTGGAAGTTACCCTGAGGTTATGGACGGTATGAGGAAGGATATAGGTAATACTTGGTATATCCTCAGAGTTGTTGTTGTAAAGGGCCAAGTATATATCCCCATGTACAACGTCATTTTGATCTATATCAAATACCACACTGTAGTTCTCGAACTTTATAGCCCCCAGTGTATTTACCACTAGGAAAAACAGAATAACTACTAGGGTGTACTTTTTTACCACCATTTTATTTCCCTTTTTTACTGCTAAGTAAAAAAATAAAAAAAGAGTAAAAGTTATACTATGTAGTCTATTCCCAGGGTGTTACCCTTCTTAGGTGTAGGTACTATCTTCTTTGGACCCTTCCCTTTCCCCAGTATATTTGGAGACTTCACACCTGTAACTATAGCCATAACCCTTAGACAACCCTCCATGGAGGGATCTATCCTGGCACCCCATATCACGTTGGCATCTGGGTTGAGGTTCTCTGTGATCATCTCTCCAATCCTCACAGCCTCCTCTAGGGATAGATCTGGCCCTCCAGTTATATGTATTAAGGCCCCTGTTGCCCCTGTGTAATCCACATCTAAAAGAGGACAGTTCATGGTCTCCTTGACTACCTTCTCCACCCTGTCCCCCTTCATATTGGAGTCTACCTCACCAACCCCTATCATGGCCACTCCTCCGTTGGACATTACAGCCTTCACATCTGCAAAGTCGATGTTAATTAAACTCTTCTCACATATAGTCTCAGTTATACCCTTAACTGCATTGGCTATGATCTCATCTGCCACTTTAAATGCATCGTTTATTGGTAGGTTAGGTACCAACTCCAACAACTTGTTGTTGTCTATTACTATGACAGTATCACAGGCCTCAGTTAGTCTCTCAAGACCCTCTTCAGCCTTCTTCAACCTAGCCCTCTCTATCTTGAAGGGGTAGGTGACAACTCCAATAACTATGGCCCCCTGCTCCTTGGCTATCTCAGCCACTACTGGGGCGGAACCTGTTCCTGTACCCCCTCCCAATCCTGCAGTGACAAATACAAGGTCGGCATTTTTTAAAACATCCTCCAGTACACCCCTTGCCAACTCCGCAGATTTCCTTCCAATTTCAGGGTAACCTCCAGCACCGAGACCTCTCGTTAAGGTGGATCCAATAAGTATCTTCTTATGGGCATTTATATGCTCTAGATGTTGTTTATCTGTATTCAGGGCAATAGTTTCTGCCCCCTTAATACCCATCTCCATAAGTCTATGGATGGTGTTGAAGGAGGAAAACAGAAGATACATGAAGGAGTTGGAGAAGAGTAAGAAGGTTATCTCTGAGAAGGAGAAGATTATCGAGGACCTGAAGAACACCCTGGAAAGGTATAAGGGTAACATCGAAGAGTTAAAGGAGAAGATAAAGGAGT
>JAHEQA010000047.1 GCA_019561615.1 Methanothermococcus sp. SCGC AD-155-E23
ACTGGCCCTAGGTGGAGAGACCTACAAGATGAAGTTTGGACATAGGGTGGAAATCAGCCTGTGAAGGATCTAGACAGGGATAAGGTATACATTACCTCTCAAAACCACGGCTATGCTGTAAGGGGTGAAACACTACCTAAGGATATCTCGGTGTGGAATATCAATTTAAACGACAACACAGTGGAGGGGTTGATATCCAGGGAGAAGGGTATCCTCTGTGTCCAGTACCATCCTGAGGGTGGTCCAGGTCCTCATGATGCAAGACATATCTTTGACGAGATGATAAAGTTAGGTCTGGAGAGGGAGCTATAATCTTTTAAATCCCTCTTTTTTTATAAGGTAGAGATCCTCTATCCTAACACCGAAATCCTCCAGGTATATACCTGGCTCAAGGGTTATCACCATATTCTCCTTCAAGGTTACATCCTCCTTAGTTCTAGAACTTATGGAGGGTTCCTCGTGGACACTTACCCCTACACCATGTCCAAGGGAGTGTATAAAGTATCTCTTATATTCCCCCATCAAATCCCTTGCCAACCTATCCAACTCCTTTACAGGGACACCCTCTCTAAGGTGATCCTCCAACTCTCCTTTTACCTCACTTATTAATTCATAGACCTCCCTGTACCTCCTATCCTCCTTTAGTATTACCGTCCTTGTAATATCTGAACAGTATCCCCTGTAGACTGCACCGATGTCAATAACCACTATATTTTTAATTACATCTTCAGAGGGTAACCCATGGGGAAGTGCAGTCTTTCTATCTGATATTACTATGGAGTCAAAGGCTGGCTTTATACTGCCCATCTTCCTCATCATATACTCTATCTCCCCTGCCAACTCCATCTCTGTAATGTTCCCCCTACTTAGACACTCTATCCCATACTCCATAGCCCTCCTACTTATACGGGATGCCCTCCTGATAAGCTCTATCTCCCTCCCCCTCTTTACACTCCTCATCTCCAACAACTTCTTAGATACCACCTTGTAGTCCCTTGACAGGTATTTAAGGTATTTCAATGGGAAGGTCTCCTCCACAGGCTGATTTCCACCCCTATGTCCAAACTTCATCTTGTAGGTCTCTCCACCTAGGGCCAGTGTAATAATCTGATGACCTAGACAGATACCTGTAAGGGGAACCTTCCCTATAAGGGACCTTACAGTCTCTACAGCCTCCTTAACTCTTACAGGATCTCCAGGACCGTTAGATACCAGTACAAAGTGAGGTTTGTACTTCAGTATCTCCTCTGGAGGTGTGTTGTAGGGCACCTGGATAACAGTACATCCCCTCTCAAGGAGACATCTGATAATACTCCTCTTAACCCCACAGTCTATAAGGACACACCTGGCAACCTCATTCTCGGCCCTGTGGATAATCACCTCCCCTGTAGATACCAGGGGTACAAGGTCCATCTCCGAGAGGTCTCTATGCCCCCTGGCCAACTCAACATACTTCTTAATCTCCTTCTCATCTATAGGTTCAGAGGATGTTTTCAGGAAGGCCTTTACAACACCTCCTGATCTAATCTTTCTAGTTATAAACCTAGTGTCTACGTAGTAGATGCCAGGGATATCGTACTCCTTTAAAAATCTATCTAACTCCTCCCTAGTTAGATCCTTTATAACAAAACCCTCCACCTTAATACCATCTGATTCATACCACTTCTCCTCTACCCCATAGTTTCCTATAAGGGGATAGGTCATGGTAACAATCTGCCCCTTGTAGGAGGGATCTGTAAGTACCTCAACATATCCTGTCATACTGGTGTTAAATACAAGTTCCCCTAAAACCTCCTTTTCAGCGCCAAATCCTTTACCCTTTAATACAGTTCCATCCTCTAAAACCAGTATGCCATGCAAGTTCTCACCGGTTATTTTGTTCCAGTAGCATCTTAAGGATAGCCATCCTCACAGGCACTCCATAGAAGGACTGTTTAAAGTACTTGGCCTGTGGAAGGTTGTCTATCCTTGGGTCTATCTCATCAACCCTAGGTAGTGGATGCATAACTATAAGATCCCTGTCCTTAACATGTTCCAACGTAAGTTTATACTTCCCCTTTACCCTCTGGTACTCGTTGAGATCTGGAAACCTCTCCTTCTGTATCCTAGTTACATAGACTACATCTACACCATCTAGATCTATGGTCTTCATCTCCGAGAACTTTACACCCCTCTCAAGTAGATCACATACTATCTCCCTAGGTATCCTAAGTTCCTCAGGAGATATAAATCTTATCTCCACATCTTCAAAGAGGGAGAGGGCGTAACATAGGGAGTGAACAGTTCTCCCATACTTCAAGTCCCCTAAAAAAGCCACAGTAATACCCTCTATCCTCCCTATCTCCCTCATTATTGTATAGAGGTCGAGAAGTGTCTGGGTGGGATGTTGATTTGAACCATCTCCTGCGTTGATAACTGGGACAGAGGAGTACTCACTGGCCAATCTTGCAGCACCTTCACAGGGATGTCTTATAGTTATTATATCTACGTAGTCACTAACTACCCTTATAGTGTCTCTTAAACTCTCCCCCTTCATAACCGAGGTGTTCCTTATATCTGTAAAGCCAACAACAGAACCACCTAGTCTTTTCATGGCAGTTTCAAAGGACAGTCTAGTCCTTGTAGAGGGTTCGTAAAATAGGGTAGCCAGTATCTTACCCTCCATAACCTTTAAAGTTTTTCCGGAATTTAGGATATCCTCCATCTTCCTGGACTCTTCTAGTATCTCTAGGATCTCCTCCTTTCCCATATCCCTGATAGATATTAGATGTTTTAAGCCCACAGGGATCACCCTAGAAGTATTATGAAAATAACTCTTAAAATTATTTATGTAGAGGGGTCAAAAATGCAGTACCTTAGGGTGAATACCTTAAAGATATCTCCCCAGAATTTAAGGGATAGACTTGAGAGTAAGGGGATGGTGTTGGAGGACACCTATCTAGACTACATGTTTAAAATAGTGGAGTCCCCCTTCTCCCCAGGATGTACCCCAGAATACCTCTTTGGATACTACTATCTACAGACTGTATCCTCTACTGTACCTCCTATTGTCCTAGACCCCTCCAGTGAAGATATGGTTTTGGACATGTGTGCAGCACCTGGGGGAAAAACTACCCACATGGCCCAGTTGATGGATAACCAGGGTATTATCGTGGCCAACGATATAAGGAGGGAGAGGTTGAGAAGTTTATCCTCCAACATCCATAGACTTGGTATTAAAAATGTTTTAATCCTAAATATGGATGCCCTCAAGTTAGATAGACTTCAGGTACACTATGACAAGATACTCCTAGACGCCCCCTGTACAGGAAATCCAGTAAAGGGTAGAAGTAGGGAGATTACAAAGGAGGATATAGAGTACTGTTCAAGGAGACAGAAGGGTATGTTAGATGTAGGTCTCAACATCCTCAAGGTGGGAGGGGAGCTGGTCTACAGTACATGTTCCCAGGAGGTGGAGGAGAACGAGGAGGTGGTTCAGTACATACTGGATAGGAGGGAAGATGTTCAACTTGTTGATATCACCTACTTTATAGAGGTGGCGAAAGGTGTAAATATAAGGGAAGGTGGGGTAAAGGGAACCCTAAGGATACATCCTCCAGATGAGCCCTTCTTCATTGCAAAGTTTAAAAAGGTGAAGTAGACGTGGAAGTATGAAAATCGGAGTATCCTGTAGTGTATTTCTAGACTCTAAAATAAGTCTTTCCAGTGCTTTAGACTTTTTAGAGGAGAGGGTGAAGTACGTTGAGTTACTATGTGACGGCAGTATGGACGTTATGAGGGAGGGAAATATAGAGGTGGTGGACTCCTATAACTTAGAGTATACCTTGCACTGCCCACTGACAGATCTAAATCTCTCCTCCTTTAGGGAGAGGATAAGGGTGGCAAGTTTAGATCTAGTTAGGGATATACTAGAGGTTGCCAGTAGGATAGACAGTAGTATCCTAGTACTTCATCCAGGTTACTGTGTCTTCGAGGATGACTACAACCTAGCCCTCCAATCCCTTATAAAGACCTTGGAGGAGTTAAATAGAATCCAGGAGGAGTACAGTACCAGGATCACCATTGAGAATATGCCCTCCTACAACATGTTTATGTTTAGGGAACCTAGTAGGGAGGTCCTGGAACATCTAGAGGAGATAGGGATAACCTTCGATATAGGTCACGCCTTCTTAAATAGAAATATTGAGGATTTCCTGGACAGGGAGGTCCTAGATAAAATAGTCCATCTCCATATCCATGACAACTGTGGAGAACTAGATGAACACCTGTGTATAGGGAGGGGGAAAATACCCTTTAAGGAGTACAGGGATAGGTTGAGGAGGATAGAGGGTATAAAGATGATAGAGATGAAGAGGGAGGGTATTGGGGATATAGACAGGTGTATAGAGTCTCTGAAGGATCTGCTAGAATAGTTGTAAATCTTCTAATATTTAGAAATGGGAATTAAAAAAGTATTAATAAGATTTGGGGGTACTGTTATTTGACACTTTTTTGCCCCTGGTGATATTAATGATAAGTAGTAAGTACCCTGGCGATTGGAAGATCTACGTTGTTAAGAAGAATGGGGTTAGGGAGTTATTCGATGTTAACAAGTTGATTAAATCCCTTTTAAACTCTCAAGTTGATTACAGGCATATAAATACAATCCTCGCCGCACTTCCCTCCAAGTTATACGACGGTATAACTACCGAGGAGATAAAGGAGGCTGTATGTGAGTTACTTAGAGAGATAGACAGGAAAAATGGAACTAACTATCTAGAGCGGTATAGGGAGGAGAGTAACCTAGTTGTTAGAACCTCTAACAACGAGATTCAACCCTTTGACAGGAACAAGATTATAAGGAAACTTATAGATGAAACTGGTCTTGACAGGGAAACCGCAGAGAAGATAGGGAACGAGATTGAGAAGTCTTTGAAGAGACTTAACCTCAAGTATATAACAGCCCCTATGATAAGGGAGCTGGTAAATGCCAAGTTGATAGAGTACGGGCTGGAGGAGTACAGGATAAGACATACAAGGTTAGGTATCCCCATATACGACATTAAAAAACTTATAAATGAGGGATGTAGGGAGAACGCCAACCTTATGCACAACCCAGAGTCTATACATAAGTGGGTTGCAGACGAAACTATGAAGCAGTACGCCCTCCTGGAGATATTTCCCAAGGATATTGCAGATGCACATATGAGGGGGGATATCCACCTTCACGACTTGGAATACGCTGCAATAAGACCTGTCTGCTGCCAACATGATCTAAGGAACTTCTTCATGTATGGGTTAAAGGTTGATGGTACTGGAAGACATACAAGTGTTTCAAAACCTGCTAAACATCCAGAGGTAGCAATACAACATGCAGCTAAGGTACTAAGTGCAGCCCAGTGTGAGATGAGTGGGGGTCAGTCCATTGACGAGTTCAACATATGGTTAGCACCCTATATGAGGGGGTTGTCCTACAGGAGGATAAAACAACTTATGCAGATGTTCATCTACGAGATGAATCAGATGTACGTTGCAAGAGGAGGGCAGACAGTCTTCAGTAGTATAAATCTAGAGTTGGAGGTACCAGAGTACCTAAGGGATAAGGAGGCTGTTGTTGCAGGGGGTGTAAGAGGTACCTACGAGGAGTACGAGGAGGAGGCTCAACTTATCCTAGAGGCCCTCATAGATGTGATGATGGAGGGGGATGCAGTAGGGAAACCCTTCCTCTTCCCAAACTTCATTGTGAAGTTAAGGGAGGGGGCGTTTAAGGATGAAAATAGGGACCTTATGATAAAGCTTCACGAACTTAGTAGTAAGTGGGGGATACCTTACTTTATAAACATGTATCCTGAATGGCAGGTGGAGAACACCAACGCCATGGGTTGTAGGACAAGGTTAAGTGGAGACTGGAAAGGTGACGTGGAGATAGACACCTTAAGAACTGGGAATATGCAGTGGTACACCCTTAACCTTCCAAGGATAGGTTATGAGGCCAGAGGTGATGACGACAGGTTATTTGAGATACTCCATGAGAGGTTGGAGTTACTTAAGAGGGCGTTGTACATAAAACACCAGGTAACAGAGAGGGTACTTAAGTGTGGAATACTACCCTTCCTAACACAGAAGTTTAACGGGGAGCAGTACTACAGATATGAGAATACTACTAAAACCTTTGGTTTCGTTGGATTAAATGAACTTCTAAAGTACCATATTGGAGAGGAGCTCCACGAGTCCAGGTACGCCCTTAAGTTCGGGGAGAAGGTAATTGGATACATGAGGGAGTATGCAGATAATTTAAGGAGGGAGACAGGTCTAAGGTGGAGTGTAACTCAGACCCCGGCAGAGAGTACTGCAGGTAGGTTTGCCAGGTTAGATTACAGGTACTACAGGGAAGAGTGTAAGTCTGTGGTAAGAGGTGATCTATCTAAGGTAGATACCCTCTACTATACAAACTCCTCACATGTTAGGGTAGATGCCCCAGTATCTGTAGGGGAGAAGGTAAGGATAGAGGAGAGGTTCCATCCACTTTGTAACGGAGGGCATATTACCCACTTCTGGAATATAGAGGCCTACGCAGATCCTGAGGTACTTATGGACATAACTAGAAAGATAGCAGAGAAGTCCAATATAGGGTTCTGGACCTATACCAAGAACTTAAGTATATGTGAGGGATGTGGTAGGACGATGGCAGGTCTCAAGGACAGATGTACCTACTGTGGTAGCAACAGTATCCAGAAGTACAGCAGGATAACAGGTTATCTACAGAATGTCTCCAACTGGAACGATGCAAAGAGAAGGGAGTTGCTAGATAGGAGGAGTAACATCCCCAGGATTTAACTACTATTTTTTTCTTATAATAAAAAGTTGAACCCCCGGTGCGAAATCCGCACCCCCTCAAAGATTTTCCCCGGGCTTTTTCTCACCCACCTTCCCAAAATCCCAATTCCATATATATACCTGCGTCCCAGGGTATATATACCCCAGGACGCATTCCGCACCCCCTCTCCCATTTTCTTATAGTGAATACTTTCCCCCCGGTGCGGAATGCGTCACAAAATCCCTCTTAAGGTGCGGATTTCGTCCACCTACGAAGGTCAACCTCGAGATTTTCCCGGGACTCTTCCTTGACAACTGCCGCATTTCGCACCCCCCCTCCAAGACCCCACAATTTTTTCTTATAATATAAACCTCATTTCTTATAGTGAAACCTAAAAAATAGTTAATTACCCTCAAAGGAGGACCTTATAAACCTTATTCCCTCTCTAGATACCACTAGATTACCCCTCCACTCCTCCCTAGTCTCTGGATAATCTGACCTGTAGTGAGCACCTCTACTTTCCCTCCTCTCCAAGGCACATCTAGTTACAAGTTCTGCAACTGTCAGCATACTTTTAAACTCAAAGTATCTCTGGACCTCAAATACCCCTCTTAACCTCACCTTCTCCAGATGCTCTTTTAAAAGATCTATCTTAGAGAGGGCACTTCTTAAACCCCTCTCCTCCCTAACTATAGAAACCTTATCCCACATTGTACTTTTAAGATCCCTTATAAGGGAGTGTATTGAATACCCCCTCTCTCTCCCTAACTTCTCCCTCAAATCCCTTTTAATCCTACTAATTATACCTCCTACATCCACTGGATCTCTAAGGGTTCCCATATCCTCTACAAACTCCCCTGCACTCCTCCCAGCAATTGCCCCAAACACCTGGGTATCTGCAAGGGCGTTACCCCCTAGTCTATTTGCCCCATGAATACCCCCTGTCACCTCTCCACAGGCAAATAGACCTTCAATGTTTGTTTCACATCTTTCATTTATCCTCACACCTCCCATAAAGTGATGGGCAGTAGGTGCCACTATCATAGGTTCCCTCCTAATATCCACCCCAATATCTAGGAACTGTCTAAGGGTGGTCTCCAACCTCTCCTCTATAATCTCATCACCTAGATGGGAGACGTCGAGATAGACACCTCCCTTAATACCTCTTCCCTCCTTTATCTCTCTGTATATAGCCCTGGCAACAACGTCCCTCGTGGATAACTCCATCCTCTCCCTGTCGTATTTTGCCATAAACCTCTCTCCATACCGGTTGTAGAGTATACCTCCCTCCCCCCTCACAGCCTCAGTTACAAGGATACCTGAATTTACCATACCAGTGGGATGGAATTGTACCATCTCCATATCTATTAACTCCACACCCTCCCAGTAGGCTAATGCAAAACCATCCCCTACCTTCTGGAGAGGGTTGGTAGTTATAGGATAAATCTGTCCAGCACCCCCTGTGGCAAGTACTGTAGATGTGGCATATATGGGAAATAACCTCCCCTCTACAAGATCTAGAAAGATAGCTCCGTAACACCTGTTCTCCTTCACTATTAACTTTACAGCCATAACATCCTCAAGTACAGTAACATTCTCCAACTTAGAGGTGTACTCCATAAGGGATGTCATTATCTCATGTCCTGTCCTATCTCCACTGTAACATGTCCTACTGAAACTCTGCCCTCCAAAAGGTCTCTGAGCTATACTTCCATCCTCCCTCCTATCAAAGAGAGCTCCAAATCTCTCTAGATTTCTTAGTTCCTTAGGTGCATTTTCTACCAGTATCTTCACCAGCTTTGGATTGTTTATATAGCAACCTCCCTTTAAGGTGTCTCTAAAGTGCTTTTCAAAGTCATCCCTAGGGTCCAGTACAGCGTTATAGCCTCCTTCAGCCATTACAGTACATCCACTTTTACCAAACAATCCCTTAACTGCCATTACAACCCTCTTATCACTACACTCTATTGCACATCTAGCTCCAGCCCCTCCCCCTCCAATTACTAGGATATCAGTTATCAAAGTATCACCGGAGAAATACTCTCTAAAAAAATAGTCCCCTTACTATAAAAATTGTTTTTAAAAAAAGAGTTTAGAGTCTTATGGTGTCCTTCTTCAGGAAGTACCTTATAGGTACAAATAGAGCCAGGAATAGGACCAACATAACTAGGGCTGCTCCCCAGGCCATCTTGTGGTCCTCTGGAGAGGGGCTTTGAACTAGGTTGTAGATTAGAAGGGGAAGTGCTCCAATAGGTTCAAGTAAACTACTTGGATAGGACTCGTAAAGACCTCCAGCTGTATAGAGTAGAGGGGCAGTTTCCCCGGCAACCTTTGCCATACCTATTAATACTCCAGTAAGTATTCCTGCCTTGGCCATCTTTGTAATGATCTTAAAGATAACCTGGGCCCTTGTACATCCCAGGGCGTATCCCCCCTCCTTGTAGATCTTGGGAACCTCTGACATAGCCTCCTCTGTATAGACTGCAACATAGGGCATAAGGATAATTGCCAGGGCCAGGGCCCCAGCTAAGGCAGAGTATGTCCCCATGGGGAATACAACAACCCCAGCTATAAAGGTACCTACAAGGATGGTGGGAAACTCCAACATTATCTGAAGTAGAACCTTTGTAGCCTTACCTATGAAGCTATCTGGGAATTCATAGGCGTAGGCCCCAGCGAGGAATGCCAGAGGTACTCCAATTACAGTTGCCGTGATGGTGAGGATAATGGTACCTACTATGGCAGGTCCAATACCCCCGTTACTGAAGGTCTCAGTTAGAAAGGGTAAGCCCCTCTCTGCAATAACTGGGGCGCCCTTGAGAAATATAGATATGATAATGTGAAAGAGGGGAAGTATTGCCAGGAATGTTAGGGCTCCAATGGTAAATACAAATATCTTGTCCTTTAACATCCTTAACTTCTTGTAATCAATGTGAAACATGGGCTCTCCACCTCCTGAGATAGTACAGCCCTATTAAATTCACAACAAGTCCTATAAGGAAGAGTACCAACCCTCCTGCATAGAGTGCAGAGGTCATGTACTTGTAGATGGGTGCATTTCCAAATTGATTTGCTATCAGGGAGGAGATAGTATATCCAGGGGCGAACAACTTGTAGGTTAAGTTGAAGGCGTTACCTATAACCAGGGATACTGCAACTGTCTCACCAAGAGCCCTACCAAATGCCAGTATAAACCCTGAGAGGATTGCAGGTTTAATATACCCCAGTAGTACCTTTGTGGCCTCGTATCTCGTAGCCCCCAAGGCGTATAGGCCCTCCTTGTATACCGTAGGTATCATGGCGTAGGCCTCCCTTATAATGGCAGAGGCAAAGGGTATAACCATGATCCCTAGAAGTATACCTGCAGAGAGATAACAGAACCCTGTTAGAGGTGGGTAATCGAAGAGGGGTATAAAAGAGAAGTACTCGTAGAGGAACTTCATAATGTAGTCCCTGAGTATGGGGACAAGTATAAGTGCCCCCCATATACCGTATATAATAGTTGGTAATCCAGCCATGATATCTGATATAATGATAAGGGGGTACTTCAACGGTTTTGGGGCGTAGTCGTTTACATAGATGGCGTAGGCTATGGAGATGGGAAGTGCAAAGAGTATGGCTATCACTGCAGTATATATACTACCCCATATTGGGGCTGCCAAACCATATACCTCCTTACTAGCCTCCTCAGCTGCTATCCACACATTTTTTATAAAGAGGTCTATACCGTATCTCTCAATTGCTGGATAGGAGGATACAAAGTAGAAGACCAGCATAGAAACAAACAGTAAAAATACCACTATAACTGCAGGCATTGTTATTATCTTGAACTCGTCAATCTTTCTTAAAATCTTCTTCAGGTCCATGGTATCAACCACTTAGAAATTAATATAAAAAATAAAAAAAGAGGAAGAATTAATCTTTTATCATATCAACAGCCTTCAATCCAATCTGTGCAACCTCCTCTGGCAATCCTACATAACCCTCTGCCAGGTGCTCTGGTTTCTGTCCCTCAGTTAATACCCATCTCAGGAAGTCCTTGATAGCCTTAGCCTCCTCTGGAGTGTAGTGCTTGTAGTTTTTGTTCTCCCATACAAGGAAGTGTGTAAATGCCACAATTGGATAGGCCTTTTCACCTGGAGCGTCTAACAGCTGTTTTATATCCTCCTTGTAACCCTCTGTAGGATCTGGTATGTTGGTCTTAACACCTGCAACAGCTGCCTGGATTGTCTCTGTTGTAGGCTCAACAAACTTACCCTCTCTGTTCTCTATAGCTGCAGTTGGTAGGTCGTTCTTAATGGTGTAGGACAACTCTGTGTATGCTATACTATAGGGGGTTTTTTTCAATGTGTTAATTACTCCAGGGTTACCCTTTCCTCCAACTCCTCTACCTATCTTATCAACTGGCCAGTCAACAAGTTTTCCACTTCCTACCTTCTCAGCCCACTCCTTGCTTACCATACTTAGGAAGGTTGTGAATATGGCAGTGGTACCACTACTGTCACTTCTGTGTACAACTATTATCTTCTCATGGGGCAATTTGTCGGCAACCTCAGGGTTCAACTTCTTTATCCTCTCGTCGTCCCAGTACTCGATCTTCCCTAGGAATATGTCTGCAAGTACATCCCTACTTAACTTTAAGGTATGCTTTCCAATCTCTGGAACGTTGTAGGTTATTACTACAGCTCCAACGATCTCAGGGAACTGTAATGGCTGATCTCCAGTTTCTAAGAACTTCTTCCACATATCCTCCTTTACAGGTGGGTCAGTTCTTCCAATGTGTGTAAGTCCCATCAAGAAGTCCTTCTGCCCCTTTCCACTTCCTCCTCCCTCATACTCTATCTTTACATGTGGATTGATCTTCTGGTAGTCTGCTATCCACTTCTGTATCTGGTACTTTGGGAAGGTTGCTCCAGAGGTTCTAATTGTAACAGTCTTAGGAGGAGTGCTAGGTTGAACTTCTGGCTTAGTAGGAGTCTCTTGAGGCTGAGCCTTCTCCTGGGTGCCCATACATCCACTTAGGGATACTACAGGGACCAGGAGAAGTACCCCTAAAAGTAGAGCTACTATCTTCTTCAAAATACCACCTATTTGCCCTTTTAACATTTAGCTATTTGGACATAAAATTCTATATAAAATTTTCTATTAGTGAACATTATTTCATAAAATGTGAAATACTACATATAAAAAAAATAGGGGATTAACCCTTGTATTGCTCCAAGGGGATAAAAGTATCCTTCTCCTGGTCGTAATATTCAATCTCTCCAGTCCTTATATTGAAGTACCATCCATGTATAGAGAGCTCCCCATTTTCTACCCTTCTCTTTACCCCTGGATATGTCATAAGGTTTTTAATCTGGAACTTTATGGAGGTCTTCTCAGTAAGTTCTGCAAGTTTCTCTTTATCCACTGTCTTATTCCCGATCTCCTTTAAAACATACTCCTTAACTGGTTCTGCCACTTTTAACCACTTTTTTATAGCCATCATTTCAGGATCCTCTGGGATATCTTGGTAGAGTGCTTTACAGGCTCCACACTGTGAGTGACCACAGACTATGATATGCTCCACTTCTAACACAGAAACTGCATACTCTATTGCCGATGCAACACCACTGTACTCTAGGGCAGATTCATGAGGTGGCACAAAGTTCCCTATAACTCTCAGAACAAAAAGATCCCCAGGATCACTTTTTGTTATTATACTTGGGACAACCCGTGAGTCACTACATGTGATGAAGAATACCTTTGGTTTTTGACCCTCTTCAGCCAACTTGGCGAATAACTCTTTATTTTTTTCATAGTAGTCCTTTCTATACTCCATATAGTTTTTTATTAGTGTTTTCAGATCTTTACCTTCCACGTTTACAACCTCTTCTTTATTTTTAGTTGGCTTAGTAGGGGTCTCTTGAGGCTGAGCCTTCTCCTGGGTGCCCATACATCCACTTAGGGATACTACAGGGACCAGGAGAAGTACCCCTAAAAGTAGAGCTACTATCTTCTTCAAAATACCACCTATTTGCCCTTTTAACACTTATCTATTTGGTCATGATTGTATATAAAGTTTTCCACAGGAATAATATTATTCGTGGCGAATAGTTCATTAAATATGTAAATTTAAAATAAATAATAAGAGAGAAACCATAAAAAAGGCATATAGGAGGGATAGGGATGATAGCCACCTTAAAAGTACTACTGTTGATGGCTCTACTGACGGGAATACTCTATGGAGCATGTTTGCTATTTAACATCCATCCTCTAATAGCTCTAATAATAGCACTGATACCTAACCTTATTGCCTACTTCTTCAGTGACAAGATAGTACTTATGAGTTATGGGGCAAGGATAGTAGATGAGAGGGAGGCACCTTATCTCCACAGGATTGTGGAGAGGGTGGCAAGGAGGGCAGGTATTCCAAAACCTAAGGTAGCTATAATAGATACACCTACTCCAAACGCCTTCGCAACAGGTAGAAGTCCAAAACATGGGGTGGTGGCAGTTACCACAGGTATTATGAACCTCCTTAACTCCCAGGAGTTGGAGGGAGTAATTGCCCATGAGATAAGCCATATAAAAAATAGAGATATCCTAATAGGTACCATAGTGGCTGTACTTGCAGGGGCTATCGTCTACCTTGCAGAGATGCTCCAGTGGGGACTGTTATTTGGATTTAGTAGGGAAGATGAAGATAACCCCCTGGAGTTCATAGGTTCCATACTCTTTATGATATTTGCACCTATTGCTGCAACCCTGATACAGTTTGCCATCTCTAGGCAGATGGAGTTCCGTGCAGATGAGGGTGGAGCTAGATACTCCCATCCCCTCTATCTAGCAAATGCCCTGGTTAAACTTGAAAAAGGAGTAAGTATGTACCCCCTAGAGAAGGGTAATCCAGCAACTGCACATCTCTTTATAGTAAATCCCTTTAGAGATGAGACTATAATGAAACTCTTCTCCACACATCCACCTACAGAGGAGAGAGTAAGAAGACTCCTTGAGATGGCAAAAAATCTAGGATACAGGAGATAGGGTGTTAATCCCCTGTGTAATACCTCTATTTCCGAAAAATTTATATATATCCTTTTTAAGACTTAAAAATATAAAGTAAAAGAGGTGATGGAATGGCAAAGCTTCCAGTTGCACCAGTGGCAAGGATATTAAAGGAGGCAGGTGCAGAGAGGGTAAGTGAAAAGGCTGCCAAGGCATTAGTGGAGGCACTCGAGGAAATAGCAATGGAGATTGCTAAGGGGGCTGTAGAGTTGGCAAAACATGCCAACAGGAAGACAGTTAAAGAGGAAGATGTAAGAATGGCCCTAAAGATGATAGTAAACAAGGGCGAATAACTCTTCTTTTTTTATAAGTTTCCATTTTTACAATATAGTCAAACTTCTATATAAAGATACCTCAGGGTAGTGTTATATTATATCCTATCACATATAGCTTTTAGGGAGTGTAACACCTGGATATAATCCATCTCTCCCCTCTCTATTTTATCCATAACCTCCTCCAGTTCCCTTGTTTTCTCCTCGGATATAAGATGTGGATAGTGTGTAATAAGGTAGTTGTAAACCTCTATTCCCAACTTTGTAGGTATCAACTTACCTTTGTTCTTACTCTTTATCACGTAACCCCTATCTAACAACTTCTTTATTATCTGGGCATAGGTGGAGGGTCTTCCTATACCCCTCTCCTTCATAAGTTTTACAACCTCTCCCTCGTCGTAAAGTGGCACCTTGTTTACCTTCCTTATACGGTACTCTAAAACCTTCAATCTATTCTTCTCAATCCTTGGGAGTTTTCTCAACTTCAAGTTGTAGATCCTACTCCAACCGTCAAACTCCACATCTACATAACCTTCTATCCTCTCCTCCACATCCTTTATATACAACTCCTGATAGAGTAAGATAGCCTCCTTCATCTGGGAGGCCATAAACCTTCTAAATATAAGGTCGTATACCCTTATGTGGTTTCTACTTAGGCTTATGTTGTTCTCCTTGATGAACTCTATAAGTTCTCCAGTATCCATAGGTTTTGTGGGCCTTATACACTCATGTGGCCCCTCCATGTAAAACTCCCTGTTCTTCAGGTAATCCTCCAAGTTGGATAACTTTAGATACTCCCTTGCAACCCTCATACCATCTAGGGATACCCTTGTGGAGGAGGTTCTATGGTAGGTAGTTAATCCCAGTTCAAAGAGGTCCTGAGCTATCTTCATAACCTCTTCTGTACTTAAGTAGAACTTCTTTGTAGCCTCCTCCAGAAGGGTATCTGTGGTGAAGGGAGGTAGTGGGGGAACCTCTTTCTTATAGAGTTTTACCTCAACCTCTACTTCATCCCCTTTGAAGTCACCCTCCCACACCTTCCCAAGGTATATATCGTACTCCAGTCTTAGGGAGAGGTAAGGTACCTTCTTCTTATGTTCCTTATACCTCTCTATTATCCAGCCTAGAACTGGTGTCTGCACCCTACCTGCAGAGAGGTAGTTCTTCTTGAAGACCTCCCACAGCTTCTGACTAAGTTTAAACCCTATCCACCTATCCTCTATCCTTCTAACTAACTGACTCTTCACCTTGTTCTCATCTAACTTTAACTCCTCACCTCTTCTGTATGCCTCCACAGCCCTTAAAATTGCCCTTCTAGTTATCTCGTTAAACCCTATCCTGTAGATGTTTTTGTTAAAGGGTAGTACATTTAGACCTATGTCATATCCTATCTTCTCCCCCTCAGTATCGATATCTGTGGCTATAAATATTCCATCTACCTCATCTGCAATCTCCCTTATGGTCTCGATGTTATCCCTACAGTTTATCAGGTTTACCCTCTCTCCCCTCTCCATCAACTCCTTAATTATCTCCTCTATATCTTTCTGATCAGTTATCTGCTCCCCATTTATCTTCCTTAGAGCCATATAGATGGGGATATAGAGGTTATCCTCTATCTTTACCCCGTAGTATCCCTCCTTGGTAACCAGGTCAAAGATATGACCGCCACTGGCAGTTATTATTAGGTTTATATCTCCCATACACACCTCGTAAACATTTATACCTCTGATCTTTCTCCTTGAGGGTCTTCCAAAGAAACTTGCTATTGTCCTAGCCTTGTTTGGACTCTCTACAACCATGAGGATGGACTTCAATAGATCAGGTACCTTACCCCTCTTCATACCTAGCTTAATCCTCTCCCTGTCCTCCTCTATCTTCTTTATCAACTCCTCAAAGTTAACCTCTTTAGCACTTTTAAATTCACTTTCGTAGTTAAACAGCATATACTTTTTAACACTTTCAAACAACTTCCAGTCATCTACCAGTAGTATGGAGGCTCCCTTTGTTAGACCAAACTCTGTCATTCTGGAGGTTCTACCAGAGGCCTGGATATAGGTTTTTATATCTGGTATAAGTAGGTAGATCTCATCCTCTTCAACCCTTAGAGAGAAGTTCTTCAACTTTAAATTCCTCTTTAGAATCTCCTCTATCTCCTCTAGGGACTTCCCCTCTATCTTAACCTCTATCCCTCTACTCTCCCTTACCTTCTCCAGGTACTCCCTCAGTTTAAACTTCATCTTTGGAATGCCGTAGAATAGGGCGTATCTCACCCTCTCAGGCATATCCAATCCTCTAACTAGAACCCCGTAGTAGGATGCAACCCCTATAAGTACATCTATCTTACCCTCCCTGAACTCCTCAAAGCCCTCCTTATCCTTTGAATGGATAAGCTTGACCTTTATGTTGTGCTCCCTTAAAAGGTTTTCAATATCCCTTGCCATCTCCAAGCCGTAATCCTGGGATACAAATACAAGGCCACCTGTACCTAAGAGTTTAACGTACTCTAAAACCTTCTCCATACCTATCTCGTCGTATATATCAACAACGTCTCTCAACTTGTTTATACCGTATCCAACTTCAAAGTCCAACAACTCCCTGTATAACTTTACCCTGTCTCCATAACTCTTTCCAGTTGCAGATGCAATAACTATACATCCATGTTTAATACCCTCTATCTTCTTTTTCAACTTCTCCCTAAGTTCTAGGGCCTCCTCGAATCTCTTCCTCCTCATAAGTAGTATAATCCTGTAGGCCTCCTCTATCAACTCCTTACTGAAACCTAGAAGTATTAAAGTTCTATCTATATTCCTGGAGGATTTTAAAAGGGCGTCCACGTCATCTACGAATATAAAGTCAAAGGTTGTATTGGGCATATTCCTGGTGAGATAGTTGGAGGTTGTAATGAGCACCTGAAAGTCCCCCTTCTCTATCCTCTCCTTAACCTCCCTCTTCTCCCTCTCACTTAACTCTGAGTGATAACATACCACCTTGATTTTATCCCCTACAAGGGATATTGCCCTCTCGTAGGTCTGTTTAACTAGGAGGGTAGTGGGGAGGATTATATAGCACCTCTTCCCCCTACTTGCCAGGTAGAGGCTCATAATTACTCCGAAGAAACTCTTACCAACACCAGTGGGTGCAACGATGGAGAAACTTTTATTCTTCAAAACCCTCTTGGCCCACATCTTCTGAATACTTAGAAGCTCATAACCTAACTCTTTACAGAATTTCTCAAAATTCTTAAACTCATTCCAAACCTTACAGTAATCCTTTAGCTTATCCAACTTATTTTCCTCTCGTAGTTTCCTACAGAGATCCAACTTGGAGTACTCTCCCTCCTCCTCCAGGCATCTCTCACATACCCCTACCTCCAACCTACTACTGTAGATCTCTTCAAAGCAGTTGGGACACATCTCCTTGTATATAATAGGTATCATGGATAACACCTATAACTTTTCTAAAACCTCTCCCAGTTTCTTTATAAATTCTTCCTTCTCCTTCTCTCCCACGTCATCTCTAACAGGGATAACTATAATTTCCTTGGAGGGGAGCCTTATAGAGGCCCTAAATCTACCGTCTTTCCTGGCCACTTCTGTAATCCTCTCATTGTATATATATAGTTTGTCTAGAAGGTCCTCTGTTACCAGGGCATCGTTGTCACAGTACTGTAGTGGACATCCCTCCCTCCAGAACCCCCATCTATCTCCAGCCTCATGCACCCTCCTAACCTCTATCTTGTAGTACTCTACAAGTTTCAGTATGTCCTCGTATCCACATCTTATAAGGGGTCTGAAAAAGAGAAAGTTATACCTCTTAGGTACTGGTGTTAACTCCATCTTCTCAAACCTTACCTCCCCATATTTCTCCTTTAGATACTGCATAATAGGACCTGAGATCTTCTCTACAGAGGTATCCCCAGTCATTATCACCTTAGCCCCCTCCTTCCTAGCTATCCTTACAGCCTTTGTCTTCATTATACTCTTGCAGATACGACATATACTTCTACCCTTTGCCCCCTTAGTCCTCCTCTTTAGATCCTCTGTAATGTCGTAAAACTTTATGGGAACCTGGAACCTCTCTGCTATTCTCTTAGCCTCCTCCCTGGAGAGCTGCCAACTCCACCTATGGGTAAAGTGGATAGCCAGGGAGACGTTAAGACCTAGATCCTTGGCCAACGCCAGGGCTGTAGCACTGTCCTTTCCCCCACTGAGCATACACACTATCTTCTCATCTAAAACTCCCCACTCCTGGAAATTCCTTATAATGTCCTCCTTCAACTGCTTTAAATCCCTTAACTTCCTGTAATTTCTCGTCCACTCTGAAAATAGGATGTTCTCCATATTCCCACATCAACAATTTTAAAAAAGTTTAAAGGGTCACCCTCTTTACCACCATTGTGGCGTAGCAACCCTTCCTCAGCTGGAACTCCAGGGTAATCTTATACCTGCCCCTATTTAACTCGTCCTCTAGAAACTCCCCATATTTCACATTCTCTGGGATGGAGAGTATTCGCCTCTCGGTATAGGAGGGTTTTGAAAGATCTAGAAGTCTGTTGAAGTCCTCTATTTTTAAACCTTCCCTCTTTAACACATCCTCTATAATTTTCCAGTACTCCTCTTTCACATCCTTTGTATCTAGGTCATGGGTTATTGTGGGAAAGGTCTCATCCCTTAAGGTGTTAAGGACATCCTCCCCTATGTCCCTGTAGAATAGAAAGGTCCCACAGCTATAGTCTATATACACCCTATCTTCCTTGGGGATATAACCCTTTAAGAGGGTCTTCACAGATTCATTCCAGAGGTAACTCTGATAGGCGGAGACAAACAACTTCTTCAACCTTATATCCACATACTTGAAGGCCTCCTTAAACCTCTCCTCCTCATCCCCACCTTGGAGATAGGTGAGGATATTGTGGAACATCCTGTCCCTTATCCCCCTCTCCCTCATATACCTTAGGATGGATTCCCAGTCTCCCCAGTGACTACTTATATACCTCTTTAGATCTTTTACCAACTTACTTTCACTTTTCTTATACCTGGTAAGTATTATCTTCAGGGCCTTCTCGTAGTTTCCCATCATGTACTCCTTGGCTATGAATTCCCCACTTCTATATACACTTCCAAATCTCTGGGTATCGTAGTAGTTGGGAACCCCTAGATGTAACTTTTTTAGATTCTCCTCAACCCTTGGAAGGTACTCCTTTTTAAGGTATCTTATAGTGATTTTAAATTTATTTCCTGCCAACTGCCCCAGTTTTAGAGGACTTCCCACTTTCCTTAGATACTTTAACTCTAGGTTCTTCTCCTTCAGTGACAGTATCCCGTACCTTGCAGGGATAGTGATATGTTGGATTGTAACGGCGTGCCTATCCTTTAAGCCACAGTAACCTATCTCCTTTAAAGGTATCTTGAACTTCTTGGATATGTAGGACAGGGTTCTTAAATTCTCCATGTTTACCTTCTTTAACAGATAGAGGTTGTAGGCATCCCCCTCTTTCAGGGCCTTTTCATCGAGTATCTCCTCCACTATAAAGTCCTCTGGAAGCTGTCTAATTTTCACCTTCATAATTTCTACCTGTAGGTTGTAAACTCTCTATGTACTCGTTCCACCTTAGCCACATCTCCCTGACAAATTCATCCTCCCTGTCAAATCCCATGATAATATGATACCTTCCAACCTCCCTGTAGTAGCAGTAGTCTACAGAGGTGTTGTTCCCGTACTGGCAGATGTACTTATAGCTGTAGTAGATACCGTACCTGAAGGGTCTCCTCTCCTTCAGGACCTTGAGATATCTAGGGTTGTCCAGGTTAGGTTTGTAATCCCTAACGTCGAAATTTATTACCCTCCCATTTTTCTCATAGACCTTTATAATACCCTTCCCATCTCCTTCAGATACCCTTATAACTCTAGAGTAGGGAAGATCTAAAAAAAGGTCCTCAAGGGAGATATTTCTTACAGGGTGTTTCTCCTCCCTAGGTAGGGTGGCGTTATAAACTTTAGTGTTGTTTACCTCTGGTTTCATCTCCACTGCATCAGTGCTCTCCATCTCAGCAAGGTTACTGGAATTATCTATCTCCTCTAAACTGCTATTTAAAAAATTATTCTTAGAATTATCACTTTTAGATACCATGTGAAAAACAAGAAGTATCTGGCTAAAAAGAAGTATTAAGATAATAACATCCTTGTAGGACAGCCTCATAATCTACCTCGGAGGATAAAAAGTTATTCTACAAATCTTACAAGGTCCTCTGGTCTATGTAACTCTCCACCTATCTTGGTACAGGGTATTACCTCTGCCCTACTGTACTTCATCACCTCCTCTACAATCTGGCCCAGGTTCATCTCTGGTACTATAATCCTGGAGGCCTTTAAATTCCTTACCACCTTGTCAGGGAAGGGATGGACAGTTATCAGTCTAAGGTATCCTACGTCGTAACCCTCCTTCCTAAGTATCTCAACTGTATACTTTACAGTTCTTGAGGGTGTCCCATAGCATAGGAAGATAGTATCACTGTCCAGGTACTTCCCCTCATACCTTATAATCTTATCCTTGTTCTTCCTTATCTTGTTACATATCCTTCTCACTAACTTGTCATGGGTCTCAGGTGAGACATCTGGGTAACCTCTCTCGTCATGGGTAAGTCCTGTAACATGTACGTTGTAGCCCCTTCCAAATACTGGCATCTCTGCAACATCTTTATCAAAGGGGAAAGGTTTCTTACAGGGTTTTTCCTCAGGGAGAGTCCTCTCCACCACTGGAATGTTGTCGTGAAGCACTACCTTCTCCCTCATATGTCCCACAATCTCATCTGCCATGACAAACACTGGTATCCTGTACATCTCGGCGTAGTTAAATGCCATAATTGTAAAGTCGTACATCTCCTGTACCGAGGAGGGTGCAAGAGCTATAGGTTCATAGTCTCCATGGGCACCCCATTTCACCTGCATTATATCTCCCTGGCTGGCGTAGGTGGGCTGCCCCGTAGAGGGACCTCCCCTCTGTACATCTACTATTACACAGGGAGCCTCTGTCATATAGGCGTATCCTACCTGTTCTATCATTAGGCTAAGTCCAGGACCTGAAGTTGCCGTCATGGCCTTTAAACCACTCCAACTTGCACCTATTACACTTGCCATGGCTCCTATCTCATCCTCCATCTGAATGAAGTAGCCACCTACCTTTGGAAGTATCCTTGCCATCTCCTCTGCTACCTCTGTAGAGGGGGTTATAGGATATCCTCCAAAGAATCTGCAACCTGCCTTAATTGCCCCCCTTGCACATGCTATATTACCCTGGATAAAGTCTACCTTTTCACTCAAATTATCACCTTACTTCTTTTTCCTCATCTTTACAAGTAGTACTGGACACTGGGCCTTTCTACTAACCTTCTCCGCCACACTACCTAGTAGTAGTCTATCTATTCCACTTTTCCCAGAGGTCCCCATAACTATAAGGTCTATACCTTTCCTCTCAGCGTACTCCACTATCTCCCTGGCAGGACTACCCTCTAGAATCTCGGTAGTGATATCAACACCTATTTCTTTAGCCATCTTTTCTATCTTCTTAAAGGCCTCCCTACCCTCCTCCTCTAAAACCTCCCTCATGGTCTCCCAAAAGCCCTCTGTAGGTAGCCCTACAAAGGGCATAATATCTACCACGTATATAACATATACCTTGGAGTTCATCAGCCTTGCTATCTCCAAACCATGTCTTGCAGCCTCTATAGATACTTCAGAGTTATCTGTTGGTATCAGTATCTTTTTGTAGAGCATCCTAATCCCTCTCTTATTCATATGAGAAGTTGTCACCTTCGAGGATTTCCTCCTCCTCAACTATCTTACCATCCCTTGTCCTTGGTGCTATATCTTTAACTATGGCCCTTATGTCCTCCCCCTCCTCTGCAATAACCTTAACATCTATACCTCCATGGACGTCCCTGTCAAAATTTACAACTCTACAGTAGGCAGCCTGCTTATTTAACACAAACCTTGTGGAGTTTCCCGAAATACCCTTCTCTAAAATCATCCTGGCAGCATCCAATATAGCCTGTTTTCTAATAAGTTCCTTAAGTTTCTTTAAGCTTTTAGTCTCTCCAGTTACTATGTTATCCTCGTCTACCTCAATCTCTGCATCCCTGAATATATTCTTCACAGCCCTGATAACCTTCTCTCTGTCCTCAGTAGGTTTAATCCTCGTTTTAATTTTTACAATCATCAACACCCCTCCAGGAAGGTCTCCCTTATTATCTCTACAGCCCTCTCGATGTACTGGTACTTGGTGGCATAGGAGAGTCTAATATAATATCTACCTTCCTCTCCAAAGGCTATCCCAGGAACTGCCAGTATCCCCCTCTCCATCAGCCTCTTAACAACCTCCTCTCCACTTCCGTACTCCTCTGTATTGGGAAAGATATAGAAGGTACCCTCAGGTGGATATACCTTAAACACATCCCTTAAACCCTTAACAATCAGATCCCTTCTCCTCCTGAACTCCTCCACCATCTTATATACACAACTTTGATCCCCTCTCAAGGCGGCAAGTGCACCGTACTGGGCAAAGGATGTTGCACATGCAAAGGAGTACTGATGTATCTTTATCATATGATCTATAATATTAAACCTACTGTTTAAACCTTTGCTTACGTAGAGGTAACCTATCCTCCATCCAGTCATGGCGTAGGTTTTGGAAAATCCATTGACAACTATACAGTTCTCCGTGTATCTCATGGGGGAGTAGTGTCTCCCCTGGTAGAGGATCTTGTCATAGACCTCATCTGAAATAATTATCAAGTTGTAGTCCTCTGCAATATCTGAGAGCCCCTTTATCTCCTCCTTACTCATCACCTTTCCAGTAGGGTTTGCAGGTGTATTTATCACAATACATTTGGTTTTATCTGTTATACTCTCCTTCACCTTCTCCAGGTCTAGGGAAAAATCCTCCTCAAGTTTTACAGGTACTGGTCTACCCTCACAGAGGTGGATGAGATTCCTGTAGGATAGAAAGGCAGGATCTGTAACTATCACCTCATCTCCCCTATCTACTAGGGACATAAGGGATAGCATCAAACCCTCTGAGGCTCCACAGGTGATGATAACATTCTCTGGATGTATATCCAAGTTGTAGTCCACCTTCACCCTCTTACATATCTCCTCCCTAAGTTCATAGATACCGTTGTTAGGAGTGTAATGGGTTTTTCCCTCGTCAAGGGCTCTCTTTGCAGCCTCTACTATATGCCTAGGTGTGGTAAAGTCTGGCTCCCCAATACCTAGGTTGATAGTTCCCTCTGAGGGGGTATTAAATATCTCCCTGATGTCAGAGGATGCTAGCTTAAGACATCTCCTAGAGATCAAGGTTATCACCGGAAAAGGAGTTCAACAAGTTTATAAGGGAGAGGTATCTATCTTCCACCCTTTCAAGGGTATTTAAGTGGTACTTGTGGGTTTTTAAAATAAATACCCTCTTCCCCCTATATCTATCTGCCATATAGTCAGGTACCAGGGGAATACCTTCCCTGGATACAGGGATGTTAAGATCTAACACCACCTTCTCTAGAAAGTGAGACAGGGGATTTACCTCAACATTCCTGTTTACATCTAGGGATTTGATATAATTCTTCCTCTCCTCTATAGTGAGGAGGTACCTCTCTATCTTCTCAGGGGAGCCTAAATTCAATCTAGCCAGACCCTTTACACTGTTTATTAAATCGTCAAAGGTTGCAGAGGAGATCTCAAAGATAGGGAAGGGATTCAACCTCTTAACCCTCTCCCTGTATCCTCTGGAGATAATAAGTAGGGAGTACTCATTCTTCAACCTGGTGTTGTAGGGATCTACCACTGAATAGTTCTCTATTCCTATCTCCTCTGCAACATCCCTATACATTCTTGTGACTCCCACCTTTATCATAGCTATTCCTCAACTTCGGTTTCAATCCCAACTCCCTTATCATCCTAACAACTTCTCTAAGGTTTCCAGTTTTAGGATTTCCCACACCCTTCACATCTAGGGGATAGTTTTCAGGTATTACAGTTGCTACATTACTTGCCCCTGCAAGGAGTGCAATCTGTACAAGTTCAGGTCCTATAGTAGGGGTTGGAGAGGTTATTCTGATATTGGGGAACATCAACCTTGCTATTGCTATAGTCTTTCCCTGTTCCAGGGAGGAGCACCTTGGATAATTCTCCATAGGGGTGCCTGGATAGGGGTTGAAACCCATAACAGGTATCTCATCTACATCTAACTCCTTGAGGAAGAGTAGATGATCTACCCTGTCCCTGTAACTCTCTCCAATCCCTATTAACAATCCAGAGGATAACTCGATATTGTACTTTTTAACAAGTTTACAGATCTCTATCCTCCTATCTAAACTCTCCCCAGGCTTCAACCTTGCAAAGAGTTCCCTGTTTATAGTCTCTAAGTTACAACATATGGTGTCCACCCTGTACTTCTTCAACTCCCTTATACTCTCCTCAGTTAGATCCCCCCCTGCATTTACTAAGACCTCTAAGTTGGTATTTTCCTTAACTATCTTTAAGGCCCTAATAACCTCCTTCCCCTGATAGCCATGTCCAGAGGAGCAACTTACCCTGCATATACCACTTCTCTCTATGGCAATGGCACATCTTTTTATATCCTCATCTGATAGTCTAAAGGGTTTGTAGTAACCTGCCTTAGAGGTACCTGCTGCAAAACCACAGTAGAGACACTTTGGAGTTATTTTACATATGTTTGTAACATGGATGGTAGATGTTATCTCGATCTCCTCTATAAAGTAGTCCCTTACCTGGGAGGCTAGGTTAAAGAGTTTTAGGTAATCCTGCCATCTGGAGATTTTGAAAAGCTCTAGGGCATCTTCCCTGGATATTAGACCTTCTTTAGGTGTAATTTCACCCTCTTTTAACCTTTGAAAATTCTCCTCAATTTTAGAGAAATCCATTAAATCACCGTTGATCCCTCTAAAATAGAATATAGTTAAACTTTGATAAAAATTATTCTAAAAATAGTCTTAATTTTTTTCCAAAACCTGAACTCCAGGACCTACATTGGTGTGATATACAGGGCATCCCCATACCTCATCAAGTACCTCCTCTATCTGGGAGACCTTATCCTCCTTAGGTAGGATTATCACTGCAGGTCCAGATCCACTTATAGTTATACCGTATACTAGATCCCTTACCCTCTCCTTCACCTCTAGGTATCCTGGGATTAACTTGGATCTGTAGGGTTCAACAACTACATCCCCCATCATACACCTTCCAAAGAGTTCAAGGTCTTTCTTAAATAGGCTGTAGACCATACCACAGGCCTTTCCTACGTTATTCACCATGGATCTAAGTGGGATGCTATTTGGTAGTATCTCCCTAGCCTTCTTTGTGGATACCTCTACATCTGGAAGGGCTACAAGTACCTTAAAGTCTACAGGTATGTGTAAAATCTCCAGGGGGTTGTAGTTGATCACCATGGTGAAGCCGCCATATATTGCAGGTGCAACGTTGTCTGCATGGGGAAACCCTGCAGAGATTACCTCACCTAGGGATGCATATTTAACAAGTTCCAACTTTGAGAGGTTTAAATTGAAGAGTTCATTCATGGCAAAGGCTACCCCTGCAGAGGATGCTGCACTACTACCTAAACCACTACCTGGCCTAATCCCCTTTTCAATCTCTATCTTAACCCCTTCTTCAATGTTGAAGTCTTTGATCATCTCCCTGGCAACAACTCCAGCGGTGTTTCTATCAACATCTTCAGGTATCCTATCTGCACCCTCTCCCCTCAGGGATATACTTATACCTTCTTCAGACTTAGAGAGGGTTATGGTATCGTAGGGTTCAGAGAGTGCCAATCCAAAGATGTCATAACCTGGACCTAGGTTTGCAGAGGTTGCAGGTGAGATTACCTTAATCCTCTCCATATTACTTAACCCTCTTCCCTGGCACTTATTCTCTTCTTAATAAGTTTTAACCTGAAGAAGTTCTCTCTCTCCATTTCATCCAATCTCATGGCGATATACTTCTTCATCTCCTCCAACCTGGGGATTATCACGTACTCCAGGGCATTTACCCTTCTCTTTGTAGTGATGATCTCCTCTGCAAGTAGTTTTATGGAGGTCTCAATCTCCGCCAGCTCTACAATAAGTTCCAGGGCTTCCTCAAAGGCCCTTGCAGCATCATCTACCTTGGAGGAGACACCGTAGGGTCCATAGCCCCTGGAGGATACATCCCTCCTTACATTCTCTACCTCCATTACAGGTACAGTAACACCCATTATATTCCTTGAGTCTATCTCCAACTTTATGTTAGGGTTTTTTGAGGCAAGGGATACCTCCTTCACTGCCAGGGTACCCATTACCGCCTGGGCCATTACTAGATTTCTATAGGCCTCAGCTAGGGCCTTATTTACCTTCTCCCTTAACCCTGAGGCCTGGTGGATAATATCGAAAAACTCCATTACAAGGGCATCCCTCTTCTGTTTTAGGAGTTTATGCCCCTTCTGAGCAAGTTTGATCTTGTTTTTAAGTTTTAACAACTCCATCCTTGTGGGGTTAACCTGGGCCATGTTAACACCTAAAAAAATAGAGGAGTATTACTTCTTAGGTAGGTACTTCTCAATTAACTCCTCAGGTATCCTCTTCAACTCCTCCCTTGGTAGTATAGTTAACAACTCCCAGGCAAGGTCCAACGTCTCCTCTATACTTCTATCTTCATCCTTACCCTGGCTTACAAACCTTCTCTCAAATTCATCTGCAAACCTTAGGTAGGCCCTGTCCCTCTCTGTAAGTGCCTCCTCTCCAACAACTGCAACAAGATCCCTTAAGCTTCTACCCTCTGCATAGGCTGCATAGATCTGACTCATAACCTTTGGGTGATCCTCCCTAGTTTTCCCCTTACCCTGTCCCTTTGAGGCAAGTCTTGAAAGTGATGGAAGTATATCAATAGGTGGATAGATACCCTTCCTGTGCAACTCCCTTGAGAGCACTATCTGCCCCTCTGTAATATAACCTGTTAAGTCAGGTATTGGGTGGGTAATATCGTCGTGGGGCATGGTAAGTATTGGTATCTGGGTAATAGTCCCCTTCTTACCCTTTACCCTTCCTGCCCTCTCGTATATGGTAGCCAGGTCTGTATACATGTATCCTGGATATCCCCTTCTACCAGGCACCTCGTTCCTTGCTGCAGCAATCTCCCTTAGGGCCTCACAGTAGTTGGTCATATCTGTGAGTATAACTAGGACGTGCATGTCCTTTTCATAGGCTAGATACTCTGCAGTAGTTAGTGCAATCCTTGGGGTGAGGATCCTCTCAATTGCAGGGTCATCTGCAAGGTTTATAAATACTACAGCCTTCTCAAGGGCACCTGTCTTTTTGAATTCCTCCATGAAGAAGTTTGCCTCTTCAGAGGTGATACCCATAGCTGCAAATACTACTGCAAATCTCTCCCCCTCTCCCCTAACCTTAGCCTGTCTTGCAATCTGTACTGCCAACTGGTTATGTGGAAGACCTGAACCTGAGAATATAGGTAACTTCTGACCTCTAACTAGGGTATTTGGACCGTCTATTGCAGAGATACCTGTTTGGATAAAGTCGTCAGGTGTCCTTCTAGATACAGGGTTTAAGGGGTAACCGTTGATATCCATCTTCTTCTCAGGTATGATCTCAGGTCCCCCGTCTATTGGTTTTCCTGTCCCATCGAATATCCTACCTAACATCTCTAAGGAGACTCCAATCTTTGCAGTCTCACCGGTGAACCTTACCCTAGTCCTATCTGTACTTAAACCAGTGGTACCTTCAAATACCTGGACTACGGCAATGTCCTCCCTTACCTCCAATACCTGCCCTGTCCTCTTCTCCCCACTTGGAGTTATTATCTCTACTATCTCACCGTATGCAACACCTTTAACACCCTCCACTATCAACAGCGGTCCTGCAATACTTGATACCGAGGTGTACTCTACGTACTTGTCCACAGCCTCCATATCTAACCCTCCTCTTTTTTTATAATAATTATTTTAAGGATTTTCAACAAGAGCCTCTAACTCCTTCTCAATTCTCTCCAGGAGTGCTGGGGCAACTTCCTCGAGGAATTTATCCTCAGGTATGAACTTCATCCTTGCAATGTCCCTCTTAACAGGTACCTTTGCTATCTTTCCAGGGTCTACCCCCTTCTCAACTACCTCTAAGGCCTTTCTATAGAAGGTCATGATAATCTTCAACATCATGTACTGTTTCATTGGAGGACAGTAGGTATCTACCTCGTCAAATGCATCCTGTTGTAGGAAGTCCTCTCTAAGCATCCTTGCAACTTCCAGGATTACCCTCTCCCTATCTGGAAGGGCATCTGGACCTACAAGTTGGACTATCTCCTGTAGCTCAGCCTCCTTCTGGAGTAGTCTCATGGCCTCGTCCCTTAACTCCCTCCAATCTGGACCTGTGTTCTCCTGCCACCAGGGGGTTACATCGTCTATATAGAGGGAGTAACTCTGTAACCAGTTTATCGCTGGGAAGTGTCTCCTCCTTGCAAGGTTTGCATCAAGTGCCCAGAATACCTTAACTATCCTCAGGGTGTTAGATGTAACAGGTTCTGAGAAGTCTCCTCCTGGTGGGGAAACAGCCCCTACAATACATACGAAGCCCTCCTTCTCCTCACTACCTACACACTTTACCCTACCTGCCCTCTCGTAGAATTGTGCAAGTCTAGAGGCGAGGTAGGCTGGATACCCCTCCTCCCCTGGCATCTCCTCCAATCTACCTGCTATCTCCCTCATCGCCTCTGCCCATCTAGAGGTTGAATCTGCAGTTAGTAGTACCCCATAACCCATATCTCTGAAGTACTCCGCTATGGTAACCCCTGTATATATGGAGGCCTCCCTAGCTGCTACTGGCATATTTGAGGTGTTTGCTATAAGTATAGTTCTATCTATTAACTTATTCCCTGTCCTTCTGTCCTCCAGGTGGGGGAACTCCTCGATAACCTCTGTCATCTCGTTACCTCTCTCCCCACATCCAATGTATATTACCACATCTGCATCTGACCACTTTGCAAGTTGCTGCTGTGTTACAGTCTTACCACTTCCAAAGGGTCCTGGGATTGCTGCAGTCCCTCCCTTTGCAAGGCTAAAGAATGTGTCTATAATCCTCTCACCAGTTATCAGTGGGATAGTAGGTGGTAACTTCTCCTTATAGGGTCTTGGTTTTCTTACAGGCCACTTCTGCATCATCTTAATCTCTTTCTCCTCCCCATCCTCGGTCTCCACCACTGCAACAGTATCCTCAACTGTAAACTTTCCAGACCTTATCTCCTTTATCTTCCCCTTTATTCCAACAGGAAGTAGTACCTTATGTACTATGGACTTTGTCTCCTCAACTGTACCTATAACATCCCCACCCTCTACGTAATCCCCTTCATTTACAGTGGGTACAAAGTCCCACTTAACATCCCTTGGTAGTGCAGGTACAGAGACCCCCCTTGGTATAAATATACTTCCAGTTACAGCCTCTATTGCAGTTAAAGGTCTCTGGATACCGTCGTATATAGACTTCAAGAGACCTGGTCCCAACTCTACAGAGAGAGGGGCTCCAGTACCCTCAACAGGTTCCCCAGGTCTTATACCTGTAGTTTCCTCGTATACCTGGATAACAGCCCTGTCCCCCCTTAACTGGATGATCTCCCCAGTTAACTTCTCCTCACCTACCTTAACTACCTCGTACATCTGGGACCCCTTCATACCATCTGCTACTACAACAGGTCCTGCTATCTTGAGGATCTTACCTACTACCATAACTTAATCACCTCTTATTTCTTCAATTCTATACCTACTGCCTTTCTTACAAGTTCCCTTATAGGATCACGTTCTCTAGCAATGGGCCCTTCCTTGTCAGGCACCTCTACAATATAGGTCTCTACCTTGGAGAGTTTGTCCCTTAGGGCATCCCCAAGTTTTTCAGAGATAATTATCAAACCTATGTCCTCCCTCCTGTCCAACTCCTCGATAATTTTTAGGGCTTCCTCGGGATCTTCAACCTGATAAACATCGGTAAGACCTGCCAACCTGAAACCTACAGCCATGTGAAGGTCTCCAACTACACCAATCTTCATAATATCCTCCTATTAATTTGTAATCAACTCCCTTATATCCCTTGGTGATAGTCCCTCCATCTTCCCATTTATAATTGCCCTCAACTTTCTTACCTCCATCTCCTTGGAGGTGATAAACCCTATAACAGGTCCAACTCCAAAGGGCTGTCTCAGGGATAACTTTTTACCAACCTCTACAAGGTAGTTGTCCAGGACCTTCTCAAATACATAGGCACTTCTACATCTCTCGTACTCCTCTAGACACTCTGAGATTATATTGCCATACTCTGTACCTTCAAGTGAACTTATTACCCCCTCTATAGACTCTGCCTCTGCCAACTCCTTCAACTTCCATGGAGGTAACTCATACCCCACACCTAAGAGGTAGTTTGAAATAAGGTCAGAGGGTACACCATCCCTCTTACATCTCAGGATGACCTTAAGGTTTTCAATATCTATCATCCTTCCAACGAACTCTTTGAAGAGATCCTCTCTAGAACCCTCGATACCTACAGCCCTCCAGAGACCCTGATAGATATACTTGTCCAGGGCCAACTCTAGGGGTATTAGATTGCCATATTCCTCGTAGAGGGAAAGTTGCTCAGAGAGTATCCTTCCATACTCGGTACCTTCCAACCCACTTACAACCTCTTCAACAGTTCTAGCCTCACAGAGTTCCCTTAACTTACTCTCAGGTATTCTACCTAGGGGTATTAACATCTTGAAGGTACTCTCACTGTCCAACCTGGCGTACTTGGCCCTTAGGATGGTCTTGATGTTCCTGATATCGTACCTCTTTTCAAATAACTCCAGTACCCTCTTACATCTCTCTGGGGATATCTCTGCCAAGGTTTTATAGATATGGGCCAGATGCATGTCAAGGCTCCTCTCTATAGAGAAGATATCCCTGGAGGTTGTTGGGATAAATTGACTGTATACAGTATCCTCCAGGAGACCTATAACCTCCACCAGACTCCCAGCCTCTATAAGTTCATTTAACTTGTGGTCATCTAGGAGTTTAGCCTCCATACCTCTAATCCTTGCATTGAGGTATGCATAGGGGGTAACCTCTATGAGATACTTAATCAGATATACGATAACAGCCAGGAGTATCACTACCCCTGTAAGTATCAACAGTGTAACGAATATATCGTAGGACATCCATGAAATTACCTCCTCCACTCCCATTCCATCACCTTTTAAAACAGTACCTGGGCAATTTTCGCCCTAATATGCTCTAGGTTCCTCTCAAATATAGCCTCCAAACTGTTATCACAGATCTTGGAACCACTTCTATCTTTTACAATGGCGCCACCAACTATATCAACAGTACTACCCCTTCTAACTATAACTGATCTGTTGGTTAACCTCTCTATCTCCTTCTCTATCTCCCAGAGGGTTTTAATATCCAACATCTCGTAGTCCCTCTTGTTGAGATCTACAACAACCTCCTCACTACCTACTGCAACTGCCCCGTCAACAATGAGCTTTATAAGTAGATCCCTGTAGTTCTCCCTTTCAGGTAGTTTCATCAACTCCTCCCTTAACTTCTTTATAGCCATCTCAATTAACTCCTCCTTTTTCCTAAGCATCTTTTTTCTAACTTCCAATTTTGCCTCTGAAATAATCCTGTTTTTAATCATCTCTGCCTCTTTCTCCCCTTTCTTAAGTATTTCACTTTTCCTCCTCTCTGCCTCCTTTTTTGCCTCCTCCAGTATCTTCTCAGCTTCCATCTGGGCCTTCTTTATTATCTCCTCAGCCTCCTTGTTGGCATCCTCCAGTATCTTAGAGACGATCTCCTCTACTCCCATTTTTTCACCTATAAAAATAAAAATAAGAATTTTTAGGTTTTAGAACATTATTCCAAGCATTATCAGTATGGCTATCAGTAGACCGAAGATAGCGAAGGTCTCTGGCATAACTGCCAAGACAAGACCCTTACCCATGGCATCTGGATCTCTGGCAGTTGCTCCAATGGCACCTGCAGCTGTAATACCCTGTCCAATACCTGAGAGACCTGCAAACCCTACAGCTAAACCTGCACCTAGGGCTGCTATTGTAGTTGCTCCAGGGCTCTTTCCAAAGACACCTACTAGGAGGAGTATAGCCACTAACAAACCATAAATTGCCTGGGTTTCAGGGAGTACTGAGAAGACCATAGCCTTACCAAATATCTTCTCATCCTCTGCCACTGCACCTAAACCTGCCGAGGAGGCTATCCCCTGACCAATTGCAGAGAGACCTGCTAAACCTGTGGCAATCCCTGCACCTACCATGGCCCACTCAGGGGCACTTTGGAATACAAAGAGTATAAGGATGGCAACGAGGAATCCATATAGACCCTGGGTTTGAGGTAGGGCCTGGAATACTATGGCTGTACCAAACTTTGAGGGATCCTCTGCAATTACCCCTGCACCACTTGCCCCAGCAATACCTGCTCCAACTCCTGAACCAAATCCTGCAATACCTACTGCTAAACCAGCACCTATGGCTCCAAGTAGTAATGGGTTGTCAAATACCATTGCTATCACCTTACTTACTTTTTAATTAACTGTGGTATACTCCCTTCTGGCCTTGAAGGGTTGGAACTTCTTACCTCCACCCTCGTAGAACTGCCCAAAGAACTCTACGTAGTGCAACCTCAGGGAGTGTATAAAGGCACCGAGACCGTTCATCACAAAGTTAAAGGTGTGCCCTATCAGTAGTACTATTAGTGCCAGTAGTATTCCAATTACAGGGACACTGTCTCCAATTAACTTGGCCATTATATTTACAGCCATTGCAAGACCTCCAGTAGCTAGACACAGGGCCAGAAGCCTTGCATAGGAGAGTACGTTACCTAGGAACCCTGTAATATCCATAACCCCTAGCATGGCATCAAGTATCCCTCCCTTCATATAACCTCTGACTATACATAGTAGCACTACAAGTGCTACCGTAGCAAGGATGATAGAGGGCATATTGGTGACAAGACCTAGAGCTAACCCTATTATTAAAAGGAGCCATATACCCTGATTTAAAAAGGCCTCCTTAAACCCCTTCTTCTCAAGGTTCTCCTTAAACCCTACAACAAGTCCTATGAAGAGGTGCAGTATCCCCACAAGTATGGAGAAGAGGAGTATTGCAATGGGACCGTTATCTACAGATATACTTCCAAGTTTTAAGAGGGGTCTAAGTTCGTTTATGTAGAAGCTCTCCCCCAGTGGATTTACCAGGGCAAAGGGAGTCTTGTATATGTCAAACCCTAAGAACTCCTTCAGGAAATCTCCAAGATATCCTCCAGTTATAATACCTGCAATAACTGTGGCAATACCAGCCAGTGTAAGTATATACCCTATATTACGTGCCCCCTCACTTACCTTACCAAGTTTCTTCCAGACAAAGAGACCAATTAAGGTCAACAACAACCCGTATACAGCATCTGTGAGCATAATACCGTAGAATATTAGGAAACCAGGGACTATCAGTAGGGTGGGATCTATCTCGTTGTACTTTGGAGGTGCAAACATCTCTGTTAACATCTCAAAGGGCTTTACAGGTTTTGGGTTGTCAAGCATTACAGGTATCTTCTCCTCAGGTTCATCTGGTTCCCTAACCTCTACAACTCCACAACCCTCAGAGGCCCTCTCTATGGTATTCTTGACCCTATCTACGTACTTCTCAGGTACCCAGCCCTCTAACATATAGGTTCTCTCAGTTCTACCGTAGTAGGTGTAGGACTCTGCCCTCTCCTTCTCGATCTCCAGTAACTCATGGAGTACTAAAAGTTTCCTGTACCACTTCTTGGCCAACTCCCTCAACTTATTTAAGATATCCTCCCTCTCCTTCTCACACTCCCTTATCTCCTTCTCTATCCTCTCCAGGTTTTCCCCTGGAGTACCCTTTAAGTTGGAGACCTCTATCCTCTCAAATCCACTTCTCCTTAACTCCCCACTGACCTTATCTTTGTACTCCTTCAACGTTACAACTACAACAGGGACCTTTCTCTCCCTCTCACCTGTAACAACAGGTTTTCCCTCTACAACTTCCGAGAGGTTATCTGTAATGGAGGATACCTTCTCCTTTAACTGGGATACCCTCTCCTCAGGTATTAGACCTACTACTACGTAGGTGTAGGGTCCACTTTTAAGGTACTCTAGATCCACCTCGAAATCTTTAAGGTAATTTAGATAACTTTTCAACTGTTGAAGGTAGTTGATCCTGTTTTCCAGGTGATTTAGTCTATCTGCCAACTCCTTTACCTCTCCTTCAACCTCCTCCAAAAGAGATCTACCGTAGGCTATTACCTCATCTGCAGAAGAGAAGTTAACCTTTTCCTTGGGTGGTAGGGTTGGATTTAGTAACTCCTTCAATCCTCCCTTCTCCTCCTCTTTAACACTGTCAAAGAGATCTAAAAACCTGTTAGTTTTAATTAACAACGCTGAAACATCCCTTATATAAGGTGCTGGTGAGGAGGGGGAGAGTAAACCTGCCCACTCTGGATCCTCCAACTTGGAAGCTAGATCACAGAGTTCCACCAACCCCTCTTCATGGAGCTCTCTTACAACCTTGTCCATCTTCTCATCTAGAATCACCGCCCTCAATTTCTTCATCCTTGCAGGCCTCACTAAAACCACCTTTCTAAACTTTGAAGATATCCAGTACATCCTCCAACTTCAGTGAACGTAGCTTTATCTTGGCAACTGCCTCCATCTGCTCTATCTCACTCTCTCCAGTTGCTATAATATCCTCGGCCTCCTTTCTAGCTATCTCTTCACTTTTCCGAATTAACTCCTCCACCATCTTACGGGCCTCTTCCTCAGCCTCCTCTATAATCTTTTTACCCTTCTCCATAGCCTCTAACTTTATCCTCTCAGCTTCTTTTTTCGCATTCTCTACTATTTCCACAGCTTCCTTCTCTGCCTCTTTTATTCTCTTAACAGCTTCTACTGCCGACACAGGATTACCCCCTTAACTTTTAAAAAACTTTAGAAATCTATCCTATATATATAATTTTCTTTGATTTCTGCTAAATACCTCCACATAGGTGCTTATTACAGCAGGTATTATCCCTATAGCGGTGCAGGTCTCTAAGGAGATTCTCTTCTTAGTTATATCCAGGTGGTACCTAGAGAAGTCAAATATCTCCTTTGGCAGCCCCCGTCTCCCAAGACCTATAAACAATCCACAGGGTTTTTTAAATAGTAGTTGTGCCACCTCCTCAGGAGTTATAGACTTTTTCTCATCAGGTTTCGATGTAGTGGCAATAGGTATTCCAAACTGGGGTTGGTAACTGTCCACTATACTGAACCTGTTACTCTCTATCAACCTCCTAAGGTACTCTCCAGCATCCCCTATGGTGGTCTCTATAGACATTATATCCTCCCTGGTGCAGGGGAAGTCCATAATTGCAAGGTTGCAGTTGAAGGCGTAGCATACAGGTGCCGCCCTGGCTATAGCCCTCTTATGGGCCTCGTGCCATCTCCTCTTATCGTAGGAGTTGTAGAGTATCAGTGTCATCCTCTTTAGGGTCATAGGTTATCCCTTCAACAGTTCACCGAAAGATTTAAATACTTTGGATCTTTATCCAAGATAGTAAAAACCACTCTTTTTATAAAAAAATCTTTTTTAAAAGAGTTTAAAAATAAAAACCACTCTTTTGGAGGTTATACTATGACAGAGGAAAATATGCTTGTAACACTGGATACCTATTTAGCTGCAGGGGTACATATAGGTACCATGCAGAAAACAGAGGATATGAAGAAATTCATCTACAGGGTTAGATCAGATGGACTTTACGTACTAGATGTAAGAAAGACCGACGAGAGGATAAGACTGGCAAGTAAGTTCCTCTCAAGGTATGAACCTGAGGAGATCCTGGCTGTCTCAAGGAGGATATACTCCATGGGTCCTCTAAAGAAGTTTGGGGAGGTAACAGGTATAACAACAGTTGCAGGGAGGTTTATACCAGGTACTTTAACCAACCCTGTAACTAAGAGCTTCATGGAACCTGAGGTGTTGTTCCTCAGCGATCCAAGGGTGGATAGACAGGCACTGAAGGAGGCCATAGAGATAGGTATCCCTATTGTAGGTATGTGTGATACAGAGCATCTAACATCCTTTATCGACTTTGTCATCCCAACGAACAACAAAGGTAGAAAGGCAGTTGCCCTGATATACTACCTTATGGCAAGGGAGTACTTGAAAAACAGGGGGGTAATTGGAGAGGATGTACCATTTACCTACGAGGAGTTCCTGGAGAGGGCTATGAACGTCCAGGTAAGGATTATACCACAGCAGTTCCAGAAGGGTAGGAGAAGGAAGAGAAAGAAGAAGTAACTAGGATGGGAAAATGGAGGAGGAGACCCTCTCCCTGGAGTGTCCTGTATGTGGGGATGTTACCCCCCATACTGTTGTAAAGAGACAGGAGTCCAAGAGACATCTAAAGTTAAAGGTAAAGTGTTTGGAATGTGGACATATATGGGAGATAGAGAGGAGTGTTAGGCTCAAGGATGTAAAGGTGATAATCAGTAGGTATGGAAGTTCTGAGAAGAAGGTTATCCAGATACCTACTGAGGAGGTTTTGAAGGTTGGAGATGTAATCAACGTAGAGGGGGAGGAGCTGGAGATAACAGGTATAGAGGGGGTTAAGAGGACCCACTCCTCAAAGGTGGAGGACATTGGGACTATATGGACAAAATCTTTAAGTATTCCTAAAAAAGTTGGAATATCCATTAACGACGGAAGGAGGACCTACTCTGTAAATGTACTTGTCCCCCGGGACTACGTATTTGACAGCAGGCACATCTATCGAGTTGGAGATGGCTACTTTAGGATAAAGATGATAAAGACAGAGAAGGGTACCACTACTAAGAGGGAGGTTGCCAAAAATATAAAGAGGATATACGCCCAACCTGCAAAACCCTTTAAGGACTACATAGATCTAACTGAATACCTGTTATAAATTTTAATGGAGGTGTAAAGTATGGCTAAGATGAGGGCTAGAACTACTGCCAAGGGGAAAAAGGTTGCCAGGGATACCTGGAAGACTAAAGTATGGTATAACATCTATACCCCTCAGGCCTTTGGAGGTGTTCTCATAGGGGAGACCCCTGCAAATGACCCTGCCAGGATTATTGGAAGGGTGGCAGAGGTTAGTCTACAGGATCTTATAAACGACCCTGCCAAGCATATGATAAGGATGTACTTCAAGATAAACGGGGTCAGTGGTAACAACGCCACCACACAGTTCATAGGCCACGACACAACAAGGGAGTATATAAAATCCCTGATAAGGAGGAGGATGAGTAAGATAACAAGTATTGTAGATGTGAAGACAAAGGACAACTACAAGATAAGGGTAAAGGCCATGGTACTAACTGCTTACAGGGCAAGGGATTGCCACAAGACAGATATTAGGAAGAAAACAGAGGAGATAATTAGGGAAACTGCAGAGAATTCCACATTCCCAGAGTTTGTCCAGGCCATGCTCCTAGATGAGTTAAGTACAAAGATATACGAGGAGTGTAAGAAGATATTCCCACTTAAAAAAGTGGAGATCTACAAGTCTGAGGTTTTAGAGTTTGGTAAACCCTTGGAGACTCCTGAGGAGAAAGGTGAGGAGTAAATCTCTTTTTATTTTTTTAAGGTGGTTTAATGGAGATAAACCTGGATAGGTATAGAAACCTCACCAGGCACCTTGGGAGGGAGTATATAAATTTAAACCCTATTCAGAGGGGAGGGGTTCTACCTGTAGAGGCTAAGAAGGCTATCTACGAGTACTGGGATGGTTACAGTGTATGTGACTACTGTGGAGGACGGCTAGATGAGATAAAGACACCTCCAGTATGTGAGTTTTTAGAGGATCTCTCTAAGTTTCTCGACATGGATATCTCTAGACCTACCCATGGGGCCAGGGAGAGTAAGTTTATAGTTATGCACTCCATATGCAAGGAGGGGGACTACGTAGTACTAGATGAAAATGCCCACTATACCTCTTACGTGGCAATAGAGAGGGCTAGACTGAACTATACCACCGTGAAGAACGATGGCTATCCCACCTACAGGATAGAGCCTGAGGGATACAAGGAAGTTATAGACAATTTAGAGGATAAGGGAAAGAGTATAGGTCTTATACTACTTACCCATGTAGATGGATCCTACGGTAATCTAAGTGATGCCGAGAAGGTTGGGAAGATTGCTAAGAAAAAGGGATATCCCTTCCTACTTAACTGTGCCTATACAGTTGGTAGGATGCCTGTTAAGGGGAAAAAGTTAAAGGCGGACTTCTTAGCCTGTTCTGGACATAAGAGTATGGCGGCATCTGGTCCCATAGGTATACTCTCTATGAGGGAGGAGTTTGCAGAGGAGGTACTTAGAAGGTCTAAGAGTTATCCAAAGAAGGAGGTAGAACTTCTAGGGTGTACAAGTAGGGGGGTACCTCTGATCACCCTTATGGCAAGTTTTCCATATGTGGTAGAGAGGGTTAAGAGATGGGGAGAGGAGTTAGAGAAGACAAGGTATGTAGTGGAGCAATTGGAGGAGGTAGGTTTTAAACAGCTAGGTGTGAAACCTAAGGAGCATGACCTTATCAAGTTTGAAACACCTGTACTTGAGGAGATAGCTAAGAGGGATAAGAGGAGGGGTTACTTCTTTTACGATGAGTTAAAGAAAAGGGGTATTGGAGGTATAGTGCCAGGGGTTACTAAGGAGATAAAGATGAGTGTCTACGGTCTAACCTGGGAGCAGGTGGAGTATGTAGTTAAGGCTATAAGGGAGATAGTGGAGATGGGATCTAAAAAGGTGTTGACATGATAGATTCTAAAACTAAACTCTTAGGGCTTATTGGGCATCCTGTGGAGCACTCCCTCTCCCCCCTTATGCACAACAGTGCCCTGAGGGATAAGGACTTAAACTATGTATACCTAGCCTTCGATGTCCATCCTGATAAATTGAGGTATGTAGTAGATGGGGCAAAGGCCCTTGGAACCTTTAGAGGTTTCAACGTTACAGTACCTCATAAGGTGGAGATTATAAAATACCTGGATAAGTTGGATAGGGAGGCTCAACTTATTGGGGCTGTCAACACCGTGAAAATAGAGGGGGATATGGCACTTGGATACAACACAGATGGTCTAGGAGCACGTATGGCACTTGAGGAGGAGATAGGGAAGGTAAGGGGAAGGGATATACTTGTAATAGGTGCAGGTGGTGCTGCAAGGGCTGTGGCCTTTGAAATGGCAAAGGATAACAAGGTCACCATAGTAAATAGAACACCTGAGAAGGCAAAACTTTTAGCGGAGGAGATCTCTAGAAAGTTAAATAGAGAGGTAGGTTATGGAGATCTAAGTGTAGATGTGGGAAGGTATGAGATAGTTATCCATGCCACCCCAGTGGGTATGTATCCCCATGTAGATGTAAAGCCTGTAATAGATGTGGAGAGGATACACAGTGGTATGGTGGTGATGGACCTTATATACAATCCAAGGGAGACCGTCCTACTTAGAGAGGCTAAAAAGAGAGGTGCAAAAACTATCAACGGTATTGGGATGTTGGTCTATCAGGGTGCCTTAGCCTTTGAGATAT
>JAHEQA010000048.1 GCA_019561615.1 Methanothermococcus sp. SCGC AD-155-E23
TCACATGTGTGGCTCCTACAAGAGGAGGACCTGGCAGGATCCACAAAGGGTGAAGACCTCTACTCCATACTGGAGGAGATTGCCTACTACGCCACAAAGGACAACATAAAGAAGGCCCATAAAAATATTGAGGTGGAGATAATACCCCAGGAGCCAAGACAGATACCTGGGGGTAAGAGGACAAAGGTGGAGATACCTGTTAATGTGATTGGAAGGGGGAGGTTGCCAGGGGAGGATAGGGAGAGGACTATGGAGAAGGAGGTAACAGTACGTCTACAGATGGTCCAGTGTCCAAGGTGCTCCAGGTATATGTCCAACTACTACGAGGCCACCCTCCAGGTAAGGGCAATGAACAGGCCTCTAACTGAGGAGGAGAAGGAGGAGTTAGATAAATTTGTAAGGAAGGAGGTTGAAAAAAGGTTGAAGAAAGACAGGATGGCCTTTATCTCCAAGTTCATACCTAAGAAGGAGGGGTTGGACTATCAGATAGGCTCCATGGGTGGGGCGAGAAACATAGCCTCAAGTATAAAGGCCAAATATGGAGGGAAGATAAAGGAAACTGCCAAGTTAGTTGGCGTTGACAAGAACAGTGGTAAGAACCTCTACAGGATCACCATAGTTGTAAGGATACCTGAGTTCAAGGTTGGGGATATAGTGGAGTACAGGGACAAGGTGTACAAGGTAGTCTCCATAAAGGAGGATAAACTGTACCTGGAGGATATAACAGGGAGGGGGGAGAAGATACCTGTTCCCTGGAGTACTGCCGAGAAGGAGGCTAGACTACTGAAGAAGTGGGAGGAGTGCCCCACAGCTACAGTTATCTCTGTCTCACCCCAGACTGTCATAGCAATGGATGACAGTAGCTACGAGGTATACGAGTACGACAATATATTTAAGGATATTGAAGAGGGTGACATCCTCAGGATATATAAAAAGGACAAGGTCAGTTATGTGGTGGGAGTGGATAAGAAGAAGGATATGCAGTAATTTTTAAGGGAAAATCCCTATTCCTTTTACCGTTAAGTTAATATACCATGGGTCACTATCTAAAACCACTTATTTTTTTTATTTAGAATTAAAAACACTGAAAGGGATAGCTATGGGTATATACAAGTATATTCAGGAGGCTTGGAAGGTTCCAAGGGAATCCTACGTTAGGGAACTGTTAAGGGAAAGGATGCAACAGTGGAGAAGGGAGCCTGCAGTTGTAAGGATAGAGAGACCTACAAGATTGGACAGGGCTAGGAACCTGGGGTATACTGCAAAACAGGGGATCATCGTAGTTAGGGTTAGGGTGAGAAGAGGTGGACTGAGGAAGCCAAGACCTAAAGGTTCCAAGAAGCCTGCAACCCTAGGGGTCAATAAAATAACCATGGGTAAATCCATACAGAGGATAGCAGAGGAGAGGGCTGCTAGAAGGTATCCAAACATGGAGGTTTTAAACTCCTACTGGGTTGGTGAGGATGGAAAGTACAAGTGGTACGAGGTAATTCTTGTAGATCCCCACCACCCATCTATCAAGAGTGATCCTAGGTACAACTGGCTATGTACAGGGAAACATAAGGGTAGGGTATTTAGGGGATTAACTTCGGCAGGTAAGAAGGGTAGAGGATTGAGGAATAAGGGTAAGGGAGCAGAGAAGGTAAGACCAAGTATAAAGGCTAACAGAAGACAGGGTAAGTAAACAACTGGCTATTTTTTCTCTTTTTATCTAACTTATTATCCTCTATTTTTTTATTAAAGGTTAGACAACTCCCGGTGAAATTATGGGGGATAAGAGTTCTATATTTGAGGAGTTTAAGGAGCACTCCATCTCTGAATTTTTCAGGAAGAATAGACACATGTTAGGGTACAGTGGTAAGTTAAGGAGTATGACCACTATTGTCCACGAGTTGGTAACCAATGCCTTAGACGCCTGTGAGGAGGCTGAGATACTACCTGATATCAAGGTAGAGATTAAAAAACTGGGAACAGACCACTACAAAGTTGCTGTAGAGGACAACGGACCTGGTATACCTCCAGAGTTTGTCCCTAAGGTATTTGGTAAGATGTTGGCAGGTTCCAAGATGCACCGTTTTGTTCAATCTCGAGGACAGCAGGGTATTGGAGCTGCAGGGGTACTTCTCTTTGCCCAGGTAACCACTGGAAAACCTTTAAAGATAACAACCTCTACTGGAGATGGAAAGATTCATATCATGGAGGTGAAGATGAATATTGAAAAGAACGAGGGGGAGGTACTATCTCATAAGGTTAAAAAGGGAGATTGGAGAGGTACAAGGGTAGAGGGTGAGTTCAAAGAGGTTACCTACAGTAGGAGGGAGCAGGGACCCTACGAGTACCTTAGGAGGATAAGTCTATCTACACCTCACGCCAGGATAACCCTGGTAGACCCAGAGGAGACCATTGTCTTTGAGAGGACCGTTGACAAGATCCCTGCACGTCCAGAGGAGATAAAACCCCACCCCTACGGTATAACTCCAGATGAACTCCTCTACATATCCCGGAGGACTAGGGCGAAGAAGATCTCCACTATGCTAGTTAGGGAGCTATCCAGGGTAACTCCACAGAGGGTTAAGGAACTCCAGGACTATATACTCAGGGATAAGATACTGAAGAAGTACAGGGGAAGTAAACTCTGGAACTTGATAGTGAAATGTTACCTCAAGGTGGATATAGAGAAGTATCTTAAAAAGTTCTCCGAGTATCTAGATAAAAAGGAGATTGAAGAGGTTAAAAATATAATAAACGCCTTACCAGAGAGTTTATCCCAGTTGAAAAACTACTACCTGAAGTACCTTATAATGGAACACCTTATAGAGAAGTTAAGTGAGGAAAAACTTAAGGAGGTTAAGAGACACTTTAAGAAGAGACCTGAGAGTTTCATAGATTTTGCAGAGAGGAACTATCTAAGTGCCTCTACAATGGAGGAGTTGAAGAAAAAACTTAGGGAGATCACAAGGAAACCTAAGGAGTTTATCGAGGCCCTGAAGAACAGGGGCATGATATCTGAGAGGGAGTTGAAGAAACTGAGAAGGGAGATAGAGAAACTACTGGATAAACCTCCAAAGGAGATGACCTGGGAGGATGCAGAGTTAATAGTAAGGGCACTTCAGGATATGGAGTTTATAGCACCTTCCACCACTGGACTGAGACCTATAGGTGCAGAAAACATTGAAAAATCCCTGAAGGCAGCCCTTAAACCTCAATTTGTAAAGGCTATAACTAGGAAACCTAAGACCTACAGGGGAGGGATCCCCTTTGCAGTGGAGGTAGGTTTAGCCTACGGTGGAAATGCAGGGAGGGAGTCTGAGGGTACTAGAAAGATGGAGATAATGAGGTTTGCAAATCATGTACCTCTACTCTTCGACGCCTCAGGTTGTGGTATAACCAACGCTGTAAAAAGTATAAATTGGAGGAGATACGGTCTTAAAAATGAGGAGGATGTGCCCCTCACAGTATTTGTAAACCTTATCTCCACCCACATACCCTATACCTCTGCTGGAAAGCAGGCTATTGCCTGTGGTCCTGAGGAGAACGAGGAGATATACAACGAGATTAGACATTCCCTCATGATATGTGCAAGGGAGCTTGAGAAGTACCTGGCAAGGATAAGGAGGGAGATGGAGGAGGAGAAGAAGAGAAAGTATATACTTAAGTACGCCACTATCTTTGCAGAGGGGCTGGCCAACATAACCAACAGACCTAAGGAGGAGATAGAGAGGAAGATAGTGGAGTTGCTAAGTAAAAGTTAAAGGGTGTTTACTATGAAGAAGAGTTTAATAAAAAGGGTACTTGAACTTAGGGATGCAGGACTTACAGCTGTAGACATTGCAGAGGAGTTAAATATCTCTGTGGATACTGCCCTCTACCTGGTATTAAATGGGGAGAGACTTCTAAAGGAATCTGAGGAGGTAGAGAAGAAGGTAGATATCTTTGTCAACTGGGACGATATAAAGATCTCCCCAAAGAGGTTGAGATGTATCACCTCCATCATGTGTGATATGATAAGTGATATAGACTTTGACGTAGTACTTGGTATATCAACAGGTGGGATACCCCTAGGTACCCTAATTGCCGAGGAGTTAGATAGAGACTTCTCCATATATATACCTAAAAAGCATCTCAAGGAGAGAGGTAAGACTAGAGGGTTTATAGGGCATAACTACCAGAGTATTAAGGGTAGAAGGATAGTGGTAGTAGATGATGTAATAACCTCTGGAAACACTATAAAGGAGACTATAAACTATGTGAAAAGTATTGGGGATGCCCAGGGTGCCATAGTAGTAATAGACAAAAGTGGTATCGAGGATATAGATGGAGTACCTGTAAGGGCTCTCTTCAGAGTGGGGACTGTTGAACTCTCCAGGTGAAGTTTATGATTATCACCATAGCCTCTGGAAAGGGAGGTGTGGGAAAGACCACTGTAACTGCAAACCTGGGGGTGGCACTTTCCAAGATTGGAAAGAAGGTTCTCCTGGTAGATGGAGATATCTCCATGGCCAACTTAGGTATTATATTTAACCTGGAAAAGAAGAGACCCTCTCTACATGAGGTTCTTGCAGGTGAATGTGAGGTTAGAGAGGCCATATATAGACATGAAAGTGGGGTAGATGTACTTCCTACAAGTCTCTCCATCGAGGGGTATAAAAAGTCAGATTTAGACCTCTTTCCAGAGGTTATATCGGAGGTTGCAGATAACTACGACTATGTACTTATAGATGCCCCTGCAGGGTTGAACAGGGATATGGCAATTCACCTAGCAGTTGCAGATAAGGTACTTATCGTTTTAACCCCAGAGTTGTTCTCCATCTCAGATGGACTTAAGATAAAACAGAGTAGTATGATGGCTGGGACCCCTATCCTAGGGGTGGTTCTAAATAGGACTGGTAGAGACTTTGGGGAGATGGGTGCTGAAGAGATAGAAACCATAATAGAGGAGAAGGTTATCTGTACAATCCCAGAGGATGAGAATGTAAGGAATGCCACCTTGAAGAGGATGAGTGTTATAGAGTACGCCCCAAAGTCCCCCGCTGCACTGGCCCATATGGAGTTAGCCCTCAAGATCGTAGGCTCCTACGTGGATATTCGTAGGATAGAGGAGGTATACAGGGAGGGTATTCTAGAGAGGGTAAAGAGGTTACTCCGAAGAATTATAAGGTAATTTATCTCCTATTTTATCTAAAATATATCTCTCCAACTCCCTGGCCTTCTCCAACTCCCCCCTAGTTACAGGATACCTAGGTACTGCAAAGCATCTTAACTCCTTACTTGTGGAGATGTCATAGGTTCCTATTCTCTTTGCAATATCCACTATCTCCACCTTGTCCAATCCAATGAGGGGGCGGAACACAGGGTAGGAGATACCCTCACTAACTAGGTAGATATTCCTCAAGGTCTGGGATGCAACCTGCCCTATGCTATCTCCAGTTGTAATACCTTCACAGGCAAATCTCCTTGCATACTCCTGGGCTATTTTCAACATAATCCTCTTACATACTATACAGGTGTACCTCTCCTCACCTATCTCCTCCAGTAACGCCCTTATAGATTTTAGGATCTCCCTGTAGTCGAAAACCACAAGTTTTGAGGTTGGATCGTAATCCCTAAGTACCTCGTATATCTTTTTAACCTTCTCCAACCCCTCCTCACTGATTTTTAGGTGGAGGAGTACAGTGCCACAACCCCTCTTCATCATGAGGAATGCTGCAACTGGACTGTCGATTCCATCGGAGAGTAGTACTAAAACCTTCCCCTGACTGTTGACAGGTAGACCTCCTACACCTCTAAACACCTCTGTAAATACATAGGCCCTATCTATAATCTCTATTCCAAGGGTTATCTCGGGGTTCTTTAGATCCACCTTGAGGGTGATATCCCCTGGCCCAATTCCCTGGAAGTACTTCAGTATACGCTCCCCAATGTACCTGTTTACCTCCACAGAGGTTAAGGGAAAGTTCTTCTTAACCCTCTGGGTTTTTACCCTAAAGGTTACCTTATCCTTTCCCAACTCTTTAACCCTCCTGAGAAAGACCTCCAGAGCTGTTCTTTCAATCTCCTCCAGATCTAGGTTGCACTCTACAGAGGGGCTGAAGGATACAATACCAGGCACCCTCTTTAAGACAGAGATAACCTTCTCTAAGTTGTTGTCCTCTAACTCTAGAAGTAGCCTTCTATGGAGTGTCCTTATATTCCCCTCTATCCCATACCTCTTAAGGGCTAACTTGATGTTGTTCTTAAGGATCTCCTCAAATCTCCTCCTGGTCTCCCTGGATTTGATCCCTATCTCTCCATATCTTATAAGTACTTTGTTAAACATGTTAACCCTTAACCTAAAATCTTCTTCAAGATAGGTAGAATTATCAGTGAGGAGATAGTTGTTATAAAGCATGCCGAGGCTACCAACTTAACATCCAGTCTGTAGAGGAGGGAGAATACAAGGGACATCATTGCAGAGGGCATTGAAGATTGAAGGATCAAAACCTTCCTCTCCAACCCCTCTATGGAGAGGAGGAGGGAGAGGAGAAGTGCAAGAAGTGGTGCAACACCTGTTCTAACTAGAAGTGCCAGGATACCGTATTTAATAGCAAACCTTGTGGAACTTGGAGAGAGTGATAATCCCAGGGAAATCATGATTAGAGGTACAGTGGCTTTAGAGAGATAATTTAAGGTATCTACAAGGAAGGTTGGGATATCCTCAATCTCCATACCTAGGATTACACATAGGATACTGAGGATACATGCTAAAAAGGGTGGGAACTTTAGAAGTTCTTTTAGGATGTAGAGGGATGTGTTCCTCTCCCCCTTTCCCTCTCCAAAGGTTACACCTACAAAGGTGCCTATTAGGAGACTGGCGATAACACTTCCCATATCACAGAATATGGCCCTTACAAGACCAGGGTCACCGTAGAAACCGTAGATCACAGGATAACCTAAGAAGCCAGTATTTCCCAGGGCACAGACTAGGATCAAACCACCTATAGATCTCCTCTCCAATTTTAGATACCTTCCAAGGATATAGCCTACAACACCACAGATACTAAAGATAAGAAATATTGAGATTGGTAATTTTATAAATAGGGGTAACTCCTTTGGAGATACATTTTTTAGTATAGTTAGGAAGACTGTTGAGGGCATGGAGATGTAGACTACTACCTTGTTAAGTACAGATCTATCCTCCTCCCTCAGTATCCCCAGGTATTTTGAGATATAGCCGATGAAGATAAGGGAGACTATTACAGACATTACCTCCATCTATTCACCAGGTGACCTTTTTAAAAGCCTCCCCTCTGTATCGATCTCCCCCCTTCTTATCCTCGTTGTAGATATAGGTTTTCTGTCCTCTCCTAACACATAGTCAAAAACTACTATCTCCAGAGGTTTTAAGTTGTTCCTTATCCTTATCTCATTTATCTTCCTGGCGTTTTTTTCAGTCTCTCTAGTCACTACTATGATGTCGTAGTCCTTAACTGTGGCATCTCCGTAGGGATCCTCTATTACCACTATGTGATAGGGTACATTTAGGGTGTCTAGGAAGTCCTTTAAATTCTTCAATCTAACACTGAGGGGATTTACACTGTGGGACTTGTAGGTTTTTGCAAAACTATCTGAGGTTATACCTACGTAGAGTTCTCCAAGTTTAGAGGCATACTTTAAAAGCTCCTTATGCCCCCTGTGAAGTATGTCGAAGGTACCTCCCACTACCACCTTTTTAGGCATCCTATCCCAGAGAGATTATATCTTACTTACTACAACTTCAAGGGCCTTCATAAAGGCATCCTTTTCAGGTATCACAACTGCAACTGGTATCCTTACCACCTTCTCGATACTGGAACTTACTATAGGTGCACATATTATAGCCTTGACCCCATCCCTCTCCGCCTGGATAGCGGCAACTATACAGTCCTCCAGGGAGTTTGCAGGATACTCCTGGAGTATATACTTCTTATCTCGGACTTTAAACACCCTGGTTTTTATATTGTTCAGGGAGGGTCTTGCCGCAATAACTGCTATCTTATCTACCTCATCCCTTATCTCAAATTTCTTCACTGTCTCAATTATTTTTTTAAGGGTGGATACTCTAAAGTCTCCCCCCTGCATTATCTTGTAGAGGGTACCGTAGGGGATTCCAGATAACTCAGAGAACTCCTTAAGGGGTATGTCAAGTTCCAATAACACCCTTTTAAATTCCTCTGGAAACTTATCAGATTCTATACTTAAGAGGAGTCTCTCGTAGGCCTTCATACTCTCTCCCTTAACTCCCTCTCAAACTCCTCTGAGGCTTTAACCATAACCCTCAACTTTTCATAGGCTACATCTACAGGTAGAGGTCTCATACCACAGTCTGGATCTACCATCATGTACTTCTCCAATCTCTCCAGTAGGTCCTCCCTACCTCTCACATCAGAAAATAGAGGGTTATTCCTTAGGATCTCTAGAGCCTCATGTAGTAGATCCTTAACATCATCTACAGATTCCACCCACTTTACCCTGGTGTTTATACATCCAAAACCTATCCTCTTACTAATACCCTCTAGAATATCTAGGTTCTTTCTATTGGATGCAAACTCATGATCTAGGATATCCACCTTGAAGGTGTTCAACTCCTGAGAGATATCTGAGACATCCCCACATACATGTAGTACTACAGGTACCTTGATATTTTCACATATCCTTTTAATGGCCCTCCTTGCAGTGTCTAAATCGTAGAGACCTGTGGAAAGTATAGGCTCATCTATCTGTATCATGGATACGTAGTTCTGGATAGACTCTGCCTCCCTCTTCAATGCATTTGCCAGATCGTATATCAGGGTTTCATCCCTGTTGTCACTGTAGTAATCCTCTACCTTTACAGATGCTGCAATGGTACAGGGACCTGTTATTATTCCTTTAACCCCCTTATTTCCCGAGTATCTACTTAATATCTCCCTAACAAACTTTATATCCTTTAGGGTGATAGGCTCAAGGAATTCAATCTTTCCCACAACCCTCTTACCCTGGAAACCGTAGAGACCATTTACAAATATCTCTATCATGTCCCCCCTTACCTGCCCGTCACTTACAATATCTATCCCTGCCCTTAACTGATCTTTTACAGCCCTCTCAATGGCATATTTATACCTGTCATAGAGGCCAAGGATGTCCAGTATCTTTTCCCACAGATGCTCAGGTTCCCTTGTCACCACTGGATAACTACCAACTACAGTTTTTATCATAAACTACTCCTCCTCTTTCTCCTTCTCTTCCTCTACCTTAAATATCTCACTTAACTTCTCCCTTAACTTGTCTCTACCCTCTTTACCCCTTATCTCGTATATCTTCAAGGGTGTAAAGAGGTTGTATATCTCCCCCTCGTCTATACCTATGTCCTTAGCTCTAGCCTGGCATATCCTTATGGCTATGTCGTTTAGGGTTGCATCTATAGTATCTGCGTAGTGAAGTATCCATGCCTCTATAGTGTCAGGCTTCATAGACCCGTACTCCCCGTGGTGGGAGGCTACCAACTTTATAACCTCTATAGGGAAATCCCTCTTGTAAAGTTCTGCAACTGCCAGGGTAAGATGCTCAAGGTGAAACTTTGGGATGTGATCGTACCCCTCTCCTTCACTACCCTCTATATAGTTAAAGGGCTTCATGATGTCATGGAGTAGTGCCCCTGCTATCAGTACATCCCTGTTAATATCTAGGCCGTAAACCTCCTCCAGGGCCTCTGCTATCTTTAAAGCAATCTTCGTTGTAGCTATGGTATGTTCAATTAAACCTCCCCTGTACTTGTGATGCCACCTTATACTTGCAGGTGAATCCTCTATAGAGATGTTTGTATCCTCAATATCCCTATGTGTTGGAAAGGGGTTCTTTAAAAATTCTATAACCTTCTCCCTTAGACTTTCATCTTTTATCTCCTTTGCCAGGGATATAAGATCCTCAAGGGTATACCTCTTTCTCCTGTATTCCTCCTTTTTATCTTCCATTTTACTCACCTGATAATTTTAATATCTTCTCCATCTCCTGGCTATGTCCACAAAGTTCTTAACTATCTTTAAACCTTCCTTACTCTCCCACTCTGTAAGTACACTCTCTGGGTGAAACTGTACCCCCTCAATAGGTCTATACCTATGTCTTATGCCCATTATTATCTTCTCCTCCCCTAGGGTAACGGCACTGATCTCAAAGTCTCTAGGTACCTCCAACACAGCCAGGGAGTGATACCTTCCTCCCATAAAGGGATTTTTCACACCTTTAAATATACCCTTTCCATCATGTTTTATTGGAGAGGCCTTGCCATGGACAGGGTGTACCTTTCCCACCTTTCCTCCAAAGGTATAGGCTATGATCTGATGTCCCAGGCAGACACCTAGTATAGGGATATTCAAACTCCTTACAATCTCTGGGCAGTTCTTAACGTCCCTCTTTCTCTCTGGACTTCCAGGACCTGGAGATATGATGATACCTAAGGGGTCTATCTCCCTAACCTCCTCCAAGGTTATGGTATTTGGTACCACCTCTACACTTTCATAGATAGAGGCGTACTCTGCCAAATTCCATACAAAGGAGTCCCTGTTATCTATGATAAGTATCATCCTTTCACCGTTACCTTCTAACCTTCAGGGCACTCATCATTGCAGCCATCTTCCTCTCAGTCTCTATGTACTCCTTCTCCGGTATGGAATCTGCCACTACCCCTGCCCCTGCCCTAACCCTTATAAGGTTATCTTTCTCTATCTCAGCCATCCTTATGGCAATTGCAGTATCTCCGTAGTTGTTCAGGGAGAAGTAACCTACGGCCCCTCCATATATCCTCCTCCTAGATTTCTCCAGGGTGTCTATTATCTCCATGGCCCTGTACTTAGGTGCTCCAGTTAAAGTACCTGCTGGGAAGGCAGCCTCTATCCCATCGAAGATGGTAACATCCTCCCTTAACTCCCCAACGACTTCACTCTCTATATGTTGTACATGACTGTACCTAACTACCTCAAAGAACCTCTTCAATCTAACAGATCCAGGTTTTGAAACCTTTCTAACGTCGTTCCTTGCCAAATCCACGAGCATCACATGTTCAGCCCTCTCCTTCTCATCCTGGAGAAGTTTCTCTGCCAGTTTCTTCGTCTCCTCCTCAGTCCTTCCAACGTTTATAGTCCCTGCAATGGGGTTTATCTTCAGTATATTCCCCTCCACCGAGGCCATAGTTTCAGGTGAGGCCCCTAAAACCTTCTTTTCAAACTCCAGGAAGAACATATATGGACTTGGACTTATATCCCTGAGATTCCTGTATATCTGAAAGGGTGAAAGTTCACTTCTTAAGTTGTACTCCCTGGATATAACTATCTGAAAGGCGTCTCCATCGTATATGTACTCCTTGGCCCTCTTCACCATCTCTATATACTCCTCCCTTCCAGCATCACAACCTAATATCTCCGAACCTCCCAACTCCTCCTGAACCTCTCTATTTCTCGCCTTCTCAACTATTCTCTCGGCCCTCTTTATCTCCTCCTCTGAGTTATTCAGTGTAAGGTAGTAGTACCTGTTAAGTACATGGTCGTATACGTAGACACTCCTGTAGTATCCAAAGACTGAGGCCTCCTGGATATCTCCTCCTATGTAGTTATGTATGGCGTCATAGGCGATATACCCTAAAAAGCCCCCTATAAACCTCTCTTTACTATCGACATTTAAGGGTACTTTATCCCCTATCTCCTGGAGGTATACCTCCTTTAGACCTTTGAAGGGGTTGCTCTCCTTAGAGACCCTGGTGCTGTCTACCCTTGTATCCCTCTTTATCCTTACAACAAACTCTGGATCGGCAGAGATGTAGGTATACCTTGCCTTTGAGGGATGCTTATCCCTAGATTCCAATATAAAGGGATACCTCCCCTCCTCTCTTAACACACTGTATAACTTTATAGGGTCCACATATTGGAACTTTCTTCTGTAAATTTTCATAACTATCTCCTTAAAAAAGTATTTTTACTTCCCTCTAAAACACCCTCCTTCAACTCCTTACACTTCTCCTCAAGTTTTCTTACAGTTTCTTCAGAATCCCCATATCTCTCAATTATCTTTACATAGGCACTTCCTACAACAACCCCATCTGCTCCAGCCTCGATAAATCTCCTGGCATGCTCCTTCCTGGATATTCCAAAACCAACGTAGATGGGATTTTTACATATCCTCTTGGCCCTCTTTAAAAAGTTAATTGCCAAGTTGGAGATGTCCTCCCTAACCCCTGTAGTACCGTAGAGTGAAACGAGATAGAGAAAGAGGGAGCACGCCCTGTCTATCTTCCTCAGCCTCTCCTCTGGGGTATTTGGAGCTGCAAGGAATACTGTACCTATGTTATACCTTCTACAGATGGAGAGGTAATCTCCAGCCTCCTCCACAGGTAGATCCACTACTATTAAACCATTACCCCCTGCCTCCTTCAACCTCCTAACAAAGTTCTCCACCCCCATATTAAATACAGGGTTATAGTAGGTCATTACAACTACAGGGGTGTTAGAGTATCTCCTAAACTCCCTTATAATATCAAACACCTTTGAAATCCTCATCCCACCCTTTAACGCCCTGACATTTGCCTTCTGAATGGTCTCCCCATCTGCCATGGGATCACTGAAAGGTATACCTAACTCTATTATATCTGAGTACCTGCTAAGAGCCCTCATAAATCTCAGTGTTGCCTCTATATTGGGATCCCCTGCAACTATAAAACTAACTAGCTTCTTCTCCATGTAATCACTCCCTTAAAATTCTACATACTTCATTACTGTATGTAGGTCCTTATCCCCCCTACCTGAGAGGTTTACTATAATAATCTCCTCTCTGTCCATCTCCTTCGCTATCTTCATTGCATAGGCGAGGGCGTGGGAGGACTCAAGGGCTGGGATTATACCCTCTACCCTAGAGAGTTCCAGGAAGGCGTTCAAGGCCTCCTTATCTGTTACTCCCACGTACTCCACTCTACCAATATCCTTGAGATAGGCATGTTCAGGTCCTACCCCTGGATAATCCAGTCCTGCAGAGATACTGTGGGTGGTTTTAATCTGTCCATCCTCATCCTGGAGGAAGTAGGAGTACATACCATGGAGTATTCCCTTCCTACCTCTAAGTAAGGTGGCGGCATGTCTATCTGTATCTAGACCCTCTCCAGCAGCCTCAACCCCAATTAGTCTAACCTCTCTGTAGTCTATAAACTCGTGGAAGATACCTATGGCGTTGCTACCCCCTCCAACACAGGCCACAATACAGTCAGGGAGTCTTCCCTCTATCTCCAGTATCTGTCTCTTAGCCTCCCTTCCTATAACAGATTGAAAGTCTCTAACCATGGTGGGATAGGGGTGGGGTCCTACTACAGACCCTATTAGGTAGTGGGTGTACTCGAAGGTCTCTACCCAGTCCCTTAAGGCCTCATTGATGGCATCCTTTAAAGTCTTTGAACCAGAGTCTACTGGATATACCTCTGCCCCGTGGAGTTTCATCTTATAAACATTTAACTTCTGCCTCTCCATATCTACAGTTCCCATGTATATTCGAGTTTTCATCTTAAAAAGTGCCCCAGCCATGGCGGTAGAGAGTCCATGCTCCCCCGCCCCAGTCTCTGCTATCAGTCTTGTTTTACCCATCTTCTTTGCCAGGAGTGCCTGACCTATACTGTTGTTTATCTTGTGGGCACCTCCAAGTAGTAGATCCTCCCTCTTTAGGTATATCTTAGCCCCTCCTATCTTCTCTGTAAGGTTCTTTGCAAAGTAGAGGGGGGTCTCCCTCCCGGCGTAGTTCTTTAGGTAGTAGTCAAGTTCCTCCCTAAACTCAGGGTCATCTCTGTACTCCTTGTACGCCTTCTCCAGCTCTTTTAGGGGAGGTTTAAGTACCTCTGGAACGTACTGTCCCCCGTACTCTCCAAATCTCATCCCTCTATCACCACCTAGATGTTAAATGAAGATACCGTAGTTCAGAATAACTTCAAGAATTATAATAGAGATGGTAATTCCAATTACCTTTTCAGGAGATACTTTTATCTTGGAGATGTCAACATCCATATATCTAATCAATCCTGCACTTGTGGCCAACCCTCTATCTTCATCTCTCCTTGCCATGGTATCACTTTAAAAAATTTTTTAATTTAAATAGTCCTTCCCATAATCCACCTTGTATATCTTAAACCCTGGCTGTACACCTGGATGTGTAGGATCCCAGGAGGCCTTGACTAATTTAATATGTTTCAACCCACTGGCATCTAGGAAGTGAAGTTTTGTATATATGCTGTCCTCCAGATTCCTTGTGGATATCCAGGCGTACGCCATGTAGGTTTCATTGTTGATAGGTTCCAATCTAACGATTAAACTGTAGGTACCATTCTCACTGAATACCCTCTGGTATAACTTATCACCCTTTTTCACAACAACCTTGTGGAACCCTGTTGTCCTTTCATTTATCACCCTATTTCTATTTAAATCATATACCACATCGGAGCTGTAGAGGGTGTTATTCCTTATAACTATAAGGTTTACAACCATGTAGTTGTTACTGGTCTCAACAGGTACTCTCACTACAAGGGATCTGTTAACAGGGAACCCATCTCCACCAGGTAATCTTACATAGAATCCTTTCTCCCTCTGATAGATGGGGGTTTCTGGAGGTAGGTCAAAATTCCAGAAACCAAACATACTCCAGACAGGAGCTATATCGGTCATCCTGTTGTAGGTTATAAGATAGTCTGGGTTAGGATCTTCTGGATGGGTGTAGTTTAGAAGTGTTCTTGCATCCCTCTCACTTAGATGGTACCTCTCAGTTAGTATCCTGTAGGCCTCACTTCTACTTAGGGGCAGTATCTCGTTAAGTATCTTAACTGTCTTAGATACGTTGTTATGGGTATAGTTCATCAGTATACCTCCTCTTTCAAAGGCCTTATCTCCACTTGTAGCCAGCATCCTTATTATACCTACTGAGAGGTTTTCGTTAGAGGTGGCAAAGGCCCTACCTACCCAGTAGGCCCTTGGAGTGTTCTGGGATCCTCCGTCAAAGGTTACCATCTTCCTTGTAGCCCAGGCGTAGATATGCCCGTTGTCCCACCAACAGGTAATCACTGTATTATTTGGTGTCTCATTTTTTATCCAGTCTAAACCTTCTTTCCATCCGTTGTTAAATGTTGGTACCGTGTAGAAGGGCACTGCACTGGCTAAGGTGGGTAGAACTAGGGACAGTGCCAGGAGTATGGCCATAACCTCCTTGATCCTGTTAGAGGAGAGTACTATATCAACTAACTTGTAGAGGGTAAGTACCAGGAGGGCTAGGAGAAATCCATAGGCTACAACTGGGACGTAGGTTGTGGGGAGTATAATCTTTGGTATCTCTGGAAAGGTTCTATAGAGGACATAGAGGAAGAGTATTACAACTGTTGGATAGAATATCCACTTTATCACTTCATCCTCCCTTCTCTTTATAAGGTTTATCAGCTGCCCTACCAGTATACCAATACCTATACACAGTGGAGGTACCATTAAGCCAATAAATCTAGCCCCCTTTGTAGCAGCGTAGAATGTTGCAACGAGCCATATTGTAAGGAGGAGGGCATACTTGAGATCTATTTTTATATCCTCCTTCTCATACCTCATGGAGATAAAGGAGGTGAGTATTCCCAGAACCCCTAGTATAAATAGGAAGGGGTTACCTAACGCCCCATTAATAATCTCCTCCAGTGTAGGAGTTTGAAGTTCAGCCACAGTGGTAAATACGTTAGGCCAACCTGTAGTCTTAGTGACATCCTTTATCTTGATAAACTCAAAGGGTGATAGGATACCTCCTATGAAAGTATCTGGACCGTAGAGGAGGGATATGAGAAGGGCACTACCAAGGATGAAGGTAGCTGCTATAGGTAGTAGTGTCTTTACATCCTCTACCAGAAGTGGGAGGGGTATCTTATCTTTGTACCTACTTACCAGGAGGGTGTATAGCACGTAGAGTATTAGGAAAACTGCTACCACGTAGTATCCGTACCACCAACCTACCCACATCCTTGGAGCCAGGACCATGGTAAGGGTGGCCAAGAAGGTGTAGAGGAGGGACAACTTTAGATTCCTCTGGTTGTGAAGTGCCTCCATAATAAACCATACTATGAAGAGTATAGGAAGTATTTCGAAGATAGGGGTATCTGCAAAACCTGCAGAGGTCTTGTAAAGTAGTGCAGGTGTGGAGATCATAATCAGTGCCCCTACAATTCCAGCAATGTTACTCCTGGTAACTCTCCTAACTATAAAGAATATTGGTATTCCCAGGAGGATGCTTAGAAGGGGTGGTACCCAGAAGGCTGCATTCATGAGGGTAACTGTGGGATCTAGGGAGTGCCATATACTATACACTGCAATAGTTGCATAGGTTATTGCAGGTACAGGTCCTGTTATGGGACGACCAGGAGGGGCGTACTGACAGGTGTCATAGGGTACCCACTTTCCATCTATATACTTCAAGGTCTCTCCTAGATGACCATGTCTGTAGTAGTTCTCTGTAAGTCTCAGGTAGTAGTAGGGGTCTATTGCCACAAGGTACATCCTACCATTTTCATCGGAGAATACCTTCTTTAAAAGTTCGTTGTCAGTGAATCCCATATCTGCAGGTTGGGCCCTCAGTTGGAAACTCATAAGTCCTATAAGGAGAAGTATGAGAAGTAACTTCAGATGTTTATATCTCTTGAAAAACCCCTGGATCTTCTCCAACACCTCTCTCATATTTTACCTCCCTTAAATTTTTGAAATATTTTTTATAAAGGGGAGTATAATATAAATTCTTAGGGATGGTTATGCTGGATAGTATCTTCAATCCAGATTCTGTTGCAGTAATCGGTGCCTCCAATACCAGGGGAAAGGTAGGCTATGCAGTGATGAAGAATTTAAAGGCCTTTGTGGAGTACAACCCTGATAAAAGAGTATACCCTGTAAATCCCAAGTACAGTGAGGTACTAGGTTTTAAGTGCTACAGATCTATATTGGAGGTTCCAGAGGAGGAGATAGATCTGGCAGTGATAGTAGTACCTGCGAAGTATGTACCCAAGGTGTTGGAGGAGTGTGGAGAGAAAGGTGTAAAGGGGGCAGTTGTTATCTCGGCAGGTTTCTCAGAGGTAGGTAACTACCACCTGGAGGAGGAGTTAAAGGCTATTGCCAAAAGGTATAAGATAAGGGTAGTTGGGCCCAACTGTCTTGGAATAATAAACATGTACAACAGGCTGAATGCATCCTTCAGTAGGGGATATTTTGCAGAGGGTAACATTACCTTTATATCTCAAAGTGGAGCGCTGATAACTGCCCTCCTGGATATTGCCCCCCTCCTAAATCTAGGATTCTCCAAAATAGTAAGTCTAGGGAATAAGGTGGATGTACAGGAGAGTGATATACTGGAGTACCTTAAAGGGGATGACACCACCCAGGTAGTTGCACTCTACATAGAGAGTATAAAAGATAGAAGGTTTATTGAGGGTGCAAGGGAGTTAGCCAAGGTTAAACCTGTAATAGCACTTAAAGGTGGAAGGTCTGAAGAGGGGGCAAGGGCTATCTCCTCCCATACTGGGAGTTTGGCAGGAGATATCCAGGTTTATAATGCAGTATTTAAAAAGGGAGGGGTTATTACAGTGGAGACCTTCGAGGAGTTGGTAGATCTGATGCACCTCCTCTCCACCCAGGGTCCAATGAGAGGAAATAGGTTAGGAGTTGTAACAAATGCAGGAGGTTTTGGTGTATTGGCTGCAGACAGCTGTAGAAGGTATAACTTAATCCTTCCTGATTTTGAGCCCTCTACCGTGGAGAGGTTAAGGAGGTACCTTCCAGATACCTCCTCTATATCCAATCCCCTGGATCTCATAGGGGATGCAGATCCCTCAAGGTATAGGAATGCCCTAGAGGCCCTTCTCCAGGATAAAAATATAGATGGCATACTTGTAATATTAACACCCCAGGAGATGACAAGACCCCTGGAGGTTGCAGAGGTAATAATAGATATAAAGAGGGAGATTGAAAGGAGGGGATTACCTAAAGTGATAGTGGCCTCCTTCGTTGGAGGAGTGTCTATAAAAGGGTCAAAGAGTTATCTAAGGAAAAATGGAGTCCCTGCCTATATATCGCCGGAGAATGGTGTCAAGGTACTCTCCCTTTCCCACAGGTACAGTACTATGAAAATAGGAGAGGAGAGAGATGGATACCTGGAGGATGTAAGATCCCAACTGATAGAGGTTAAGGAGAGAAACTTAGAAACTATAAGGGAACTTCTAAGTAATCCCAACGAGTACAACTCAAAGAGATTCTTAAAACTTCACGGTATAGAGGTGCCTAGAGGATACCTGGCAAAAACACCAGAGGAGGCTGAGTACTACAGTAGTATCCTGGGAGATGTTGTAATGAAGATATGTTCTAGGTATATACCTCACAAGTCTGATATTGGCTGTGTAGTGGTAAAACCTGAGGATGTAAGGGAGGCCTTCCAGAGGATCATGGAGAGAGGTAGAAGGTATCTAAGGGAGAGGGGTATTGAGGATGGAATAGATGGGGTGCTTGTTGAGGAGTACATCCAGGGGATGGAACTTATCCTTGGAGGGAAGAGGGATAGGATATTTGGTCCAGTGATTATGGTGGGTTTAGGAGGGGTGTTTGTAGAGGTGATGAAGGATGTCTCCTTTGCAATCCATCCCATTACAAGGGAGTACGCCCTTGATACTTTAAAGGAGTTAAAATCCTACAAGGTGTTGGAGGGTATAAGGGGACGTCCAAGGAGGGATATAGACTTTGTAGTGGACACCATGGTGAGACTTGGAGTGATTATGGAGTTGTATCCTGAGATAAGGGAGATAGATATAAATCCCCTCTTTGTAAGGGAGGAGGGTAGGGGAGGATGCGCTGGTGATGCCCTAATAATTGTGGGAGAGGGATAGATTGAGATTGAGAGTGGAGGCGGGAAATATTCTAGATGAGAGGGTACATGAGATAGGAGTTATAGCCCTAGGTTCCTTCCTGGAGAATCACGGTCCTGTACTTCCCCTAGACACAGATGCAAAGATAGCGTCCTATATAGGGTTGATGGCCTCCCTGAGGACAGGTGCCAAATTCCTAGGGGTTGTACTACCCTCAACAGAGTATCCCTATGTAAAACATGGTATCCACAACAAAGCTGAGGAGGTTGTAGAGTACCTAAGGTTTATACTCTTCACCCTCGTAACCACACCTGTAGCAGAATCCCTTCATACTCCCACCAGGGAAGGAGATTAGATCAACTTAATAGGTTTTATAGCTCCACAGGCCATACACTTGAGGAAGTGGAGTCTACCTTCTTTAATAATCTTGGT
>JAHEQA010000049.1 GCA_019561615.1 Methanothermococcus sp. SCGC AD-155-E23
TAAAGCATTGGAATGGAAGTAGACATAGATCCTAAAGATATAAGAAAATGGGTGATGAAAGGGATAATTTTTAATGAATTGGGAAAATATGAAGAAGCACTACAATGTTTTGATAANGCTTTGGAGATGGACCCTAAGAACGTGCTTGTGTGGATNGGTAAAGCATTGGTTCTTAATAATCTAGGAAAGTGTGAAGAGGCAATAGAATGTTATGATAGGGTTCTAGAGATAGATCCAAAAAACGTATCTGTATGGATTATTAAAGGACTTGATCTTACTAAATTAGATAGAGACAAAGAAGCCCTGGAATGCTTGGATAGGGTATTGGAAATCGATCCTGAGAATGCACGTGCATGGGCAATCAAAGGACAAATTCTTATTAAACTGGGCAAATATGAAGAAGCACTACAATGTTTTGATAAGGCTTTGGAAATCGATCCTAGAAATGCACGTGCATGGGTTATCAAAGGATGGATTCTTATTAGACTGGGCAAATATGAAGAAGCTATAAAGTGCTTTGATAAAGCACTAGAAATATGTCCAAATGCCGATGCATGGATTACTAAAAAACCTGTCCCTAAGAAAAAACTAAAAAAATACATAGAGAGGTATCTATATATCTTACTATGGTGGGGCAAAGGACTGGCTTTTAGCATGTTAAGAGAATACAAAGAGGCACTAGAATGCTTCGATAAANCTTTGGAGCTAGATCCTGAGAATGTGAACATATGGAAAAATAAGNGATCTGCCCTTAGTAAACTGGGAAGATATGAGGAAGCTATAAAGTGCTTTGATAGGGTTTGGGAGATAGAGTCAGGATATAGTGATAAAGTAAAAAATATAGAATTTATTTTGAAAAATCTAATCCAGCTAAAGTCAAAGATAGATAAGATCAAAACAAAGATAGAAGAAAGTTTTTAAAATTTTAATTTTCTGGTGTTCAGATGAAAATTGGGATTGTCCTTGGGACTCGTCCCGAGATAATAAAGCTATCCCCTGTAATAAGAAAGTTGGAGGAATTTAATAACAACGAGTACTTTATTATCCATACCAATCAACACTACTCCAAAAACCTGGATTCTATTTTTTTTAAGGAGTTAAACCTTCCAAAACCTAGGTACAACTTAGGGGTNGGATCTGCCCCCCATGGAAAACAGACAGGGAGGATGCTTGAGAGGATAGAAAGTGTTCTACTAAGGGAGAAGCCTGATATAGTAGTTGTCCAGGGGGATACAAATACCACCCTTGCAGGAGCCCTTGCATCTACAAAGTTGGGAATAGAGGTTGCCCATGTAGAGGCGGGACTGAGAAGTTACGACAGAAGTATGCCAGAGGAGATAAACAGGATTTTAACTGATCACATATCTAACTACCTCTTTGCACCTACAGAGGTTGCAGAGGGGAATCTCAAGAGAGAGGGTATAACAGAGAATGTCTTCCTCGTTGGNAACACCATAGTAGATGCAACACTTCAAAATATAGAAATTGCAGAGGATAGGGAAAAGGAGACGCTAGATATCATTAAGGATATGGATTACTTCCTACTTACCATCCACAGGGCAGAGAATACAGATAACAGGAGGAGACTGGAAGGTATTGTAGAGGGAATACTTAAGGTGGCAGAACGCTACGATAATAGAATAATATTTCCAGTTCATCCCAGAACTGAGAAAAGGTTAAGGGAGTACCAACTCTGGGATAGGCTAAAAAATAGCAACATAGAGGTACTGGAACCTGTAGGTTACTTTAAATTCCTCATCCTTGAGAAGTATGCCAGGTTGATTTTGACAGATAGTGGAGGGGTGCAGGAGGAGGCCTGTATATTGAAGGTTCCCTGTATCACCCTAAGGAAGAATACAGAGCGCCCAGAGACCCTGGAGGTTGGAAGTAACCTCTTGGTGGATATAGAGAGGGAGGATATTATAGAGGCAGTGGAGATCATGCTTAGGAGGGAGAGGAATTGGAGAAACCCCTTTGGTGATGGTAGAAGTGGGGAGCGTATAGTAAGAATACTCTTAGAGGGAGAAGTATAAAAAGAGATAACATGGACCTAAGTAGCATAAAGTATAGGGGGAAGGAGATAACGGAGAATCAGATAAGGATAATAGAATTACTTCTAAGAACAAAGTCACAGAACAAGGTTGCCAAGATACTTAACATACCCACCTCCTCTGTAAACATTCAGATAAAGAGACTTGAGAAGAAGTTAGGGATAAAGATCATCCAATCCTCCACCTCTGGTACCGTGGTTACAGAGGAGGGGCAGGAGATCGTAGAGTACTACCAGAGGATAAAGAGGAGGTTGGAGGAGACATCCTTTATAGCCAGTGGTTTTATATGTGGGGAGGTAGGCAGGATACTCTTTGAGGATATAGTTATATCCTCCTTTGACAACGTCCTGAAACTCTACAGGATGGGGATGGTAAAGATCCTAGGTATAGACGATCCCTACTGGAGTTACAGGTTAGGTGATCCCATACCTGTGGTATACGACTACATGGTAATGGTGTATAGGGATAGATTTGATGTAAAGAACTTAGTAGGTATAAGGTACTCTCCCCAGAGGATCCTCTGGAATATTCTGAAAAGTAGAGGTATATCCTTCAGGGTGAAGAAGGTTGTTAAGGATCCCCTTCAAGGTATAGAGTTGGTTAAAAAGGGGTACAGTTTATTTCTCAATGAATCCCTAACAAGGTATGTAGATGGGGATTTGAATATTGAAAAGCCCCCCTTTTACAGGGATACGAGACATACCTTGAACTTCATAGCATGGGAGGATGAGGAGAGAGTTTTAAAGGCTATCAAGAGGAAGAAAAAGGAGATTGAGAGTAGAGGTTTTGAGGTTGTGGAGTGATCTATTCAGGGATCTTACCCCCAGGTGTCATTACCGTTAACTTTACATATTTAACTCCCTTCTGAGATGCTAACTTGTCGGTAAGCTCCTTTATCTTCTTTGCATCTCCCTTTACCAGAATTACCTCCATACAGTGTTCACGATCTAGGTGCATATGGAGGGTTGCCACGATAAGATCTGTATAGGAGTGTTGGATATCTGTTAACTTCTTCATCAACTCATGGGAGTGGTGGTTGTATATTATGGAGATATTCCCTACCCTCTCCCCCTCCAGGCTACTTATCCACTTGTGTTTAATAATGTAATCCCTTATAGCATCCCTTATCGCCTCACTTCTACAGGCGTAACCCCTTTCAGCTATTACCTTGTCAAACTCTTCCAGGAGTTTTGTAGGTAGAGATATACTTATCCTGTCCATATCAACCATGGTATTACCTTCCTAGGTGATATTAATAATACTACTCTCCTCTCACTATTTATTTTTTAAGCTCGTAGACAACTCCATGCCTTTCTAAAAGATCAATTACATAGCTCAAGGCCTCCCTGTAACCTAACCTCTTTCCTTTTAAATGTTCCATTAGTAACTTTCCAACTTGATAACACTCACAGTTCTTCAAGAGGATGATAGAGCCCTCACCTATTCTAGAGTCCTCCAATAACTTATACCTCTCAAAATCCTCATCCACTATACCAATTATTTTAACGTTAAATCTTGTGAGAATACTGCCAAGGATGGAGGTGGTATCACTACCTACAGTAACTAAGAGGGAGATACTCCTATTCCTTAACATCCCTATAATATCTATATCTCCCCTATCCACCATCACAACCTCCCCTGATGAATCCCTCCCTCTTAACCTCCTTTTCCCATTAACCTTAAAGGAACCCTTTCTTAAAACCCCAGTTTTTACAATGGCCTTTCTCAGATCCACAGTTCCTAACCTCTCTACCCCGTCCCTCTTTATCTCCCCCTGGATAATCTTAACTATCCTACCTCTCTCGGCTATCAGTACAACAGGGCTCCCTAGAGCTCTCCCCACAACAACCCCATTTACCAAGATACTCTCCCCAGGGTCCACTGTATCTATCCTTCTAAAGACCCTATCCCCCTCCTCCCATAGTGATAACTTATTCCCTGTACACTTCATAACCTCTAAACCTAACCTCTTAGAGATATGGGATATTAGGGTCTCTAGGATCTCCTTAACATCTTCACTACAGTGCTCCCTATTCCATACTAGGATACTGCCGTCATCCTCCCCTGGCCTCTCTATCTGTATCACAGGTTTATCTATCCCTGCCCTCTCTACCACCATCCTCCCAAAGGTGTGACCTGTCTCTCTAGACTTGCCATAGTTTAGTAGAAGTAGTATATCCCTATCCCTCAATCTCCTAAGACACTGGGAGGGGTAGAGTCTCTCAGATATATCAATAACATCCTCCAGCCCCCTCTCTATCACTGCAACCCTCCCCATATTCCCCCCAACCTTGGCACCTATCTCCACAACCCCTGGAAACTCCCTAAGTATTTCAAGGATCCTCTCTGCATAGCCACTGTCTACTATTCTCGGCCCATGGATAACTACGCCTATCCTCAACCTCATAGCGAATCCCATTTAACAATAGTTAAATATTAGTTCACAAATAGGAAATAATGGACACATAAGTGGAACTTTCCCTTTAAATTTGGTGTCAAAAATGGGAGAGATTGTAAGTAGTATAGCCAACATAGATTTAAAAAATATTTTGAGGGAATTACAAAGGGGATGTATCTACTTTATCTTTAAGGAGAGGGAGAGGGTCAACGATATCCACATCTTTACCGTTAAGGATGGGGAGATTGTAAGTAATATCTATACAGATGGGGAGTTGTTGAACGTCTGTGGAGACACTGAAATGGCCTATGAGATAATCCAGGATATTGACAAGAAGGTGATCCTATATTTGGTGGAGGGGGAGAGGGTTGTTGGGCAGTTGTTTATTAGCANGGATGCTATAAGGATAGAGGNGGATACAGGAGAGATCGATAAAGTGCTAGGAAAGAATAAGAAGATATTTAAGATATGTTGTAGAGAGGTCTTCCTAAATACCCATTATATTAGATACCTTCGACCTGGAGATAAGGATTTTGAACGTTATCTAGAGGAGGGCAGGTACTATCTATTACATATCAACCTCTCTATCCTCAGTATCAGTAGAAATGGGTATGTAATATACAGGGGGAGGGAACCTATAATAGCTGCCTACGAGGACAACTACGGTATCCTATGTGGCAATATTGCATACAGAAAGATAAGAAAGTTAATGGAGAGAAGTGTTTCCACCATAGATATCTATGAGTGTAGTGAGGACTTCGTTAAGATTCTCCTTGAGAGATATCCTGAGATGAAAGTTAACTTAGAAGAAGAGGAGGATCTTCTAGAGGAAGAGGAGGAAGATATTCCCTCCAGGGAGGAGTTGCTAAGGGAACTTGGATTGGAGGAGCCAGATGAGGACTGGATTGAGAAGGTATTAAAGGAGGTATATGCACCTCCTTTTGAGGAGATACTTCATCTAAAGAGGGAGATAGAAAAGGATGTTGTTAAAAGATGTAAGGAGATAAAGGGAGTTAAAGATGTTAAAGTTTCACTGGATATAGCCTGGGAGGATGGGGTGTACGTCATAGAGGGAGAGGTAAAGATAGATAGGAAAAAGTTACTTGGTATACCTCTAGGGAAGGTGGATAGGGAGAGGATAGAGAGGGAGATAGATAAAGTTATAAAGAGTCACATACCTACAGAGTACTCCACCAGGATATCTATAACTATCCTGTAAGGGATAGGGATGTTGAAGATAAATCCAACGAAGGTAGTAGGTGTAGGTCTAAATTACAGGGATCATGCAGAGGAGCTTAATATGGAGGTACCAGAGGAGCCTGTTATATTCCTAAAACCTACCTCCTCCATCATCTACCATGGAGATAATATAGTACTCCCTCGACAGTCTAAGAGGGTGGATCACGAGGTGGAGTTGGCTGTTGTAATAGGGAAGAAGTGTAAGGATGTGAAAAAGGAGGATGCCCTAGATTATATTATGGGGTATACCATTCTAAACGACGTTACAGCCAGGGATATTCAGAGAAGGGAGGGTCAGTGGACAAGGGCAAAATCCTTTGACACCTTCTGCCCTATAGGTCCAAGGATAGTAAGAGATTTAGATCCAGGGAATCTAGATATCCAGTTAAGGGTTAACGGAGAGATTAGACAAAAATCCAACACCAGGAATATGATATTCACCGTGGAGGAGTTGATAGCCTTTATATCTGAGGTGATGACCCTCTATCCCCATGATATAATATCCACTGGAACACCTCCTGGAGTTGGTAAGTTAAGGAGAGGTGATATTGTAGAGTGTGAGATCCAGGGGATAGGTATCTTGAGGAATTACGTAGTGTAACTATGGAGATAACTTCTTCTTAAGATACTCCTTAAATGCCTCCAAGGCCCTCCTCCTATGGGATACTCTACTTTTCTCCTCTCTTGTCATCTCTGCAAAGGTTCTATCCTCCCCCTCTGGAATAAATATACTGTCGTATGCAAAACCATACCCCTTACTCCTTATCTCGTAGGATACCCATCCCCTTACAACACCTTTAAACAACCTTACTCCCTCCTTATCACAGTAACCAACTACACTTTTAAAGTAGGCTCTCCTCTCCTCCCCNTTAAAATCCTCCATAAGTTTCAATATACCTCTATTTCCAATGGTCTCCTGGACGTACCTTGAGTAGGTACCTGGAAAACCCTTTAACACCTCTATGAAGAATCCACTATCCTCCACAAATACAGGTTTCTTTATCTTCCTGTAGAGGTATTTCACACCAAACTCTGAGACCTCCTCCAAGGTACCCTGTATTTCTGGGTAGGGAATATCTACAGCCTCTATCTCAACACCCTCTAAGTCTCTTAATATTAACTCTGCCTCTTTTACCTTGTGGGGATTTCCAGTGGCAAAGTATATCTTCATGTTCTCATCTTTTAAACTATTTATAACATTAATGATTATGGTTAAAAGTTAATAAGAATTGTCAAGGGTGGATCTATGCTATCCGTTGAGAACCTATCTGTAAAGGTGGAGGACAGGGTAATACTTAAGGATGTTAATCTAAACATCAATGTGGGAGAGGTCCATGTACTCTTTGGTCCCAACGGGGCAGGGAAGTCTACACTGATTAACACCATAATTGGCAATCCAAAGTACAAGGTAGTAGAGGGGAGTATTTACTTCAAAGGTAAGGATATAACTGATATGCCTATATACGAGAGGGCAAAACTTGGTATAGGACTGGCCTATCAGAATCCTCCCGAGATACCTGGGGTAAAGCTAAGGGATCTCTTAAAGATAATAGCCAAGGTAGATTGGGAGGAGATAGAGAGGATGGCTGAGATACTGAAGTTCAAGGATTTTCTAGATAGGGATGTAAACGTTGGTTTCTCCGGGGGGGAGGTTAAGAGATCTGAACTTTTACAGTTGTTCGCCCAGAATCCAGACTTTATGATGTTCGATGAGCCTGACAGTGGGGTTGATGTGGAGAATATCAAGCTCCTTGGAAAGGTTATAAACCATCTTCTCGAGAAGGACAGGAAACCTGCATATAGGAAGAAATCTGGTCTAATAATTACCCATATGGGACATATACTGAAGTTTATAAACGTTGACAGGGCCCACATACTCTACAACGGGGTAATTGCCTGCTCAGGTAGTCCAGAGGAGATACTTAACACCATAATAAAGTACGGATACGAGAGGTGTATAAGATGTTATCAAAGGAGAAGGCAGAAAGAATAAGGAGGGCTGCTGAGAAGTACAGGGATGTTCCTGCACCCCATGGGGAGGATATAGATCTCAGTAAGTACAAGGTAGAGGGGGGTAGTGTAGAGATAAACTCCCTGGAGGATCTTGAGGAGGAGGAGAGGGCCAAGCTGGAAAATCTAGGTATAGATGTGAGGGAGGAGAATACCTCAGGTTCCTATCTACAGATAAACAACGACGTAGTCTATACCAGGGCAAAGTCTAAGGTGGAGATTCTACCTATCTCAGAGGCCTTAAAAAGGTATAACTTAGAGGATTACTTCTGGAATATAGTAGAGATAAAGGATAAGTATACGGCAAGGGTTGCACTGGAGAGAACTGGGGGATTCTTCATAAGGGTTCCTAAAGGGGTCAGGGAAACCCTGCCCCTCCAGACATGTCTCCTCATAGGTAGGGAGAATACATCCCAGAACGTCCATAACATAGTGATAGTTGAGGAGGATGCAGAGTTAAATATTATTACAGGCTGTGCAACCTCACCCCATGTAAAATCTGGACTTCACCTCTCAGTCTCTGAGTTCTACATAAAGAGAAATGGGAAGTTGACCTATACCATGATACATGACTGGGGAGAGAAGGTCCATGTGAGGCAGAGGACTGGGGTCTACATCGAGGACAACGGGGTATATATAAATAACTACGTGGTAATTACCCCTGTGAGATCCATACAGAGTTATCCAGCTGTATACTGTGCAGGGGAGAACTCCAAGGCCACACTTCAAAGTGTAGTCTATGGGAGGAAGAAATCTAAGATAGACCTANGTTCCAAGGTGGTACTCTCTGGAAGAGGTAGTAGGGCAGACATTGTCTCTAGATCCATAGCAGATGACAACTCAGAGGTAGTGGCTAGGGGGAGGTTAGTTGGAGAGGGGGAGGAGGTCAAGGGGCATCTAGAGTGTAAGGGGTTGATAATATCAGATGAGGCCCGTCTCTACGCAGTTCCCGAGTTAGATGCTAGGAGGTCCAACATAGAACTCTCCCACGAGGCGGCAGTTGGAAAGATTGCAGAGGAGCAGCTGCTATACCTTATGTCAAGGGGTCTCACAGAGGAGGAGGCTGTATCCCTTATTATAAAGGGGTTCTTAAGTATGGATCTCTCTGGACTTCCCCCAACCCTTGCAGAGACTGTTAAAAGGATAATGGATATGACCCTTGAGGGACTATAACTATATAACCTCGCACTCCCTCAATATCTCCTCGGCCTTCTCCCTGGAGATGCCTTCCCTCAATATGGTGTACCTCCTCCTGATGGTATGGGCTATTGACAGGGCCTCTATAAGTATCTCCTCCTCAAAACCTAATTCTTTTCCAGTGGTAGGTGCTCCAACCTTTTTTAAGGAGGATCTTATATCCTCCATATCTTCGTACTGGAGGTTACCCTCTTTACAGTGGAGGTAGGAGGAGATAATGGTACCTACCCCACACTGCTCCCCATGAAGACTATCCACCTCCAGTTGATACCTTCTCTTTAAGTAATCCAGGGCATGGGAGAAGAGATGCTCACTACCAGAGGCAGGTCTCGTAGAACCTGCTATAGATATGGTAATACCACTACCTATGAGGGCCTTTACCAACTTCTCTGGATACTGGGATAGGGAGTTACTTCTTAATACGTAGTCCATCAACTCCTCTGCAATAGTTTTTGAAAATATGGCAGAACTTTCACTGTAACTCTCCCCTATCTCTCTGTGGGCAAGTTTCCAATCTAACACCGCTGTTATGTTGGAAATCACATCTCCAAAACCTGCACTTAGAAGTCTCCTGGGAGACTTTCTTACAATATCCAAATCTACAACTACCGCTATTGGAGGATCTACTAGGATAGAGGGCTGTCCCAGGGATACCACAGGTGATGCTATACCGTCGTTAGATGCAGTGGTGGGCATAGAGATAAAGGGGATCCCTGAACAGTATGCCATATACTTACCTATGTCTATAGACCTTCCACCACCTACCCCTATTATAGAGTCGTAACCCCTTGTAGTCTTCTTAATATTCTCCTCCTCTAGTTCTATCTCATGGTAGTATACGTAGTCAAAGTCTGGGGCGTATTTTTTAGTCCTCCTACCTACAACAACCAGTGGATTTTTCAACCTAAGTTTTGAGAGGATTTTATACAGGGCATCCCTACCCTCATCCACCACTATATACCTAGGTATGGTGATCATCCTTTCACTTTTTCCAGTTTCATAGTATAGATAAGGGAATAAAAAAGTAATTACAGGCTCAACATAAGCTGGTACAGTAACTTTCTGGAGGTATTATAATATGATAAAACTTACTGAGAAACAGGCATTTTTATTACTGTATGCAATGGCGACAGTTACTGCTATGGCACTTATGCTTTACCTTCCAAAGGTAATAAAAGATTTTCTTCTTATGGTACTAGTTATGTTTTCAATCCCTCTAGCTATTACCATAATAGGATCTATACTTATTCTTGTTAAATTTAAAAAATAAATCACAGGGGTATCAAAATAGGTTTTATATAGTTGTCCTTGATTTCCACCTTCATTATACTTCTCCCAAAACCCCTTGGCACTGTAGGGCTCCCTGGGTTCAGTAGTAGTATCTTTTTATTTAACTCCTCAACGTAGATCTCCTTAATAAGGGGTACATGGGTATGCCCTGATATTAAAACATCTAGATTTTTCTCGAGACAGTAGTATTTCATCTTCAGTATATCCCCCCTGGGGTATATAATATCACCATGTATAACCCCAACCTTGAAACCCTCAATGTCCAGTATCACCTCCCTTGGGAGATCCAGGTAATCCATATTTCCCCTTACAGCCACAGTTTTAGAGAGGTCACTTAAATCCCTTAGTACATACTCAGATGTTATATCTCCACAGTGGATAATCAGGTCTACATCTGAGAAGTGTTGAAAAACCTCCTCAGGCACCTTATCTGCCCTGTCGTATACATGGGTATCTGAGATAACCCCCAGGATCAACACTATCACCTTGTAACTATTGGAATTATTTATTTAAATATATAAATATTCTATATAATTAAAAAAGGTGTGGCTTCCTTGGGGTGGACATGGACCCCCTCTACCCATTGCCCCCAAGCCCTACTCCATTCCGCTACCCTGTGAGCGTCGACGTCCTACCTACCGCTGCTCCCTTCCGGGCCTGACGGGGTTCGGTAGGCAAANGAGGTTACCTNCTTCCTCCGAAGTAGGCCCCTCCACCGTCTTACCCCACAGGACGAAATGTCATCGTAGGAACTTGGGGATGGGTAGAGAGGGCCCATGCCGCCCCCAAGTTTTCGGCCCCCGCATAAGGCGATTTCGGGTTACAGGGGACGCCTAACCCCCCGGCCTAGCCACAGATAGTTATAAATACCTTGTAGTATATATATTTTACCCTTTAAAACACAGGGATATTCTCCTTCAGGAACTTAGGTACAGCCAGGAATACTCCCCTATGGACATCCTCGTCGTAGTACTTAGTTTCCATACCCTGAAGTTTTTCCCTTATCCTCTCAGGTGGTACATCTAGGGGGTCGTACTTCTTAGAGGCTAGGGTGAAACTCCAGAATCCACTGGGATAGGTTGGTATTGCATAGACCATCAATTTCACAATGTTGAAGCCAGCCTCTTCCAGGTATCTTCTAATGTTGAAGATAAGATCCCTGTTGAATATGGGGCTCTCAGTCTGTTGTACCACTACCCCATCTTCCTCTAGACACTTGAATAAGTTTTTGTAGAACTCCTTCTCAAAGAGACCCTTTGCAGGACCCTCTGGATCTGGACAGTCTACGATAATAACGTCGTACTTCTCCTTACACTGGGCAACGTACTCTATACCGTCTGTGAATATGGGGTTTACCTTTTCATTGTCTATCTGGCAACTGAGGGTAGGTAGATACTTCTTACATACCTTTACAACCATCTCGTCTAACTCTACAAAGTCTATCCTCTCAACACTGTCATGTTTAAGGACCTCCCTTATAGTACCTCCATCCCCTCCTCCAATAACCAATACCTTCTTAGGGTTGGGATGGGTGAACATGGCAGGATGGGTTATAAGTTCATGGTAGATAAATTCATCCTTCTCTGTAGTTTGAAAGGTGTTGTTAAGTACAAGTGCCCTACCAAAGGTAACAGTATCTNATATCTGTATCTCCTGGTACTTGGATTTCCCTGTAAATAGTACATCCCTTACCTTAACAGATAACTTGAGATCCTTGGTCTGATACTCTGAGAACCACAGCTCACAGGGCAAGGTATCCCTCCAGTATAATAATCTGTCAATCCAATATGTTGCCCCTCTTTATATCTATTATATCCATGTTAGTTGGTTTCAGGAAGGATCTTATGGTAGGTATGGCATCCTCTGGATCCACATGCTCGCCACAGGTGAATACATCCATTGCAGCGTATCCTAACTCAGGCCAGGTATGGATGGATATATGACTCTCAGCTAAAACTGCAACCCCTGTAACCCCCTGAGGAGAGAACTTATGTGTCTTTACACATATCAACGTTGCCCCACAGGCCTTTACAGCATCTATTAACATCTTCTCAATACCCTCCTGATCATCTAGGGCCTTACTGTCACAACCCCATAGTTCCAGTATTAGGTGTTTTCCTAAGTGTTTCAATAGTCTCACCCCCTGAGGATTTTATTTTTTTAATAATCCTTATTTTCTTTTTTAAAATTTACCCCTCTTTTATCTATACCATAGAATTGCCCCTGCAAAGGCACATCCTACCCTCTCTACAGTGTGCTCGGAAGATATGGAGATTATTCTGTCTATCTCCCAACCTCTAACCTCAAATCCCTCCTTCGCCATCTCAACAACTATATTTTCTGCCTCTCTCTTACTACAGACACCCTCGTACTCCATTATAAGACCACATAGCTCTTCGTCCTTTGGGAGGGCCACACTAACTGCCGCTGCTATAGTCTCCCCCCTTCACATCACTTGTACAGTATCCATAGGCTGTTGGTACCAGGGAGCCCATAGGTATCTTAGGTAGTGGGAGGATCTCCACCTTAGGTGGTACAATACTACTGATTCTCACCAGGTTTAGATTCCCCACCCCTGCATTTAGAAGTGCACTATCGAAGGCGTTCAAGGGGTTACTCCCCTCACCACTTCCTGCAACGAGGGAGAGGGTATTAGGTAGGGAGGGGAGTATAAAACCGCCACTTACTTTCCCCTTTTCCACAGAGACACCTCCTAAGCCTATAAAAATGGATAAAAAAATATAGTCTATGGAAGCAGTATAGTAATAACGATAAAAATAGTTTTTGTTGGAACATGGAATAGTAAAATCTACTGATATATAAAATATTCGGTTAAAGGGTAAAATGAGGATACTTATTATCACTGGGAAACAGGCCTATCAAAAGGTAAAGGAGGTTGTAAAAAAGTACAACTACGTAGATGTGCATATGGCCGATATCTCCATAGCTGCATTTTTAACACCTAGAATGATAATAAGGGAGATAAAGTCTCTGGAGAAGAAGTTCAACAAACCTCTCTCAGAGATATACGATTTTGTACTGGTTACAGGGCTAATTAGACATGATCTAAAGGTGGTGGAGGAGGAGACTGGCATAAGGTGCTACAAATCAACGAGGGAGGCCTCAGATATCCCCCTACTTCTTGACAACTTGGNGAATATAGAGCTATCTACAAGGGACTATGCAGATACTCAAATTATGAAGTACCTGAGGGAAGAGGCTGAGAATCTAATAAGGGAGTACGAGGAGAGACCCCTCTCNCAGGGGGATATCAAGATAGGTTCCTTGAAGGTAGGGGATAGTTATCCTATGAGGGTATTGGGGGAGATAGTTCATGCACCATGGTTGAAGGATAAGGAGTTAGAGAGGAGGGTTCTCTACTATGTAGAAAGTGGGGCAGATATGATAGATCTTGNAATGGTGTCCAACGAGGACCACTCCAAGGACTTAGAGAGGATCTTAAGGATAGTAAGGGACATCACAGATAAACCTGTTAGTATAGACACCATGAATACTAAGGAGTTAATCCAGGGTATAAAGTTGGACGTGGATATGATACTCAGTGTAGACGGGGGAAACCTTGAGGAGGTACTACCTTATTTAAAGGATGGAAATACAGTTCCAGTGGTACTCCCTACTAACTATAAACTAAATATTGTGCCCAGGGGTGCCATGGAGAGGGTGAAGATGTTGGAGGAGAATATAGGTAGGTTAAGGGAGGAGGATATAAAGGTTGTTGGAGACCCTATTCTGGAACCTATAAACAGCAACTTCCTGGAGAGTGTAATAGCCTATAAGGTCTTCAAGGAGAGGAACAGGATACCTACCTTCTTCGGTGCAGGGAACGTAAGTGAGTTGTTGGATGCAGACAGTAACGGGGTTAACGCCCTCCTTGCAGCCATTGGATCTGAGGTAGGTGCCAATATACTCTTTACCCCTGAGGCCTCCCCTAAGTGTAAGTTCTCCATAAAGGAATTAAAGGTTGCCTCCAAGATGATGTTCTTAGCAAGGATAAGGGGGTCTATACCAAAGGACCTGGGATTCCACCTGATAAACTACAAGGATAAGAAGTTCGATGAGGTTACAACCTACAAAAACTACCAGGTACCTGTTATAAATGCAGAGGAGAATCCAAAGGTTGTACTGGACAGGGTTAGTTTTAAGATAGAGTTGGATAGGGAGGAGAAAGTTATAGTGGTAATCGCCTTCGACAGGAGGAAAAACCCCATATGTATTGTAAAAGGTAGGAGGGCCAAGGAGATATATGACACCCTAATAAGGGAGAACCTTATAGGAAGGATAGATCATGGGGCCTACATAGGTAGGGAACTTCAGAAGGCTGAGATCGCCCTGAGGATAGGTAAGAGGTATGTCCAGGATTTTGAGTTGTTTTACAACGAGTTCTGGGAGGATTGAGAGGTGATATTATGAATACCCTGGGAAGGGCCTTCAGGGTTACAACCTGGGGGGAGAGTCATGGGAAGGCTCTAGGGGCTGTAANAGATGGCTGTCCAGCAAATCTCCCCCTCTCAGAGGAGGATATTCAGAGGGAGTTGAACAGGAGGAGACCTGGATACAGTATCTTCTCCACACCTAGAAGGGAACCAGATAAGGTGGAGATACTCTCAGGTATCTTTGAGGGTAGAACTACAGGTACCCCTATTTCAGCCCTGGTGTACAACAGGGATCAGAGATCCAGGGATTACAGTAAGTTGAGGGATATACCTAGACCTGGACATGGGGATTACACCTACTATAAGAAGTACGGTAACTACGACTACAGGGGAGGTGGAAGGGCCAGTGGTAGAACTACCTTAGGTCTTGTAATTGGAGGAAGTGTTGCAAAGAAACTTCTAGAGTACACCTACAACATCAAGATAGTAGGATACACTGTGAAGGTTGGGAAGATTGAAGGGGATTTCAACTACTACTCAAATCCAGAGGTGTTTAACCTTGAGGATATAGATAGGGTTGTTGATAGGATAGAGGGTAACCCTCTTAGATGCCCCTCCTCAAATGTTCAGGAGATGGTGGATTACGTTAAGGAGGCTATGGAGAGAGGAGACAGTGTAGGAGGGGTAGTGGAGTTAGTTGCATTGAATATTCCTGTAGGTGTGGGAAATCCACTTTTCTCCAAGTTAAGTGGGGAGTTGGCAGGAGGTATTATGAGTGTAAATGCCGTTAAAGGTGTGGAGATAGGAAGGGGATTCCAGGCCTCTGAACTCTACGGCAGCGAGATGAACGACGAGTACATATACTACAACAACGAGGTACATCTGAAAACAAACAACTGTGGAGGAGTACTTGCAGGTATAAGTTGTGGCACCCCATTAGTTCTAAGGGTTGCCGTTAAACCTACACCCTCTATCTCTAGACCCCAGAGAAGTGTGAATTTAAAAACTGGGGAGGAGGTGGAGATAGAGATAGAGGGTAGACATGACCCTATTATTCTACCTAGGGTAATACCTGTCCTGGAGTCTGTTGTTGCCATAGTTCTGGCAGATCTTATGATAAGGGGAGGCTTTATCCACCCCTGTAATTTAGAGCAGGTGGAAAGGTGGAGAGATACAGGTTTATAGTGTTTGAAGGTATAGACGGCAGTGGTAAGACTGTTCAATCGAAAAAACTCTCAGAGAGTATTGGTGGATACTACACCTACGAACCCACAGATGGAGAGATTGGAAAGCTTATAAGGAGGGTTCTTAAGGGGGAGGTGAATTACAGTGGTGAAACCTTGGCCCTACTCTTTGCCGCAGATAGAAGGGAACATGTTGATGTTATAGGGAGGGAGTTAAGGTGTAGACATGTTGTCTCAGATAGGTACCTCTACTCCTCTATAGTATATCAGTCTATCCAGGGTGTTGAGTTAGACTTTATACTGGAGATTAACAGGTTTGCCATAAAACCAGATGTCCTAGTGTACCTGGATGTGGAGGTTGAAGAGGCCCTTAGAAGGTTGGGAAAAAATAGGAAAGAGATATTTGAAAATAGAGAGATTCTGGAGTTGATAAGGGAGAGGTACTGGGATGTTATAGAGAACAGGATATTGGAACCAAGGTACGGCTATATCGTTATAGATACTACGGGAAAGTCCATAGAGGAAGTACATAGGGAGGTGCTAAGGGCCCTCAAGAATAAGAGCATTATTGGGATAGAATGAATAAAGTTCCAAAGTATCTTTATCTAGCGATAATAATTCTAGTAGTAGTGATTATTTTTACAGTTATTGAAAAACCTGCAGCAGTGTCTCATAGCTCATCAGTAGTAGATAACAGTCCATATCCTGAATTTATGTACGTTAACAACAAGGTGCTAGCTGGACTAACCAAGACATATATCAACGGAAGTATCCCTTCTTTTCTACTTCCCTTTGTTGAGGGGGTCTATCTAGATGGTGAGGATCCAGGGGAAATGGCTGTGAAGACACCCCTGTGGTGGGTTGCAATATTCTTAAAGGTGCTGAATCTACTTCCTGATGAAGACATCCATGCTGAGAGAGGTTTTATATTTATCCACTCCCACTATAAGGGAGCTCCTAAAAGAGACTTCAGGGAGAAATACCTTATCCCTGGGTATGAGGATTTAGTGATATACCTTAACGACTCTGTTCTATGTGCCAAATTTGAGAGGGATAACAGGGCCTACTTCCATATAGCGGTAAGTAAGGACAGGATACCCTATATAGAGAGGGAGATAATAGAGGGACTAAAGAGTGTAGACGGTATAAAGGTTATAAGATCCAGGGTTGAAGTTGAGGGGGATTTAGTAGTTATGGACATAGTATTAAATGCAGGTGTAGAGGACCTTGGAAAGTTAATGACAGATCTCAATTTAAGCTATGTACCAATCACAGTTAAGGTTAAGGGTAACTGGACAAGGGAGGAGGATAGATATTTCAAGGGTTCAGATTACCTACTTATCTATACACCACCTCTAGATAGAGATGCAACGTTGACCATGATAAAGAGAAGGTTGGAGATTGTAAAAGAGAGAAGTGGGATGTACAACTACCAGGGATGGTACGTGGAGGAGTATCAAAATAACTCCAAAAAACTCTATATCTGTACT
>JAHEQA010000050.1 GCA_019561615.1 Methanothermococcus sp. SCGC AD-155-E23
GAGAAGAGAAGATAGTGGCAGGCTGGTGTGGAGGTATACTCTCNCTAATAATCCTTCTTATTATAGCCCTTAGAGTCCAGGAGGTAAACGGTGTTCTAATTGTCGCCCTCCTTTTCAGTTATCTTTTTAGAGGAATAAGTTCCTACCTAGTGGCCAACACCAGATACTACAACCTCTACATTAAAAACTACGTAGAGAGGTACTTTAAAAAGATTGAGAAAACTCTTGATGAGCTCCCAAACAAGGTATCTGTCTGGGAGTTTATAAAGGTTAGTGCCCACTCAAGAAACAACGACTTAAAACTTGAGAGACTAGATGTAGATAGAGGTCTAGTAAATATAGCCCCTGTAAAAAGAACCTACTACATGGAATTGATAAGGGTAAAACTTAGGGAGATGGTGGAGAGGATCAGGGCAGACAGTGATAGAGATGTCCTGAAGAGGGAGCATATCCAGGAGATAGTGAAGTTCATAGAGGGAATGGTCAAACCCCAGGATATAGGAGGTATAAAGGCTGTGAACTTCCAGGGCGAGATCCCCCTGGAGTGGCACCCTCCCTGTATAAGGAAGATACTGGAGGACCTCCTCAGTGGAGGCTCCCCCTCACACTACGCAAGGAGGAGCTTTGTAGTCTACTGGTTCTGTGCAAAGTTCAATCCAAACCTTAGACCTCTCAACAAGGAGGGGGAGTTAGTGAACATCAGCGCCCTGGATATTGCAAAGAGTGAGGAGGCCATAGAGAACTTCATAGAGGAGATGCTGAAGTTATTCAGTAACGTGGAGGACTTCAACCCTGAAAAGACCAGGTACTACATATGTCACAACATAGGCTACAAGGTTGCAGATCACCTTACCCACTGTGAGTACTGTAAGAACTGGAGGGAGGATGGAGGTAAAGGTCTAAGGTACTACTGCAACCCAGATGAGATCTGTAGGATGAGGAAGAGGGGAAAACCCCTTGTGATACACCCCCTGGACTACCTCTGTTACAACATCAATAGACATATGAAGAGAAAGAAGAAATAATTTACTCTATACCGTACTCGAGACGTAGTATCTCTGCAAGCTTATCCAGGGTTTTAGATACACCGCTCTCAGATCTCTCAAGGAGGTTCTCCCCAGTGAGTACATTTCCATGTACATCCGTGGTAAAGAGGTATTTACCCCTATCTGTAAGGATGCATATACCTCCTCTTCCTACACCTGCAGTGGTCCCTATGGCTATGTTGCACCCTAACTTATCCTTCAACCCTTTGGCCATGAGATAGGCCACCTGGAGATCCTTTTCCTCACTGTACACCTTTGCATACCTATAGGGGTAATCTGGTGGGGGCAACTTCACACCTAGAATATCTTTTATCACCTCCCTCAGGGGTAGAAACATGGAGGCCATAACATATATACGCCCGTGGAAGAGGGGGTAGTGGGGATGCCCCCTAACATCCTCATATCCCATGGCCATCTTATGTAGGAGTACCCCTATTTTCCCATGGGTAAAACACTCAGCTGTTGCCACGGAGAGCATACTCCCCCTAATACAAAAAATTAAATACCTGTTTTTAGAGGATTAATAATAAAAAGCTTTAGGTGTGATTATGGACAAGGAGATGATAATAGATCTGATAGAAACCTTGGAGAAGAGGAAGGTAGGTATCCAGTTATCTGTTGGAGGGGAGAAAGCCCTGGAGATCAGTGTAAAGGATAGAAAAATAGATATTAATATTGTAGATCCCTCAAAGATAGGACTGTTAATAAAGGAGATAGGCTTAAAGTAAACTTTTTTAAAATATCTAACACCAGGAGTGTATATGTGCTCTATAAGTGGAATTGTTCTCAAGGATGACGGGGATTCCACTCTCAGGAGGAGGTTAAAGGAACACCTTATAAACGTTATGAGGATTTTAAAGCACAGGGGGCCAGATAGCTCTGGGGCCATGTTCGACGATGAAGTTATATACTTCAGGGATTTTGAGGACGTCCTCAACTCCAACATTGGTAGATCCTGTAGACTTGGACTGGGACATAACAGGTTGGCCATCGTAGGTAATGCAAGTCAGCCAATACCTAACGAAGATGAAAGTGTATGGGTCATCTGTAACGGGGAGATATACAACTACTACGAGCTTATGGAGGATCTAGAGGACAGGCATAACTTCTACAGTGACACTGACAGTGAGGTTATAGTACACTGCTACGAGGAGGGTATACTTGAGGAGTTAGATGGGGAGTACGCCTACTGTATATACGACAAGGAGGAGAATAAACTACTACTGGCCAGGGATGTCTTTGGGGTAAAACCACTGTTTTACATAGATACTGAAAAGTACTTTGCCTTTGCCTCAGAGAGAAAGGGTCTCTGGTACCTCTTGAAAAGTATAGACAACCTCTCTTTTAGGGAGATATACAGCTACCCTGTGGCCTCACTGGATCCAAACAGTCATTTGGTATACGACCTAGATGATAATAGACACTACATAGTGAAAAATATCCAGAGGGTAAGGGTGGATTACTTTAACAAGTACAATAATAACTACGAGGTTTGTAAGAGGGAGGTGGAGAGGGCCCTCTGGGAGGGTGTGATAAAAAGGGTTAGAGGGTTGGAGAAGGTAGGGGTTATATTCTCTGGAGGGCTGGACAGTAGCCTTGTGGCCAGGATGGCGTCAGAGTACTGTAATGTAATACTCTACACTGCGGGTTTAGAGGGTAGTGAGGATGTGGAGTATGCAGAGAGGGTAGCTGAGGATCTAGGGTTAAAACTTAGAAAGAAGGTTATAGACAGTGAGGAGTACGAGGAGTACCTTCTAAAGGTGGCCTATGCAATAGACGAGATAGATCTTATGAAACTCTCTGTGGGGGTACCTATCTACGTGGCGTCGGAGATGGCTAGGAGGGATGGGATAAAGGTGGTACTCTCTGGCCAGGGAGCAGATGAACTCTTTGCAGGGTATAAGAGATACCAGAGGATACTTATTACAAAGGGGGAGGAGGAGTTAAAGAGGGTACTTTACAGGGATGTTATGAACATCCACAAGATGAACCTTGAGAGGGACGACCACTGTACAATGGCAAACAGTGTGGAGTTGAGGGTACCCTTCCTGGATAAGAATCTAGTTGAGGTGGCCCTCTCCCTCCCTCTAAAGTACAAGGTAAATGAGAGAGAGAGGAAGATAATCCTAAGGGATATAGCCAGGAAGTACCTCCCAGAGTATGTGGCCTACAGGCCTAAGAAGGCTGCCCAGTACGGTAGTGGCAGTGAGAAGATGATATACGCAGTAGGTAGAAGTTACGGATACTCCAAGAGGAAGATAGATAACTTCTTGGGAGAGGTACTCTTAAAGAAGATGGAGGAGGTATACGAAAATAGACTAGTGGTGTAGCTACTGTATCCTTATACTCTTCTCCCCCTTGTATACCAGGTATATTACCAACAGCCCCCCAATTATCTCCAAGATAGAACCTACAGGTAACACCTGGGCAGGACGGTTTATGCCGTAGAGGTAATTGATAGGTACCCAGTACTTTAAAGATATCAGATGGGCAACTAGCATCAAGATTATCCCAAGGAGCATAGTTGTAGGTAGTAACCACCTGTGGTCAGAGGTCTTTATCACAACCCTTGCCATGTAGGGAGCAGCTATCCCCACAAAGGCCATAAGTCCAAGATAGGGCACTATGGCTCCAACTACAAAGGATGTTAAAAGTAGTATCAGAATTCTAACCTTTTTCACATCTAGTCCAAAACTTCTGGCGTAGGATTCACCGAAGAGTAAGGCGTTTAAGGGTTTTATCAGAAATATACAACCTGTTAAAAAGATAAGGGTAACGACAGTGAGAGGTAGGAGGTTATGTATATTGACTCTATTTAAATTTCCGATCATAAACATGTAGTACTCTATAATGGAGAGTTCCTCTCCATTTGCCACTAGGTAGGAACTTATTCCTCTAAAAAGATAACTGAAAAGGAGGGCGACAATTAGAACACCGTTTACCTCCTGGACTCTAAGGGCTATAATAAGAAGGATTATTAGGGAGAGTATACCTCCACACCAGCCTGCCACTATCTTCTCATCTATGGGAAAGAGGGAGAAGAGTTGTGCAACACTCTCTATAAATATTACCAAGGTTACTGCAAAGAGCACACCACTGGATATACCTGTGGTATAGGGAGAGGCCAGTAAATTCCTAAAGAGTGTCTGTAGCATTAAACCACAGGCAGATAGTGTTATTCCCACAATAATAGCTCCAAAAATGGGAGGAAATCGTACCTCCCTTAGAAGGACATACTTAAATTTCTTCTCCTCACTTAGAGGAGGGATATAGAAAAGATCCTCTCCTGTGATTTGGCGATATATATTGTTTATTAAAGTCTTGGTTTCATATAGAACAAATTCAGTGGTATCTTCCAAGGTGATGGATCTGGCATTACCTCCGTAGTACATAGATAGTACGGTTAATAATAGGGCAAGAATAGTTAAGGTGACAATTACAAAGTACCTGTAGTACTGCATTATATCCCCATGCGTCTTATTTTTAGGTATATTATGATGGCTATAGGAGCACCTACTATGGAAAGGGGGCATAAAAGAGGTAAGTTATTGGAAGTAGGAGGTATCAAAACTCCAGGTCTCGTAAGTATATCTGCAAGTAGTACAAATATGGAGCCTAGGATTGCCGTTGTAGGTATTACATAGAGGTGCTTTGAAGTCCCCACCACCATCCTACTTATTATAGGACATACCATACCTACGAAGGCTATAGGACCTGTAAATGCCACCACCGTTGCAGTTAATATACAGGAGAGTACTATCAACCATCTCCTTAAATTCTTTATATCCACTCCAACACTCTGGGCGTACATCTCACCTAGGAGGTTAGCATCAAGTTTTTTTGAAAGTAGTACATAGGACAGAACAACTACAGGGAGGATTATTAAAGTCATAAGTTTTATCTGGTCCCAGGTTAGATTACATAGGGAACCCATACCCCACATGAGATAGCTAGAGAGTTCAGATCTCTCCTCTCCAATAAAGTCTGCAGTATATACCACAATGGTTGTAAACCCAGAGGCTATGGCACCTATCATGATCCCAGTGATTAGTAAAGTTGCAGTCTGTCTAACAACCCTTGCAATATTGATAACTACAAACATGGTTATCAGAGAGCCTAGATAGGCGGCAAGGATAAAGCCATAGAGGGAACGGGGAAATCCCAGATTAAATAAAAGGGAGGTGAAGATATAGAGTACCACACCTAGGGAGGCTCCACTTGCCACACCCATTAGGTAAGGATCTGCCAAGGGGTTCCTAAAGTATCCCTGCATAAGTATACCTGCAACTGCAATACCCATTCCAACAACAACTGCACCAACTGTCCGTGGCAACCTTAACTTTCCTATAATCTTGTCAATAATAGGATTTCCAGAGGTGCCCTCAAAAAAGAACTTTTTCAGATGCTCATCTTTTATAGGGATGGTACCCTCTTTAACACTGAGATAAGATAAAAAAGCAAGGATAATAAGGGAGACAAAGAGTACAGTTAAAAACCTCCTATATCTCAAAGTTTTCACCTACCTTTTTTAGAATTAAAGTTTAACCCCCAAATATCTTTCTCAAGAAACTCCATATAACCTCTATTATCCATGAGAGTATGTTGTTATTTTTCTTTTTTCCCTTTTCTTCTACTTCTGGAGGTATGCCTCTCTCTCCTCTTTCCTCCTCACTCTTCCTGATATCTCCTATCACCAAATTATAGGTTATAGGAGATAACTTATTGGCATTACCCTTTTCATCTGATACTGTCGCCTCAAATCTTATGGGTATGATTCCTTCTTTCAACGCCTTCCCCTTTACCCTAAGGAGATGAAAGGTGGAATTTAAAGGTTTATCAAAGAGGGCGAAGGTAAGGAACAGTGAATTGTTCTCCAACTCCAATATATAGAATTCCCCAGCTCTTTCCTTTATTTCCCTGTTTTCAGTGACATTTATAAACTTAATATGATTTACACCATATACAGGAGTATGGATTTTGCACTCCAAACCACTGATATTCCCTTTTAGTCTTACATAGACGTCTATTGTAAAGTCCTCACCTACCTCTACTTTTTTTGGCATTTTTATCTCGAGACTAACATTCTCTGATGCCAGAACCTCTTCTACTGATAGTACAACAAGTAGGGCTAACAGCCAGTATATCTTCTTCATAGTAGCACCCTGTTAATAAAGTTAACTTTACTTTTATTAAAAAAATTCGTAATATATAAATAATATCTTTCCCTCACTTTTATTAAAAAATAGCTTTTTAAGGTGATATGTATGTTAAAGAAGGCGTTAATAGGTGTAATACTCCTACTCTCCATAGCTCCTGTGATTGCAGAAGGTAACTACAACTACAGGTTGGGAGATGTGAACTGGGATGGAAATATAAACATTGGGGACGTAGTCTATCTCTTTAAAAATAGGGACCTACCTCTTGAAGAGGGGGATCTAAACTGTGACGGTGACGTGGATATTGGAGATGTGGTATATCTCTTTAAAAATTACAGGAAGTTAAAGGAACCTATAAAGCATGCCCAAAACATGAATTTAACGTACTATGACGAAAGAGGTAACGTTGTAAACCCCTACGAGGGGGAAAGTTGGACCTATAAGATCTTTGTAGACGCTACAGGACAAAGATTCCTCCTTAAGAACAAGTCAAAACCAGTACCTAAGTGGGCTAAAGGGATGTACGACATAGTTATAGATGTACCACTGGAGAGAGTTGTTGTCATGAGTTCTACACATATAGCACTTATGAAACCCTTAGACGACGATGGATCTGTTATCTCTTCTATAAAGGGAATAATGTGGGGGAAAAGATATAAGTGGCATTTCAAGGATATAGATAGGGGTCTCAAAAATGGATCGATAATAGACGTTGGTCCAACCTCCAATCCAAACTGGGATCTCATAATAAATATTTCACCACAGGTAATATTCGTATATCCAGGGTACAGTGGAGATATTATAATTGAGAAGTGTAAGGAGTTAGGTATAACCTATGTTGCAAATGCAGAGTACTTAGAACCAACATATCTTGCACGATGTGAATGGGTAAAGATGTTCGCAGCATTCTACAACAAGGAGGACGCTGCCAAGAGATACTTCAGTAGAGTTGAAAAGAGATCCTTCAACGTTAAGAGGAAAACCTATCACTGTGATCCTAACGTATTAGTCGCCTGGGGTAAGAACTATCCAAAGTGGGGAGGTGTCTTTGTACCTAGAGCTCAGTCCTACGTTGCCAAGGGGATAGTAGATTTCTGTCATGCATCCTATGTATTTGCCGACTACCCAGGTACAGGGAGTGCAAAGATAGACTACGAGACCTTTGCAGAGAGGGTAAAGAATGCAGATATATGGATAATGCCATCGACAACAGAGTGGTTAACAACCTTCAAGGAGGATCACCCTGGATATAAGGAGTTTAAACCTGTAAAGAACGGTAAGTTGTTCTGTATAAGTGACGATTACTGGCAGCTTGGACTGATGAACACAGATCAAGTTCTCATGGATCTAGGTACGGTGATACACCCTGAGGCATTCAAGGGGAGAACAACACACTTCTTCCTGAGGTACTATCCAGACAACAATACTGCAGTACCTTATACTGCAGGTTAATCTAAAAAATTATGAGGTGATAGGAGATGAAATGGAAGTCATTACTTATCCTGTTATTAACATCCTTAATAGGAGTATGTTTATGTTATGGAGAGGGTATTACAGTAGAACTTATACCACATAGTATAGAGGTGGAGGTGGGAGATACCTTTAACCTAGACTTGATGGTAAAAAATGTATCTGTGGAAGGGAGATGTGGAGGTTTTGATACCGGAGTATGCTACAATTCCTCTATCCTAAAGTTAACTAATATTAAACTAAGTGATATTGGAGAAAATGCCAATCTAAAAAATATAGATGTATCCTCAGGTCGTATATCCCTGAGATGGTCCTCCTCTCCACCCTATGGGGACTTCAAATTAGCTACCCTGTCCTTTAAAGTGTTAAATCCTGGAGAGACTGAGGTAGTTTTAAAAAGAGTATTAGTCTTCAATGAAGATGGGCACAGTTATGAAAACATTGTAACCTCTCCAGCAACGGTGAAAGCTATAGTTAAGCCTAACCTCTTGATAACTTACCTCTCTATGGATAAGCCTCTCTATAGGTTAAAAACTCCTATAGGTGTAACTGTAGCCAATGGGGGTCAGAAGGATATTGATGTATCCTTTTCTGTGGATCTGTATGCAGATGCCGATAAAGTAGGCTCTATACCTGTACATGGATTAAAAGCAGGAGAGAAGAGAACTCTAACTTTTAAATGGGTGCCTGAGAAAGTTAAAAAATACACCTTAGTGGTGTTGGTAGATCCAGAGAATAAAGTGGATGAATGGAATGAGAAGGACAATAAAGTTGTAAGGGAGGTTGAGGTACAACCAATAACTACCTATGTTAAAATATACAGGGTCCTCCAAGACAGTGGTACTGTAAAGGCAGTGATAAACGTTTCCAATATACCTGAGGAAAGACCTGTTGGAGGATACGACTTACATATAATGTTAAAAAATCTTTCAGTAACAGATGTGGATTCAATAGGAAAATACAGTTGGTATCTATCTGACGGTAATCTCTTCATAACAGGTTTCAACATCTCTAAATCTGGAGAGTTCTCAGTAGCCAATATTTCCCTCTATACAACCTATCCAACTTACTCAGCCATATTATATAAAGCGATTCTTTCAGATATCGATGGTTACACCTTCCAAAAAGTAATTTTGGAGAACGATGTTCCAATAGCAAAGAATATTAAATCAGAGAAGATAAGAAACTTCGTATCCAGGGCAAAAATCATAGTAGGATCAGAGATAGACGCCACTCTCTCAGCAGAGAATTTAAATTCCTTTATACTGGCAAATACACCTCTCGAAATAAATGAGGACTGTATCCTCATAGGAGGTCCAGTTGCAAATCCAACTGTAAAAAAATACCTAGGGCATTTCCCAATGGGAGTAACCAACGAATATCCAGGGAAGAATAGAGGGGTTATACAGGTAACGAAGATAAACGGCCACACAGTAGTACTCCTGGCAGGTTCTGATAGATGGGGTACAAAGGCTGCAGTGGAGTACTTCAAGACCTTGGATGACCTCCCTCAAATACCAATCTTTGTAAAGTGGGAAAATAAGAGAACTGGAAAATAGAGGGACCTTAACCTCCAAAAGTCTTTATCTTTTTTTTTTACATAGATAAAAAAATAAAAAAGTAATTATTTTATTCAATGTTAATACCTCTTCTTATGGAGGTTTCAGTCTTTGGTAGGTTTACAACTAAGAGACCATTTTCAAATTTAGCACTGGCAGCATCCTCCCTTACAGTTACAGGTAACTTTATTACCCTGTATACCTCCTCTTCCTCAGGTATCTCGGAGTAGATGATTCTCTCAGATTCAGTTACCATGAGAGGTGTTCTCTTTGCCCTGATCTCCAAGGTGTCCCCAATGGCGTTTAGTGCAATATCCTCCTTGTTTACCCCAGGGAGCATTGCAATAACTTTTATATTCTCATCCCCCTCTATTATAGCAATGGGCATGAACCCCTTACCAGAGATCTCTATACCTGTGGAGACCATAGGTCTTCTACCTGGTACAGATACACCCATCATAGGGGTGGTCATGAACATCTCTGCCATCAGTCTCTCTATCTCTGAGAATGGGTCCCTTCCGAACATCCCTTATCACCTCTTTTTCTCTTTTCGTATTATTTGTTCCTCAGCAGTTCTATATAAATCTTTCGGTGTAGTGCCAATAAAATCACAACTAAGGTGATAGAATTAAAAAGTATATAACACATCCTGTTTTTATAGTGATCTTAGGGCATCTGGCTATATTCCTCCTAGCCATTCCTTACTATCCCTCCCTTGGCTACATATCTTTAATAAAGATTCTTTTGCTGATCTCCCTCTTTATCCTCTTCTACTCCCTACCCTTTTTTATAGATGGGAGATGGATGTCCAACACCTCCTTGAGGACGTTCCTTCCCATTATATACGGCTTAGCACTGTTTTTACTTATATCCTATGGGGTTTTCACCGTTACAAAATCCTACATCCTATCCATACTCTATCCCCTTTTAGTGTTGGCAGTCTCAAACCTCTTTGTTCTCCACAGGTTACTAGAGGATTTAAAAAATCCACCTCCTCCACTTAAAATACTTAGATACATGGATGACATAATATTTATAGTGGGCATCCTCTCCTTTCTAGCCCTCACTGCAAAATACGGCACTATACCAATACTGGACTATAAAATAAGGATGGCCATTTCAAAGGATCCCTTAAGACTTATCTCCACGGGAGCCCTGGTATATGGAGGGATGTGCAACATCTTCTACTTTCTAGTGGCCTTTATACTCCTCCTACTTTTAGGGTATAAGGCAGGTATCCTCATACTCTTTACCTCCTTCCTCCTCTA
>JAHEQA010000051.1 GCA_019561615.1 Methanothermococcus sp. SCGC AD-155-E23
TCAAAGGATCCCTTAAGACTTATCTCCACGGGAGCCCTGGTATATGGAGGGATGTGCAACATCTTCTACTTTCTAGTGGCCTTTATACTCCTCCTACTTTTAGGGTATAAGGCAGGTATCCTCATACTCTTTACCTCCTTCCTCCTCTACAGGTATTATCTAGGGCAGATATCTCTCAAAGCTATAGCTCTATCCATCTTGGGGTTGATGGTAATACTGGCTGTTATGACCAAGGTTATACTACTATCCTCTGGACAGAGGTGGAGTATAGGTCTACTTGAGATACTCTCCTACAGGGCCTACTTCGATCTCATGGTACTGGAGAAGATAGTAAACTATCCAAAACATACACTTGGAAAGGTTGTATTGAACCCAGAGGGGGAAAGACTTATTGGGGAGTTACTCTTTGGCTACTCCCACAACTTCACATCTACAATGTTTGGACCCCTCTACCTAGACTTTGGTGTCTACGGTCTCCTCTTTGCAATCCTACTAGGTCTCTTCACCAGATCCATATATAGAGGGGATAAGAGAATATACTGCATATACGCTGCCATACTTCTCTCCATGTGTGAGATAGGTATCAACTATGGATTTCTAATAGTTACCTTCCTTATGCTCTATGTAAATTCCCTACTGAATCTTAAGGAGAGATAATAATTGGGATATTTATGAGTAACAATTCCAGTGTTAATACCGTTAAAAAGGAGGATAGATACCTTGTTATTGTAGTAGATATGGATGATGACGTAGGGAGGAAGGCCAATATCAAAACTCCAGTAATAGGTAGGTCTAACTGTATAAATGCCGCTGTTAAGCTGGGACTGGCAGATCCAGGGGATACAGATATAAACTCCATACTTGGAGGGGTGAAGTTATACGACGATCTTAAGAGGGAGGGTTACCAGGTGGAGCTGGCTGTTATCTCTGGCTATAAAGATGTGGAATCTAAGGAGTGTGCCAAGAGGATAAAGGAGCAGTTAGACTTTCTCCTCTACCTCTACGAGCCTACCTTTGTATACTTTGTATCTGACGGTAAGGAGGACGAGTTGGTGTTAAAGTATCTCGAGGGTAAAGATGTATTTGTATGGAAGAAGAGGATAGTTGTAAAGCAAAGTGAGTACCTGGAGTCCACCTACTACCTTATCCAGGAGTTTCTAGAGAAGACCATGTCCCAGTACCTTCCCTTTATATTTACCTCCATTGGATTTGCCATGGTTATCTACGCCATATTTGCAGATCTTGGTTGGAGGATCATCGTAGGTATAGTTGGGTTGTACATCCTCTCAGAAGGTTCAGGGTTAATTGATGATTTAAAGAAGGCTCTAAAGGAGGAGGGAAGAAGTTTTGAATTTAAGAGACTTACGCCTATTGGTAATACCATAGCCATACTGATTATAGTCATAGGGGCCCTCTACTCCTATAGCATGGCCCAAGGTGTGGACTTTATAAATTTCGTGGGGAAGTTCCTCCAGTACTTTACAGATTTCTTTGTACTTGGAACCTTTATAGTTCTAGTTGCACGTTCTATAGATGGTATCATCTACTCCAACAAAGAGGTTTTGGATATTTTTAAGAGGTTTCTCTTTGGTATAGTAATTCTCTTCATACTTAGGGAGATTTTAATTAGGTTTTCCAATCTCCTATGTGGAAGGGCTGAACTTGTGGAGGTAGTTGTATCTGTTATAGTATATACCCTCATAACAGCCATTCTCTTCATAGTTCTCTTCTACAGGGGAAGGTAGGAAGACTATAACGGGATAGTATGCTTAAGGTCTTGGCATATACAGGGGAGGAGATAGTTGAATTGGATCTAGAGGATCTAAAAGATTACAGGGACTATGTACTGGTATGGATAGACTGCTATGCCCCCTCAGAGGAGGAACTTTTAAAACTCTCTGAAAAAACAGGTATAGGTGTGGAAGAGTTAAAGGTTGGGTTAGATGAGCAGGAGGTTCCCAGGGTTGAAGAGGAGGAGGATTACTATCTCATTATCTACAAGGCACCTCTCTGTGAGGAGGAGGTTATCACCACATCCTTCGGTATATTTATAAAGGACAACCTGATACTGACCATCCACGCCAACAAGATAAAACCTATTGGGAAGATATATACCCTGTTAAAATCTAAGAAACCTAAGACCCTCATGGGAAAGGGGGTAGGTTTTTTTCTCTACGTACTTTTAAATCAGATTACTCTCTACTACTCCAGGATACTCTTAAATCTTGAGGACAAATTGGACAGGTTAGAGGATGCCCTGATAAATGGGGATAAGAATGTAACAGAGGAGATACTCCAACTGAGAAAAACCCTGGTGTACTTCCATAAGGCTCTAGTGTCCAACAAGGATGTTCTCTCTGTACTTAAGAGAAAGTACCTTCCAATTACCACACAGGAGGACAGGGAACATCTAGAGGATCTCTACTACGACACCCTCCAGTTGTTAGATATGGAGACTACCTATAGGGAGTTGCTAGTCTCCATGATGGATATGAGTCTCTCTCTGGAGAACATCAGGATGAATCAGATTATGAAGATATTGACCATCGTTACCACTATATTTGCAGTCCCTGTCTGGATAACTGGAGTATTTGGTATGAACTTTAAGTACATGCCTCTTGTAGATAGTCCCTATGGGTTTTGGATAGTGATGGGAGTAATTCTCATTCTCATAGTGATACTAATGTATGTGTTTATAAAGGAGGGGTGGTTGTAGGATGAAGGAGTTAGTTATCTGGCCAGTTTATATAGATAGGGAGAGGAGTCGAAGGGAGGGGCGACAGGTACCTCGAGATCTAGGTGTTAAAAATCCCAAGTTGGAGAAGATATACAAAACCTTGAAAAAGATGGGTTACTCCCCTGAGATGGTAAGGGACAAGTGTCATCCAAGGAGGCACTGGGAACCCTCTGGATATATCAAGGTTAAAGTGGAGGAGGGTACCTCAAAGTTAGAGTTGTTAAAGGAGATATGTAGGAATTATAGGTAATTACAACCTAGGTACCATGGCCATGAGTACTGCATCTCTACAGAGATCCGCCCTACTAACAAGGTTCTTCGTCAAATATCCAATTATACCTTCCCTTCTTCCAATGTTCCTTATACCATAGATCTTCTCAACTACCTTGCTACACTCTTCTCCTTTCTTAATCTCTTTAATTACCTCTTCAGGTATCTGGAACCCCTGGGATGTACCTAGGGTGTAATCCTCTCCATCAAAAATAGCACATATGTGGATGTCCAGGTACTTCCCACCTATCTCCACTACTCCAGCTTCAATACCTATACCGTAGTGGCAGGGCACCTTCTCAAAGGCCCTCCTAGCCCTGTTTATCGCCCCCTTTAAAATCTCCTCAAATCCAAAGGGCTGTTTAGATACTCCACTGTCCACCTCCACTGGTATAAGAGTTACATCCTTCATAACCTTCTCCAGTGCCATCTGGGCCCCTTTGATCTTTGTAGGATTTTTACTTCCCAGGGCGGCCTTTATAGACATCTCTATCCCTCAACCTTATCTTGACAGCCTTGGCGTGGTTGTAGAGGCCCTCCACCTCTGCAAGTGTTGTAACAATCTCAGATATACTTTCCAGCCCCTCCCTACTAAGTTCCTGTACTGAGATCTTTTTTATAAAGTAGTCTACACTTAGAGGAGGAAGGAGGTAAAGAGTATGAGGATACCTGCCTTATACCCTAAAAGTAGGAGGAGTATAAAGGCCACTAGAAAGTAGAAGATGTTGCACATCCCTCCATATACCAGGGCTCCCGTGGAGATAAGTCTTAAGGGATCCTTTGA